>NZ_JABANE010000067.1 GCF_012844305.1 Flammeovirga aprica JL-4
CTATGACCATTTTTCACTATATCGTTGCCTTCACAGTGAGGACAACGTATTTCTTTGTAATGTCTCATATACATATAACAAAGAATCAACCTAAATCATCCATTACCGAAAAATGTTATGATTTTGCGGTGCAATACGTCAAGCAAAACAACCTCAGCCGTAAAATCGACAAAGAGAAGGTCAAAGATTTTATCTCGTACTACAATAATAAAGAAGAGGAGTTTAAAACCTCACACACTTGGCAGGACGCACTTTCTTACCGTATTAGAGAATATCCCTCAATGATCTTCCAATCGGCTCATACAGCTCAAAAGAAAGCGACTTCAAAAAGTAACCCCCTACTCAAAATCAACACCTTACAAGAGTTCAAAGCATTTTGCCAAACCAAGCAACGCTACAGTGATTTCTACCAGGAACTCTCCATCAAATTCTGGAAGGAGGCTAACCAAGATCCGCAAGTCTACAACACCATGATGCAAAACTGCTTTGCAATGATCAAAAAGCAGATCCGTATTCAAAAGACTTGGGTCAAGATGGAGAATTACTTGAGGAGGGAATTAAAGATTAAAGACTCAAAGATATAAGGTCAGATGAATAAGAGTAAAAATTCACAGTAATCACAAAACCTCCACGGCCTTGCGGTGGAGGTTTGTTTAAATTTATGGCAACATGCCATAATTAGAAGTGATTCTGTTCCAAGAGTATCTGTTGAAGTAGTGGCATCGTAACGGCAACATGCCATAATAAGAAGTCCCTCTTTCAAATACTTCTCACGGCATTTGGGGCATCGTAATGGCAACATGCCATAATAAGAAGAATGTATTTATATCTAGTCTCTAACGAAATAAGAGTATCGTAATGGCAACATGCCATAATAAGAAGAAGAAACGTTTATATATCCAATGTTCCTTAGTGGCATCGTAATGGCAACATGCCATAATAAGAAGCGTGCAAATGCATCTTTGACTAAAGTATCAAAACTAATCGTAATGGCAACATGCCATAATAAGAAGGAGCGGAAGTTTCTCTACATCTAACCAAAACAGGGGTATCGTAATGGCAACATGCCATAATAAGAAGATTGCAGATATTATTGAAATTGATATAAATGATTCATCGTAATGGCAACATGCCATAATAAGAAGTGGTGCCTCTTTATCGTTTCCGGCGGTGGAAACTATATCGTAATGGCAACATGCCATAATAAGAAGTTGGATTAGGGACGGTTGGATAACTCAACATCCTTCTATCGTAATGGCAACATGCCATAATAAGAAGAAGAGTGTCTGTATATCTTGTTCTATCGTGGGTATATCGTAATGGCAACATGCCATAATAAGAAGACGAACTACGCGAAACGCAAGCGGTAGCAAATTCATTATCGTAATGGCAACATGCCATAATAAGAAGACGAACTACGCGAAACGCAAGCGGTAGCAAATTCATTATCGTAATGGCAACATGCCATAATAAGAAGGTTAGATATTTCTTTTGAAATGTTTGAATTCAAGAAATCGTAATGGCAACATGCCATAATAAGAAGTAAAGAAATAAAAATAGAGGGAGAGTCATCTAATGGAATCGTAATGGCAACATGCCATAATAAGAAGTACATTTTCCAATAAAACATCAACAAACTCAACTTCATCGTAATGGCAACATGCCATAATAAGAAGTGGATCAAAAGCAATTGACCTACGCATTAACTGAGCATCGTAATGGCAACATGCCATAATAAGAAGTTTAACGGCGAAGATTGGTATAAGTGGTTCATTCGTATCGTAATGGCAACATGCCATAATAAGAAGCACTTCTGATGTTTCTGCAGAGACTGAAGATTTCACATCGTAATGGCAACATGCCATAATAAGAAGGAAGGGTGTTCTGTAATCCAACCGTCACGTATCCAATCGTAATGGCAACATGCCATAATAAGAAGAGTTCAATATCATATTTACCTATTCTGCCATATTCTATCGTAATGGCAACATGCCATAATAAGAAGGATTCTTTAGTTAGTTGCCCAGAGCAGTGTGCTTACATCGTAATGGCAACATGCCATAATAAGAAGTGCTCTTTTTATAAATAAAAAAAGCACCTGACTTTCATCGTAATGGCAACATGCCATAATAAGAAGCCTTTTAAGGTAGACCATAACGCCGAACGTGAATATATCGTAATGGCAACATGCCATAATAAGAAGTTAGAGTCTGATTTGCTTATCATTAATGAGGCAAATCGTAATGGCAACATGCCATAATAAGAAGTGTTAGAAACTATTGATCCAGATAGCAATGTACCTTTATCGTAATGGCAACATGCCATAATAAGAAGCATATAGAAGATTGAGAGGTATTTTTGGAAACGTTATCGTAATGGCAACATGCCATAATAAGAAGCCTAACAAGTGGAATAAAAAACCAGTTGAGGAAAAACATCGTAATGGCAACATGCCATAATAAGAAGTCGCTAATCTTTTTTAAAATTGTTTCCTTGGTTTCTATCGTAATGGCAACATGCCATAATAAGAAGTTGCTCATTGGATCAATGTTATTGTTTGCACTAACATCGTAATGGCAACATGCCATAATAAGAAGTATTGCAAGTGACTTAAAGTACTCAAAACAACTTAATCGTAATGGCAACATGCCATAATAAGAAGTACGCCACCATTTACAAGTGAGGGGTTAAGAGTTACATCGTAATGGCAACATGCCATAATAAGAAGGTTTAACTCTTTTTTTACTCAGTACATTTACTATGTATCGTAATGGCAACATGCCATAATAAGAAGTATACATCCCTAGAAATATCAAAAGAATTGGGTAAAATCGTAATGGCAACATGCCATAATAAGAAGCCGTACAAAAGTAAGAAAAAAACAGCTCATATAAGCTTTAATCCTACATTAATAACTAGTATTTCCATTCCTAATATTGTCGACCCAAAATAATAAGATTACCCCCTACCTTCGACAACCGGGTAGAACATATCCGAAATGCACAAAAACTATATTTTTTATATAGTCAGAGAATGTCAAAGAACAATTCTTGGGAGGTCGACAACCCAAGGTTATAAAAAAGAAGAGGTATTTACAGGTGAATCACCCAGAATTTCAGTCTTCATCCACTTCTCAGCCCGAACTGAATATACCCTTACATTATCATTATTGGCTATAATATCATTCAATTCGTCTTTCAATTGCTGATACTCCAGACCTGTCAGTTCCCCTTCTAGAACAGAATTTTGCACCCAATGCAAATACCTACGACAGGTCTTTAATACCTTACCAACTCTTTTTACATCAATATCATAACACAATATTATATACATCTTTAATCTTACTTTTAGTTACCACCATATTTTAAAAGGTTGATACTCTTCTACATCAAGAATATGTTTAATTAATTTATAGCATTCCAATAAAACTAAACGCTTATAGGACACCTCTCTTTGTAAGTCTCTATGCTTGATTGTTTCTTTCAGTTTCATATCATAGGCTTCCAAAAACTTTTGTCGTGAAGTATCCTTCAAAACACACTTACCCAATTCTTTCTGAAAATCATGCTCTTGAATAACTCTTTTATTCAACATTGAAAAGATAAGGCGATCTACTAAAATAGGTTTAAAGATTTCAGCCAGATCCAGTGCCAAAGAATAACGCCTCATACCAGGTTCATGTAAGAAACTAATAGTTGGATTGAGTTGACTATGATACAACATATCCATACAAGTAGTATAACACATCATATTACCAAAACTAATTAAAGCATTCACTTCATTTTTTGGAGGTTGTTTACTTCGGCCATCCATTCTGAAATCCTTGATTATTGAATCAAATGCCTGATAATAAACCTGACGTATATTCCCTTCTATTCCCATAAGTTCAGGTACTTTTCTTGAAAATGGAATACTCAATCTTAATTCTTCAATTTGCTCAATGATAATTGAAAGCTGATCCATTCCCCTTCTTCTATAATATTGTAAGTTTTTAAGAATATTAGAAGATGCCCCATCCACAAAACGTTGTGCCAAAACAATCCTTTTCGCTTTATGATGATAATGAAGTGTTTGAGCAACCTGTACTTGCCCCGCTAAAAGTTTTTCCTTTGGGTAAAAGGAACCTGTATAGTGTTCATAATAATCAAAGAAATGGACTGGTATACCATTTTTACCCATAAAATTGTAAAATGTAGTATTGGCATCCAGCTCCCCAAAACAATAAATAGATTCAATATCCGTAACAGGTAAAACACGTTGTTTACCCTCTTTATTTTTAAATCTCAAAGTATTGTCTTTCCTTGAAACTCTTCCGGGGTTTAAAAAATAATATGGCTTTTTCATTGATGTAATAATCTATGGGTTTGTTTCAAGACTCATGCCCTATATAGCAGAAGTCATGAAATGAACAGTTTTTACAAAAAGGTTTATCAATACAAGGAGGGCAATCAGTAATTTGATATAACTCTTCTACCTCATTTTTCCACTTTTTCACTTCAGCTCTTAATCCATCATTCATCACTAACTCCTTTGTCTTTCGAAGCAACGGATACTCCAATCGAGCATTGGGCTTTTCTACTCCCATTTGCTCTAACGTGTAGAGGTAAAAAAGAACCTGTGCTTCATGCGCCCACTCCATTTTATCCGATGTTTTGACCTCCATAACAGTATTCGTTTTCGGGTCGAAGTAATCAATTTTACCACACCCCAGGTCTATCTCCCTCCACTTCTCTGCCCTTTGTTTATAAGCAGTATCATGAAGATGTTTTCCTTCCAATACTCTTTCCGATGAAGTTTCCATACTGATACCCTTCAATAGGAGCCAAAGCTTACGTTTGCAGATATGCAGGTAATGTATATGTTGTCCAGTAACCATATAAAAGTTGTTTTCAAGATGTCAAAAAACGTATTAAGATAAAAAGAACTTAGATAAAGTTTCTATCACTTCCTCTTACATCTACTACCTTAAACCTTTTCTCAGAGAACGTTTGAATCAGCCCTTTTAATAAAGCGACAAGCTTCTTCTGCTCTAGTCGAAATGGTGAAATACTTCTTCCTGACCCTTTATCCCCAAGAAGTTTAAGTCTATTTTTAAAAGCATCCGAAGGTTTTTTTCGCTCTTTAAAATTTAAAAAACGATAGTGTTCAGCTCCAATGTAAGGCATCGTAGCAATCTCATATTGGATATCAGTGTTTCTTGACTCCAACATCCTGTCTACCACAATTATTCTTTCACCATTAACCTCTTTATCTTCAATAATGTCTTTATGTGTTAGAATCCATTCAATACTATATTGTGTCTCCAATCCTCCTTCATCCATATCTATTACCTTCACTATTGGAATCGATCCTCTAAAGGTCAAATAGGTTTCTAAATAATCATTCCACCACCTACTCCATTCTTTACCTTCTTGAGGGTATTGTTTTGAAAGATGGTAGATAGTCGAATTGATTTTCAGATAATATTGATAACGTTTTTTCGTTTTTTCAGGCAACTTAGAGGAGTCTAAATATTTTGAAAGTCCTTCCTCAAAAATTTTAAAACTCTCGTAATTATTATTCTCCTTGAAATTTTTAAAAACAGAAAATAGATATTCGCCATAAAGTAAAGGCACCTTCTCCTTATAAAACTTAGGATCATCCATACTTACTCGTATTGCTTCGACAAAGGTATTATAGTCAAGGTGGTCCAACTGATCTGCAGAGTTAGTTAATTCTTTTTTAAGTAAAGTAAAACAAGTCGTCATAGACTTTTTTCCTCCTTTTAATGAGCTATCATAATGTATAACTACTTTACCATCTTTTCCACCACGAGCATACCGTCCAAATCTTTGAATAAATGACCTACTGTTGAAACCCGTTTGCATCAAACCATAATCGACACCAAAGTTTGCTCCTACCTCCACTTTACTTGTAGCAAGTATTATTGGTTTTTCATTATCAGATTCTTGTAACTGATGATATCCAGTTACTACTCTAATTTTATCTTCTCCAAAAAGTTCTTCAATTGATGACTTTAGATGACTCAGCTGATGTAATGCATTAAAGATAATAAGGACTTTCTCCCCTTCTTTTACTCTCTCGATTACTTCTTCTGCCTTACTAACAATTACATCTAAAAATGAATCTGCCTTTACAATTTCAACATCAATTCCTCCTCTTATTTTTCTTGATCTTTCAGATTTTTGAATGATCTTTTCTTCCAGGATAGTATAATGATTCTTGTTGACTTTTTTATGATCATCCGATAAACATTGTTCAATATCCTTTATCGCAACATTTTCACTTTCTAATACTTGTTCCAGCTTCCTTTCTGGCGTTGCAGAAACAAATAAGAACCTGGCTGAATTTCTTATAAAACATTCTCTGAGCTTGGCTAATGTCAGAATATTCGCAATCTGTTCTTCATCATATAAGTGAAACTCATCAAATACAAAAAAATCAAAGCGTTTAAGAAAATGAATAATTGTTTTACCTCCCGAGTTTTTCCATGATTTATTCAACCATTTATCCATGCTTCTTTTGATATTTTTATCATATCCACCATGCATTGCATAGTTTAAGATATCTGGATTTGTGATTAGAATATCAGAACTTTCGGCTAACTCCAAACAATACTCCCAACGGTCTTTACTTCCCTTTTTCTCTGCTTCATCTAAAGATTTACCTGTCAGTTTATTGATTTTTAAATCTTTAAAAGTGATCGAAAAATTTTCTTGCAATTCATCAATCAGAGTATTCGTCGGTAATACCAAAAGACCTTTTTTCTTATTGCTTCCTCTGTCCATAAGCACCGGAAATACAAAACCATAAGACTTACCTGTTCCAGTAGGTGCATATAGAAAAGTATATAATGGCAAAGCGTTAAACTTATCTCGTAAGATCAATTGAGACTTGTGCATATTAGCCTCAAATGTTTTTCCTCTATCACGAAATTTTTCTTTCACCTCAGTCTGCTTTACATACTGAGGTGAAAGTTTTAATGTGATCACATTATCAGAAATCATAATACCTATGAATTAACAGGTTGTAAAGAATCCTCCATAATCTTGATAGCTGTATCGGGAGAAATATATTTCAATAAAACATACTGTTCCAATACATAGGCTTTTTCATAGGGTTCATCTTGTATTAGGTCAGCCACTTTTCCAAGGTTATTGAATACTTCCTTTTGGGTAAAAATATTCAACCATAAGGTATCAGGTTTTTGACTTTTTTCTCTTAAACTAATAAGTGTTTCTCTTCCATTACCCACTCTCAAAACGGAAGGTATTTCAAGTGGTTCTCTACTAAAAACCTGACACTCGAACACACTTCCTACAGCTACACCCTGAGTGTAAAACAATGATACAAATGGAGATTTACTACTTTTTGTAATCGCATCTGTATTCACAAACCCGTCAACATTAAATAAGGTATTTCGGGTGTATACTTCCGTATAAGTATAATCTACCGGAGAAGCTACAGAAACGTAAAACCCCCAATCCTTAATCTCCTGATAGAAAGGTTTTCTTCTATATTCTGGCGTTTCCCAATTTTCAACCAACACTTTTCTTAAAGCATAGGTTAGTGCCAAATCGCCAATAAATGGAGCAGTATAAACCCCATTGGAGTTTTCTGTATTGTAAAATAAATGATTTAGTAACGTAAGCTCTATTGTATATACATGCATCTTTTTCTAAATTAAAGTGAACATAAGGAGATTGTGATTCACAACCTCCTTTACATATCCTAAAGCCTAACGTTTCTTTTTACCTTTCATCACCCCTATATCTTGAAGGAATTTCTCTGATAAATTCTGGAATTCTTTGTATTCTTTTTCCAAATTCTTACCACTTTCCCAAATGCCTTTAACAGCTTTGACTACTTCTTCACCATCAAGCAGATTCTCACCATAAAAAGATTTCATAGTCTCTGAAACCTTCTTACTTACATTACCAAGAGTAGGTTCCATAGAATTATCCCAATCTCTTGAGATCAAATAGCTATTAATACCCGCTTCTTCTCTACCAAATCCAACACCAACAATATGATTCACCATATTCATACCCGTTGTTCTACTTTGTGCACCATATCTATTTTCATAGATCACTGCTGAAAGAAGGTGAAACAACATAATAGGAGTAACATTCTCCAACGTAATAAAATGAGGAATTAAAGCTCCTTGTTTTACATATTGCACCTGGAATAAAGATTGTCTAAGACCTCCATCTTCTTCATTCCACATTGTACCACTTTCACCTAAAGCATTATGTTGTAAAGTATCAGAAATATCATTGACATCCTGTATAGAATACCCCCAATCATACACAACTCTTGAAGGCAACCCTACTGCATCACCTGATTGTGTGACTGAATCACCAAACGTTATTGAATTGACATTCGCTAAGTAATCACTCTTCTTGATAGAATTATAATGTAATTCTTCACTAACAGCATCAAACAAACGAGTTTGTTTTAAACCACGTAACTTCTCTCTACTCTTTAATTTTCTAGCAGGGATTTCAAGTACTTCTCTTCCTGATGGAAATTTATAACTCAACACCTCATCCGGTGAGGTACTTCTAATAATCATTGGGTTAACTACCTCTCTAACGATAGCTATTTTGATACACCCAAGTTGATTAGTTTTAAGATTATCAATAAATAAACCTTTATCCTTAATTACTTTAAATAATTCTTTCATGATTTTTTTTACCAGTGTTTATAATTAGTTACTTGATTTTTTGTCAGCTTCCTTTCTTTCAAGATACTCTGCTACTTTCTCAGAGTAGATAAAAGCAAATTGATCGATCAACATCTTCTCTTTTGTTTTAGCAGGAAAACTACCTCCCCATTCATTTATATACATATCATACAACAGTTCAGAAAATGCTCTTGATGCACTTCTTATTTGGTTATTAGTTAGATATTTATCCGATTGAAAAGACTTATGTAATGCACCTGCCACCATCGTTACAATATATTCTTGTTCTGATGGATTATCCCTTGAAGCTACTTTCATAGCATTTAATGCTAATCTAATAATCTTACTTTGTTGTGAAGAGTTTTCACTTTCTCTTTTAATAGAAACAGCTATTTCAGCCAGTTTGCTCATCGAAATCATATTTGAAAAATATTGTGGTTTTGATTCAATAAATGTTTTAATTCTTTTCTTGATACCGCCAATTAAGATTTTTGCTTTATTCTCTTTTTCCTTTGCTTCAACTCTTTTAACGTAATCACCATACAGTCGAAATAAATGATTCCGATCTCCAGAGTAAGCAAGAATATACCCGGAATTAAGATTCTTACCTACCTTTGATAATTCCCAAATGATAGAAATTTCATTAACTACGTCTTCAATTTCAGAAAGTCTTACCTTATCCCATCCAAGTTGTTTGGCGAACCTTGGAGCATTTTCATAATGAAAAATTGCCTTATGAGGACGATAAGGGGTCATGATACTTGTAACGAAACATCTTATACCAAGCTTGGAAGCAATTCGAATATTTTTACTGATAAAATAGAACTGAGACTTTACATCTTTACCTACATCCATCAACTCATACTCATGATGTTTCTGATCTAAAATAGCCCCATTATCAACCTTGATTTTATGATCTTCAATCTTTATGTCATCCTTTACTACTGCGATCACTTCAAGCATGTTATTCTGAAGTGGTAAGCCAAAACCCCATTCACAAAAATCTCTATATACTGCTATATGAGCCTCCTTTTGATTTCCATTCGGGAAGTATTTTTTCCGAATCTGATTTTCAGAGATAGCGATATTAGAAATTTTTGTTTTGGGAGATGCTAAACTTAAATAAGATGGAGCTCTTCTGCTATATCCTGTAGCTTTTAAACCAAAAGCTTTGACTTCCCTATAGTTTTCTGTTGCATAAGAATTAGTCAGAACACACCTTTCTTCTGCTTCAGGAATAAAAAGATCTTTTTCCCATAACTTATTATTAGAGTTGGGATAATCAAGATAGGTTGATATTATCTCTGAAATATCATTAGAACTCTCATTACCTTGATGGTCTTCTTCATTTGGATTAAGTTGATCCATCATATTTTCAAGGTGTTCCTCCGCTACTTCCTCTGGATCGTCACCTATCAAACCACTTACTACTCCTTCTGCCCATATAATAGCATAAAGCGTTTTAAGAAGGTTACTAGGTGCTTTTACATAAGATTTGAAATATTCAGTAACCTCATTTGGAGTAGATAATATCTTACCTTCTTCACTTTGAACTTCCCATTCCCAAGCATCATAAAATGGTTCATCACTTTTACTAAAAGTATCAAAGTTATTCTTCCATGCTTTTACCTTCTTTCCATTTTCATTTAAAAATAGTGTTTTCTTCAAGCACACTAATGACTTAAAAAGCTTTCCTTCATCAGAATCTACATTGGTAAACATCAGGTAAACCTTCTGTTTTTTTTCATCAAATCTAGAGTCGATATAAGATGATAGCTTTAGCTTTTCAATTAACTCTAGTAGACTTTGAAACCCATCCCCACTTGAAAAGCTAGATGCGCCATTTGAAGCCATTGATAAAAACTTATTGGAAACCCTTTCATCCTCCATCAATACATCATTCCAAATATCCTCACTCAAAGGTTTCTTGCTGATAAAATCGAAATTGATGGTTTGGTGATCTATTTTTATAAGATTAGCTACATCTAACTCTTCACTGTCATTCGCAAAATCAATTGATCTTTCTACTAATTCTTTATCAAATGGTTTCCCGAAAAAAATAATACCATTCCTAGTTATTCCTAGTATCTGTCTATTAGACTCCTGTAAAGCTAGTAAAACACCAAAAAGAGCTTGTTTAGATAACATCTTAAAGGGATTCTCATGCAAGGAAACGTAATTCAATTCAAGGTCCATTCCTAAGCTTTCTAGTAAACCCTTAATGTGTAAATACATTCCTCTTACATTATGATATCCATCTGCATATCTTTTTGATTCAACCAGAGATCCATCTTCTTGTCTACTATATTGAATAGCCCCCCCCATCGAAGCTATTTTATCTGCAAACCTTGATAGCTTTTCAAAAAGGTTAGAAATACCATTAGGAAGAGTCATTTCTCTCATAGCTGATGCTACAGATGTTCTATTTTCGGCATTAAGAGCTACATTTTGTATATCTCCCCAATAGTCATTTACCTCAGCAAAAAAAGTGGTGATCTTGAGCTTCTCATGAAGATTATCCTGATCATCTGCTATTTCATTAAAAGCATGTAAAAGTGATCCATCAATCAATTTATTTGCATCATGTAGGAAAAAGCCTAGACAAAATACCTTTAACCAAACCTCATAATCATCATTTGATTCTTCACCTAAACCAATAATACTCTTTTCAAATACTTGAATACTAGGAAAAAGTCCTTGCAGAATATGAATATGATAAGGCATATCATAACTATCATAAACTATCTTATCAGTCTTAAAATAGCCTTTAGCTTCTCGTATTCCATACTGTTCGATCAATGCAGGAAACAATGTCTTGAAAAGCTGATCCAACACCTGTTGTGTTTTTTCAAGAACAAACATCCCCTTGACGATTTCAAAATTCATTTTTTTATAATGTTAGTTTTGTAATACATCTAAATAACCAAATCCTCTTGCTGTATTCTCCATAAACCCTCCATAATAAATAAGCTTTTGAATAGGTATTGGAGCGACTAACTCAAAATCATATTCATAACCTTTTATCCCCACTGCCTTTTCACTACTTGAAGGAGTAAAGTATAAACGTTTTTCTTTTATCTTATTTCCAATTAAAGAGAATCGCAGGTCTTCTATGCCTTCTTCCATCCCCTCATCTTTCACTCCAAACTGATAAAGAATATCTGTCTTTCTTAAAAAGTGATCTTGAAGCTTTTCAATAAAAATTGGTTCATTAGGTCGAATAACTCTGCCTTTTTTCTCATCTTTTTTCTTTTCTGATAACGAAGAAGGTGAACGTAACTTATATTTCATTTTATTTGAGAAATGAGGAACCTTCATATTTTTCTCTCCAACAATTTTGAAAACTTTAGTTCCATATTTATCGGCTAAATAAAAGGTCTCTTCTAGCAAAATAGCTTTGTTAAAAGCCTTCGACAGATTAGGATCATAAAATCTAACATCCAGAACATACTCATATCCTTTCACTTGAATACAATGTTCCAATGTAGAATAATTAAGAGGCCTTAGCCTCGCTATAAATAGTTTAGCTGAATGACCATTTCCATATTTGATTCCACCTTTATGAAGTTTTTTTCCTAATTCAGGATCAACCTCTGAAATCTTCTTATTGACAATATTCCCAATAACTGTAGGGAAATTATAAGTCAATTTGGCATTTTCCGTAATGCACCGAAGTTTTAGTTGTTTATGCATTATATATTTTGTTATTGATATGCTAATCTCATTTTTAAAAGGGTAAAACACAATAAAAACACCTTGGCGTTTTGTTGATTTAAAATAATAATCCTCTTATTCTCCATAATGGAGAATAAGTATGTAATTTCATGAATAATAAGATCTCTTTACTTCTTCTTGAACATGAAGAAGTAGTGATTTTGGCTTTATATCCTTCACATGACCAGGTATCCCAAGAATAAATCTTCCTACCCCATTATAACTAAATACTTCACCTTCATATTTATAAATGAAATTATCATTTCTTGTATTGATTTCAGTAAGGTATTGTCCGCTTTCAGGATATGTCTCCCTCATCAATTGATATCCTAGTGTTGTCAATAAAAAAGAGATTTTTCTTACCTCATTAGAAGCTGTTCCAAAAATATCACATTGAACAGATAGATGTCTGTCTTTATTGTACCTAGGCCTTGTGGTAATCTCAATAGATCTAGCTCTACTTAATTTAAACTGTTTCAATTGATGATCTTTAAGATCAAAACACCATAACCGCCTGTTTCGATCAAATAAAGAAATTGGTTCCACTTTAAAGTCACCTGTATAACCTTTAGAATTTTGATATGCTATTAAGTTTACACACTTATCATCAATAATTGCTTCTTTTATTTGGTCAACTTTTACTAAATCATCACTACTTAAATCAAACAGTCCTAAAAGTTCCTCTTGTCTTATTCTCCAATGTCCTGGTTTTACTTTTATTACTTCAATATCTGCTTTTATCAATGAAGTTAAGTTTTTATATATACCTTTATCCTTCATTTCCAGTACCTCCTCTAATTCTTGTAAAGAAACACCCTCTTCTCTTGAAAGTAATTGTAATAGCTTAATTATATTTTTTACATCTGCCATAAGTTTATACTAAAAAATAAGACACTAATAGTTCTACTCATCATTGACTGTTACCTCAATTTAATAAATAAAATATAGTTGTTTTAAAAACGATTTTACACTTTGTTAACATATATTACCGATAGAAAAATCTATTTCAAATAGACATTTTTAAATGTCTTTTACAGATAAAAAACTATTATGTACAAAGTTAATTTAGAGTCAATTTTTCATCTAATATTCAAGATATAAAAAATGGATAGGCTTTTTTAGTGTCTAACCTATCCATATTTTC
The DNA here is from genome assembly GCF_012844305.1 of Flammeovirga aprica JL-4. Classification (GTDB taxonomy): domain Bacteria; phylum Bacteroidota; class Bacteroidia; order Cytophagales; family Flammeovirgaceae; genus Flammeovirga; species Flammeovirga aprica. The sequence goes on from NZ_JABANE010000067.1 coordinate 13,545, forward strand.
ATTTGTCCCCACAAATATTATACATCAAGCTTACTTTTAAATAAACTAATTAGTTCCTTATACTCGTCTCTTTCTTTTTTGAGTGATTTGATTTTCTTTTTCAGCTTTTTGTTTTCAGCTTGTAATTCTTCATAATCCCCACCTTTCCCAAGTTTGCTTTTTACATCATAATAGTACTGTTTGTCCTCTTCCTCTGCATTTTCTAAACTTACTTTTAAATACCTCAAGAAAACTTCATCGCTATCACCTTGAGATTACTCATTAAGAAAACGGATAAGAAAATTTGCTGTTTGTAAATACATTATCATCTACAGGAATTTTAATTGTATATTCATTTTTATAAAGTATAGTAGTAGTTATACTATATCCCCCTCCACCACATGAGTCTATCTTAATATCTAATTTTGGTATTATCTCTGTTGAATGTTTTCCTATATTCCTTGAAAGTTTGAGCTCATATAAATACCCTCCAAAAGGAGCTTTTTCATTCTCCCCTAAAAGAACAAAGAAATTATCTTTCTCGTAAAATTTCATACTTATAATACACAGTTTTATAAAAAAATACTGAGCTCTAGGAGCTCACTAACATAGTTCAAAAATTCACTCAGATCTCTACTCCCCCCACTCTCTAATCATCTTATTAAAGCTATTTCTATTCGGGAACATTTCATTGTTTCTGATCGCATTTTTCAAGTCTTTGAGTTCCTTTCTCAGTGGTCTAAGAATCTGATCATTCTCCAGCGTAGCCACAAAATCTTTCAAGGCCATATCAATCACCTTATTGCCAATGCCTACCGCTTTCATTTCCTTAAAGAAGAAAGAAAGTTCTTCATTGAGTACCTCCACATACACCTGATGCCACTCACCGTACTTCTTAGTAGAGAAATCATACTCCCCAAAGTAATTCAGTTTTTTAGCCAGTTTACTCGAAAGCTCTGCAAATAGTTGCTTGTCATTACCGTATTGAGGGCATTCTATCACAACCGGAACAAACTTGCCTGCAGGTGTTTTTGCAGTTTCATTTTGACTACTTCCCATTGGAGCGTTTTCCATTTGGGGAATCTCCATCTGATGAGCCGTAATATCAATCACCTCAGACTGTTCTTTCAAAAGCACGTTGATCGTCGCTTCAATAATATTCTCAGGAAGTTTTAAATCCCTCATAGATGCAATCTTTTGTCGGTTGACTGCATTCAAGGCCTCTTCTCCCCCATCAGTATTGGCGGTAGTATCTTTAGCTATAATTATCTTCTTCCTAAACTTAAAAAGAATATGCGTATACTTTCTACCACTTTTACGAACAGGTGTATAAGAAAGGTGAATATCCGAATGTTCATCGATGCCATTTACAGCAGGTTCCAAAACAGAGTTTTTGAAAGTATTAAAAACATTATATGATTTTCGATCTGCAACACCCAAAATAGATTTCAACTCATTTAGCTCTACTAAACGTTCTGTATACTTTCCTACACCACCAATCAAGTAGTCATAAAGTCTTACCGCATGAGGTGAACGTATATCCTTCAAATTACCAAAAAGGTAAAGCGTGTAATTTGAAGTAGGTCCTAAAAAACTTTTGAAAGTGCGGTTAAACTTAAAAGATACTTTCGTCTTATTGATTTCTATGGTATCAAAAAGTGCAATGTATTTTCTATTGAAGTCATTTGCTTCGTAATCAGCATCATTGATCCCACTCCCTTGTCTCACTTTTGCAGAAGACAACTCATCACATGCCTGATCAATATTTTTAATATCTTTTCCACCTGGAGCTCTTCCCAAAAAATCAGCAACTCTAAACTCCAGTGTTTCATCAAGATCTTGTTCTTTCAACGTAAAAGAGAAAAATAACAACTTCTGAGCAATTAGACTCAAGGTTGTTTTTTGATGTGCCTTTACCAAGGTATTATGACGCTTTACCCAAACTTTGGTCAAAAGATTATCCATCGCTTTCTACTTTTAAGAGTTGTTCTTGATAATGAAACTGTACTACAATATTATTTTGTGGAGCTGTAAAACTGCTTGTCTTCATTTAAAATTAAACCGCTAAGAAAAAGTAAATACAAGCAGAAGTCCATTACATATTTACGGACTTTTATTAGTAATTACAACGATTTCACCTAAAAACATCGGACTTTTACTTGTATCTATGGTCTTCTTACTAGTATTAATCAGGTAACCTCCTTGTATTTAGGATTCGTTATATTTTGGTTTTGATTGTTATTTCTTAAATAAGGAGTTCTGTTTCAAGGTTTAAACAATCTATGAAAGTACAATCCAAACTTCTATTCAAAATAATGGTCTAACTACTAGTATTTTGTGCAACCTCCTATGCTTTTATGTAAAGTTCTCTCATTAGACTAATCTCTTCACCTTGTATTACCATGGTCTATCTACTTGTGTTTAATAACATAAAACTCTATTTATCAGAAACTTAGATTAAGTACGTTAATAATGACCCAAATAACTAAGATAAAAAATGAGATAACATTTCACTTAAATTTATGGTCTAATTACTAGGATTGTGTGCAACTTCCTATGCTTTTGTGCAGAATACTTGTATTTGATTGGTCTAACTACTAGTATCGAGAGAGTAACCTCCTTGTATTATTATGGTCTAAGTACTTGTTCAAAGTGTTATAATTGTCTATTTATCAGATGGTTACGACCTACTATAAATAATAAAGTATTTAATAAGTAAAATAAAGAATCTATTATTTCTTCTCTTTTTTTGATTGATTTAGTTAAAGCTTTTGTGTTGTAAGTAGTATTACCAGCAAAACTTTATACTTATCAATCTTAAAAATAAAGATTAAAACAAAATTAATCACTTTTTGTGGTCTATCTACTAGTATTAAGAGTAACCTCCTTGTATTTATCTCATTGATGCACATTATTTATGGTCTAACTACTTGTATTATAGTATTTCCAACTGATTCAACAGTGGTCTAATTACTAGTATTTGCATTTTGACTAGGATTTTGGTTACAATTTTAATTTTGGAATGATTAATTTCAGTATCTAATGATGGTAATATTACTAGGATCTGTTCTAAAGCATAGTAGAAGTCCGTTAACAATGTACAAAAGCTGTGAATAGCTATAGAATAATAATGTATTGAGGCTAGATTAATGGTCTATCTACTAGGATTAACGTTACTAGTTATGGTCTAATCACTTGTATTCTTAGTATTTAGCTTCATTATGAAGCATATTTGATGTTTTTGAGTGTAACCTCCTTGTATTTAAAATATAAACTATGGTCTAACTACTAGCATTTAGCTATCAATTGATGGTTTAGATCATCAAAAGATTTAATATTTTGTAGTTGAAATAGTCGAATAATAACCCACTTTAGACTAAATATTTTGTCAAAAATATATTTAAAACAAAAAAAATAGTCTAATTCTTTTCAATTACACAAAAATGTTTGTACAATTGTATCGAACTAAAAGATAATACAATGGTCAATGAGAAAAGAATCATTTCATTCTTGAAGAAGAATGACTTTTTAAAACACTCGAAGCTGGAGCAAATGGCAGGACTTTCTCAAGGTCTTATCTCAGCTGTTCTTGCAGGAAGAAAAAGTTTTTCAGATGCACATCTGGAAAAACTATATGCTGTATTAAAGAATTTTGGAATTGATAATATTCTGAATAGTACAGTTATTTCTGTCATGAACAACAAAGGTGGAGTAGCCAAAACAACAACAACGTTGAACTTAGGTACTGCACTTGCTAGAAGTGGAAAAAAAGTATTGCTTATTGACCTTGACCCTCAGGGTAACTTATCACAATGTTTGGGAATAGACGAGCCAGTGCGTGAGTTGAAGTCGCTTTTGATTGAAGATGCAGAGCTAGGAGATGTGAAGTTGAAAATTGAAGACAACCTGACGTTGATTCCTTCTTCTATTAAATTGGATGAAGTGACTATCCGAATGAATCAAGATAGAACAATTCCTAATTCTGTTCTACGTCAGAAACTGGCACAAGAAGAAGAGGAGTTTGATTATATTTTTATTGATCTTCCACCCAACTTATCTGTACTGAATTATGTAGCTTTGGAAGCATCTGAAAGTGTGATCATTCCGGTAGAACCAGGTAAGTTAGCGTACAATGGTTTGGATGGTGCCAAGTTGGTCATTGATCAGATCAACAGAATGAATTCTTCCAATCCTTTACAGATTTTAGGGGTATTGATTATTAAAGCAGCACCTAATGAAAAAATCTACAAAGGATACGTACCAGCCATACGTGCAGAGGAAGTGGTTTTCAAAACTGAAATTCCGGTAGATGCTCACCTCAAACAATCCATTGAGCTGACGCAGAATGTTTTTGATTACGCACCAAAAAGTAAGGCAGCTAAAGCTTACAAGGATTTAGCAAAAGAAGTTATGTCACTCAAAAAGAACTAAGCCATGTTTACTCCCAAAAAATTAGGAAGATCCAATGCCGCACCTCCACAAGCGACGGAGGCACAAAAGCATAATTTGAATATAGAGTTATTGGTCAGCCCAGTACTTCGTGATTATATCTCTCCTCTTACCGAAAGTGAGGAAGCGATTTTACGTGAGTCCATTCGTGAAGAAGGCGTAAGAGAGCCTTTAGTAGTGTGGACCATCATGGATGCAGAGTTGGAGATAATTACTGAAGATGGAGAACTGAGAACTTCAAAACCTGGAGACAAAGTAATCTTAGACGGTCATCACCGTTACCGCCTTGCAAAAGAAGTAGGTGCCGATTATCGTTTGGCTCCAGATAAGACTTTTGATTCTTTGGCGGAAGCACAAGAATACATGTTGCAGTTGCAATTGGGGAGAAGAAACCTCAACAACAACCAATCGGCTTACTACATTGGATCCAAATACAACTTCAATGTACAAGGTATTGGTGGCAACAAAAGTCAAGGAGGAAAAACCAAAACCATTTTAGCGGATGAATTTGGAAAGGGAGAAAGAACCATTCTCAACTTCTCCAAGCTCGCTAAAGTGATTGACGAATGTTCTTCCGCTTTTAAAGTGTCTTTCTTGAAAGGAGACTTCAGCATCAAAAAAGACACTTACCTTGAGGTAGCCAAAAACATAGACAATCTATCTCAGGAAGAAATTGAGAATCTATTACAGGAGCCTCTACAAGAAGATGCAAACTCAACAGGTGAGGAACAGCCAAAACCTGCAGATAGAGCACCCATCAACAGACCAAAAATACTGACCTATAAATCGCTGAAAAGCTCCATCGACAAATTATCAGAAATGGACTTAAAGCGAGATTTATCTGATGATGAAAAAAAGGTCATCAAAGAAAATATAGATGCACTAATCCGTAAAATCGGCCTTTAGAGTATCGCTAGAGGGGGGTGCACAAAGTGCACCCCCTCCCAAAACATCAAAACCTGTTATTTTTTTCCGATAAAATCTATGTAGATATTCTTTACGTATTGTAGTGATCAATCCCTCAATCATCGCCAAAACTCTTGATGGTTTGAAAACTATAATAACGGAACTATTTATAAAATCTGCATTAGTAGATTCAATAAGGAAAAAGTGAAATGACACAAAAAAAGTTCAATCTCTTCATCGCCAAACTCAGAGATTGAACCCAATATTAGATCCAATTGGATCTCGATAATATTTGTTTTATGCTGTTGCACATTTGAAATTGGAAAAAGTTGGATTATTATTTTTTTAGTCTAATCAAGGCAGAATAGAAGAGCATAGCCAAAGCTACGTGATGATATTCTAACGCCGAGTAGGCTAAAAAAGGAAATCCAAAATTTCCGATTTTAATTGTACAACTGCTATCAGTTCATTGTTCCGCTTCGCCAAAAGCGGGCTCAAACATTACCAATCGTGAAGTTAGTAAGAATTGCGGATTATTCACTAATCCTAGCGTCATTACTGTATAGTAGTTACGTGTCCTGTTTATTTTTTGCCAGTATCCTTCCCTTCTACTTGGCAATTCCTCTCGCCCTGTTTATTGTGATACTAGGGCATCATTACTCTTTTTTCGCTATCCAATATTTCAAGGAAAACCGAAAACTATCCCAAGCCTCCATCATTGCCATTGCTTTGATGTTAACGGTCTTTTATTCCGAATGGAAAGGACAGCACGTACAAGCCAAGTCGGTAACAGGAATCCCGACTACGGAGAAAATCGACCAGCATATTGAGGAAGTGATGCAGACCATCCATCAAAATGCCAACAAGAAAAATTGGAGAAATGTAGAGCAGTACCGCTCCGCTTCTCAGCAACTGAAAATGTTGCAGGAAGAAAAACAACGCCTATTAGAAACCATCGAAGAGAAGAATTCAGAAGCAGAACAACTAGCTTCAGAGTTCAGAGTTTTTTCCATCATCCTGTTCCTAATTGCGTTCGTGGCCTCCACCCTCAACAGCGATTCCACAGCAGAATCAAAGATTTCGATAGGTACTACTCAGGTGCTGACCTCTTATACACCACAGGACCTACAGGTCCTGCAACAGAGAAAACAGCAGGTAAATCAGAAGGACCTACAGCAAGAATTACAACGGGAGTTACAACAAGAAGCAGAATATTCAGTACGTAAAGTCACAGCTCAGTACCAGAAGGAAACAGGACCTGCAGGTACTAATGTAGCTAGTAATTTAACGAATAGCTCAGCTACTGATTCAAGTACTGATCTAGAAACTGTCATCGCATTAGTGAAATCAGGAGAACTCCAAGACAGAAGGGAAGTCATGAGGCGTTTAAAGCTCAATGTCATCCAAGCCAATCAGCTTTTCAAAAAGCATGCACCAAAACCACAACAAGCGACGATAGGATTTGTAACCTCTAAAACAACTCCTAAAGTAGCACCTAAAAACGCTTAATGGTATTGGTTTATATACCTCATCCTTCTTACCTCTAACCTCATACCTCAAAAAGATGATTTCATTCGATCCACAGTTATTAGTACAATTAGACCAAGACGAGACCTTTGTATTATTGCACCTCTGCAAGAGAATAGGAAAAAGTAAAACGGCCTATCCAAGTAACGACCTTCTAAAAGAAGACACAGGAATGGGCATCAATAAAATCAAAAGAGTAATCGCTTCATTGCAAGAAAAAGAAATGATCACAGCAAGTCAGACGATGCTTGAAAAAGGAAAGTTTGGACCAAGAATCATCAAAGTATTGACTCCATTTGTAAGAGTTTATAATACTCCAATGGCAGAGCGTAATATCACATCAGTTCCTCAAACCCACCGTAGCGCGGATTCCGTGTCAACGGTGGCCGTACCTACGGAAACAGCGCTAGTAAGTAAAGAAGTTATTTCTCCTAGTAATTCTACTAGTAGAAATAAATTAAAAGAAGAAGAAAGAACTCATTCGAAATTCAATAATCAGTTTGATAATAGTTTTGATAAGGAAAAGATTATGAATCGATGCATGGAGCTTCAAAAACAATACAACATCGAAGGAGAGTTGGACGAAGAAAAAATCCAACAGCTTTGCGAAGAGAAATTAACGTTGACCGATTCCTTCCTTGTTTCCGGAATGCAACACTTCGGATTCAAATACTTCAAACCAAAGCAAAGAAGCGTTTCCAATTCCTCAGAAGTTTCAGATCAGCAAACAGAAAGCAAAGCGGAAGACAAACCTGCAAACTCAAAAAAAACAATCCCATCACCCTTGAAAATGGATGTAGACAGCTTCACCCGTAAAAAATCAGGCAAAGTGATTGGGGAGTGGCTGAACTCCATTTCACATCAAGCTCAGCAAAACACCATCGGTTTACTGCAAAGCTACCTCCAGATGCTTCAAGACAGCAACCTTTGTTCGTCACTAAAACACTTGGAAAATACCCTCTATAAAACCTTCGATACACTACTCAAGAAGATGAACAACACCAAGAACATGGGTTGCCTCAATAAAGCACTCAGAGAAGCCGTCAGACAGCGTGAACCTTATTTAGATCAATTGATATAGGAAGCAGTGTGACTACAAAGAAATTAAAGAAATGATCAGTAGGTAAAGGCTTGCTACTTTGTGGTGGGTCTTTCTTTTTTAGGGGTACGAATAATTAATCCTAAAACAAATCAATCAACCACTAAGCTTTTGTCAAACTTGACAAAAGCTTAGTGGTTGATTGATTTGCATAACTATATTCAGTTTATTTGTATAAGTAATTACCATCAAAATATTTCCAATGACTGAGTTCCAATATTTAGATAGAAATTTAATCTATATTTTACCTGAGTTAGAGCAATTTATCAGAAAGCAGGGTACAGAAGAAGCTGAGTTATTTCGAGAATCTATTGTACAAGATGGAGTTCGAGATCCTTTACTATTAGTGAATATTGGTAATCATAAAAACTTACTGATTGATGGTCACCACCGTTATAGAGTTACAGGACATTATCATCAATTGCCTGTAAGGTATTTAGAGCACCTTCATACACTGGAAGATGTGAAACTGTGGATGTTGAAAAATCAGTTGGGTAGAAGAAACCTTATCGATGCAGAGCGTATAGATATCGCTTTGAAGATAACTGAATTCATGCAAGACAAGGCAAAACAGAATCAATCTAAAGGAGGGAAAGATAAAGGTTTGTCAAAATTGACAGAAGCTGAAAAGGTAAATACTAGAGAAGAGGTAGTAAAACTATCTGGAGCTAGCTCTGGGAATATTGCAAAATTCAAGAAGATCAAAAAGGAAGCGCCATCTTTCATTCTAAGTCAAGTATTGTCAGGAGAAACATCTATTCATAAAGCATATCAGCAAGTTTCAAATAACAAAAGTTTGACAGAAATGCTAAGAATTTCTTATCAAAAGAAATTGAATGAATCAGAACTTAAAGAATTAATTACTAAATTTTGCCAGTTATCGGTGCCATTTATTGAAGCATCTCATTTCATTCTGTCTTCATTTATTAAAGAGTCCATTAGTAATTATAGAATTCCTAAAACCTCTATGGAAGATGTTGAAGAGGCTTTGGATATCATGAATACTCCAGGAGCATTGAAAGATGAATTTAATATTTTGCGATTAGAGTATTTTTATAAGCAGACAATCAAGATGATTGAATATAGAATGAGTTACCCAGATTATCATGAAGTAGTTGATGCATTTAAAGAACAAGCATATCCTGCTTGGGATAAATTTATTGAACTAAAAACGTTAGAAAGTAAACTTCGAGATGCTAAACAAGAAGAAAAGAAAAAATAGATTTGATATTGAAATACCAATAGAGTAATCTAGGGTGCTTTTCCTATGAAAAATATTGAACGTACTTGTATTACGTTTACCTCTTTTATTTTTACTTCAGATCATTATTGAACGTAAACTTTCCCCAGAGATGAACAACAAAATACTGGTAATCGACATTGAAACAACAGGCTTTCTTAATCAAGGCGGGCACATAGCAGAAATTGGAATCGTGGAATTAGACCTCGAAACAGGAGCAAAGAAGATCGTTTTTGATAAAGTATGCCGTGAGGATGGAATGACAAACCACAGTATACACAACAGTTGGATTGTATCGAATGATTATATGACAGCCACTGAGATTATAAACAGTCGCAATTTAGAAGAATACAGAGAAGAGCTTCAAGCGATCATCAATGCCTATCCTTTAGGAGCTACAGCCTACAACCGCTCATTTGATATGGATTTCTTAGAGAGCAGGAACTTTACCTTCCCAAGAAAACTAGGGTGCCCAATGATTCTATCAACTGACATCTGCAAAGTTTCCTGGAATGATTACTACCAAAAATGGAAGTGGCCTAAAGTGCAAGAAGCCTATGATTTCTTCTTTCCTGATAACGATTACACAGAAATACATCGTGGAGCCGATGACGCTTTTCATGAGGCGGATATTGTAATGGAGTTGTATAGGAGAGGGGTTTTGGAGGTTTAAGGCCTGAATCTTAATTTTGTTATCACCTTTTCAAATAAATTAAACTAATGAGTAAACTAAAAGTACTAAACAGAAAAGTGGCTATTCAGCTTCGACCAATATTGAGTAAGTATATCATTACTTTACAAGAGGAGTATAAAGCAAATGACATCTATCAAAAGTTCAATAACGAAGTCTTCAAAGAGAAGTCTATAAATATCTCTGCAGTTCAAAAAAAGCTAACGGTAGAAATAGAGAAAAAAAGCGGTGATCATGATGCTGTAGAATTAAATATTCCTTTGAAGGATCATAATGAATTATATCTGGCCTTGCATGACGTTTTAAAAGAGTTCAAATATCAATTTCTCAATACAGATTTTGAAGATGCATCTAATATTGACAAGATAAATGAATTCAAAGATTTTTACCGTAAGCTGAAGCATATCCTAGATGATAATTTTGGTAATGTAGAGGGTGTTTAACTCAAGTACTTATGATTACAGATTTTGAAGTAAGCGATGTTTATGTCTCTGAAATTTTATCTTTAAAAGGGGAATACCAATCTACCTTCCAACACTTAAAGGCAACCACCGATAGCTATAAAATACCTTTAAAGTTATTGCCAAAAACAAAAGATATATGGGCTAGAGATTATATGCCTGTACAAATTTCAGAAGGTAAGTTTGTTGAATTTAGATATGACCCTGATTATCTACAAGGAGCTAGAAAAGGGTATAGAAACCTAAAGTCTTACCCTGATATAATATGTGATGCAATAGGTTTGAATACGGTAAAAACGGATATAATTCTTGATGGTGGAAATATGGTTAAGTCAAAAAATACTTTGATAATGACTGATAAGATATTTCATGAGAACCGGAATGATTATACCAAAAAGGAATTAATGAAACAGTTACATTCCCTATTTGAAATTGAAACGATCATTACAATACCACAAGATAGTCAAGATGAATATGGTCATACTGATGGTATGCTAAGGTTTATTGATGGAAATACAGTCATAGTAAATCCTTTCTATAAAAATAACCAAAAAATGATTTCAGCTTTAGAACGTGATAAATTAAGCATTGAGTTCTTAAAGTATGAAGTGAAAAAATTGGATAAAAGGAGCTGGGCGTATATAAATTTCTTACAAACTAAGGATATAATTTTGCTTCCTAAATTCAATATTGATGAGGATGAATTAGCACTTGAGCAAATAAGAAAGTGCTACCCGAATTATAAAGTCGAACAAATAGAAATGACAAACATTGTCAAGCATGGAGGTGCTTTGAATTGTATTACTTGGACAACACTATAATTAAAATTAATATGACTTCTATTGAAAAAAATGTTTTAGATTTTTATTCTGAATTGATCTGTACTGATAATAATAGATATAAATCATGGGAACATTGTTATCAAAATTTTCAAAGCACATTCAATAAAAAATCTCTTACCAAAATTGAAATAGATTTTCTTTCAGTACACTTAGCCTTTTATTTAGCTAGCTGGGGTATGTACAGAGGATCTTCCTTTCTTTTAGAAAGAGATTACAAAATATTCTACCCAATAGTAGAACTTCTTTTTTTAGAGAAAGAATTTTTTACAGAAAGTACAATTGAAGATATGCTCAAGCAGAAAGATGAAAAATGGATCTCTGAATTTATTGAAAGATATTTCCACTTAGATAAAAAGTTAGAGTTGTCACTTGAAAAAATACGAAAGTCTGTAAAAGGAGAAATTAATACTCCCATTTCATACACTTTAAAAAGTAAAATACTATTAGGAACTTTTGGCTGTATACCTGCATATGATAGATTTTTTATTAATGGAATTAAAATCAATAACATGGATTATCACATAACTCAAAAATATTCAAAAAAAAGTTTAAGAGATATAATGAATTTCATACAGGATAATTTGGAAATTTTTATAAGTACAAGAACTAAAATTTCCCAAATTCAAAATGAGTCCAAAAACTTAAATAAAATCAAATACCCAATCATGAAATTGATAGATATGTATTTTTGGAAAATAGGTTTTGATCAAGGAAAATGATCAAAATAATTTGCTATATGATAGGTGATTAATATGGTATTTCAATCTTTTAATTACTCCCATCGTGTATTCCACCTTACTTCTCTTCATTCTATTCATCATAAGGTACATACATTACTCACTTTTTGGTAGAAGTAACCGTTTGCTTGTTAGTTTGATGATGAGGAGTAATGAAGTAGTAAATAAAAATCACAGAGAGAATGTCTATTTTTAAATCTTCAATTTTTGTTTCTTGATTATTGAATTTAATTCTTTTATGACATTTTTTATGTCATAGTCAGGGTATACAAAAATAATAGGGCAATCATTTGACTTTGATTTTTTAAATTTACGTTGATCTCTTTCTTGGTTTTTTTTGAATTCTTTATTAGCAAAAGACTTTCCCTTTCCTCCAAAATCAACTGGGGTTTGATGTTGTTCTCCTTGATACTCTATCGCGATATTTAATTCAGGAAAATATATATCGAACCTTTGATTACCTAACCATTCTGGAGAACCTTGCGATATAACTTGATAACGATTTTTATATCGATTTCTAATTTCCCTAAATAGAATATCTTCATTATAAAATGCTCCGATTATTTTTTCATTATGAACTATTCTACATTCATTTTCAAAAATCCTTACTGCCCTTTTTAAATCATTAGCAAAAAGCCATTCATATTGAAATATTACATCATTTCTGAATGTTGAATTTAATTCTTCAAGATTAGAAATTCTAGGTGTAAAGTTTGAAAAAATATGATTAATAAGATCGTTTTTAGTATTGAAATTACTTTTAATATATTGTTTTATTACCGGTGTTGTAACAAGTTTTCTTGTACTTTGTAGGAAGTCCATCGAAATTATCTTATCACAGAATTCATCAAATTTTAATACATCCCACCAATAATAATATATAGTACATTGTTTTACTTTTTCTATTAATTCTGGCATTGAGTATTGATGGATATCAATAAAACAGTTTTCAATAAATATAGATCTGTACGGAGGAATTTTAAGTGTCATATAATTTGATTCATTTTCTAATGAATAGTTAGAAAAAATATCTTCATCATAAGTCTTTATTTCTTGATCTGATATTAAAAAATATTTCCGTTCATATTTTTCAATTAATTCATCTGTATATCTTATGTAATATATATTCTGAGAATATGGATTGCCATCTAATGTTCTTTGTTTATAGTCGTTAACCATTCTTTCTAATAACATGGGATCAACTTTATTGTAAGTATACCATCTCCATTTATCATATATTGACTGAATAGTTTCAGTAATCTTAACCCTTTTAGTTCTAAAATCATCCTCATCTATAAGATCAATAGCTTCTTTTTTATATTCTTTATACCCTGTAAGACTATTTCTATGAAGAACTTTTCCTGTAACAAACAAGTCATACCACTTATATTGTAAATTTTGCTGTATTTCAAATATTAGTCTTTCATTATTGTAGATATAATCGATAAAGAAAAAACTCTTAATTCTTTTTTTTATAAAATCTATATCATCATTTGATAGTAAATCATTAATAAAATAAATATTGAAGTCCTCTTTTTTAAATAGCTTGATCATTTTCAAAAAATTATTGGAAGTTTTGTAGTAAGTCTATGATAAGCTTCAATTAATACTTTTTACTTAAAATTTCAAAATGGAATGTGTATCCCTTACGTTGATATAGGTAGTTATTTTAAAATGAAGACTCTAACTTATTGTGATGGAGTTGTTTATCTATAAGTGGTTTAAAGTTGCAAACCATAATGTTCGCTAAATAGCATTAAAACGCATTTTAGCTCTGCATTATAGTTCACTTGCCGACGCTCTTGCAAGCCAAAATCAAGCTTTCTACTAAACTTCTATGAGCTACATATTTTAGCTTGCTCCCAATCTGCTCTGCCGTTGTGGCCACCAACAAAGCCATACTTTCAGGAGTAATTTATAAACCGAGACAATCTACCACAAGTGTAGCTTTGTTTCCTATCGAAGCCAAAGAGGATAAAAAGAGCTTCCGTAAACTACAGCACTGTTTATCCTCTTCCGCTATTTTTCCTACCCGCCATAACGCTATGTTAACCTAATCACTTGTAGTAAACATAACTTCTTGCTTTAAATGTTCATTTTGGCGTGATATAAGATCTTTTGTCCTAAAGGTGTCTTACCATTTACTTTTTCCTAAATCCTTTATAAACCCAAAAAACGCCTATGACAATTATTTGTAAGATGAAAAATGAGACCATAAATTTATCAAATTCAAACACCGAGTGTCTTAATTTTCTGTTATACCAAAATGAAGAACTGTAAGAGATATAACAAGCTGTAATCTCCAATATAACTAGAAATAATCTTTCGAATCCATTTAATCTTTTCAACATATTTTTCGCTTGTATTAATACTATATTACTTGTGCTAGTTACAATAGAAGCTTGTAACTAATCGATCTAGTCAAATAACAAAAGATTAAACTTTTCTAAAGTTCCTTGTATGCCAGAAACTCTTGTACATTGGAGGTCTTGAAATATCATAGTAATGCATAATACCATAGCGGATAGTACCAGCCAAAAAATTCCAAATGAAACCACCTATGATGGCACCAAATACAGCACTGAATTTCCCATCTATTACTGTAAAGAAAAATATTGGAGCTATAAATCTTGATAACTGAAGAGTTTGTACTATACAGACATAAACTAGATTTACTATGAGTCTATTTGAGTCTTTCATTGTATTATTATTTTTTGGTTAAATACAGAACTACTTATTAATGAGATTTTTTGTAATGAATGCCCTATTAAAATTCTATAGATTAGGATTTATTATGCCAATGTACCTTATAGATCTCTTCTAGAACTTTCATCTTATCATTCAAGAAAAATCAAATTATAGAGTGTGCCTCTCCCAAGTTAAATACCAGTACACAACCTCGCTCAAAGGGTATCTACCTTTTCCCACCCACCACAGGCTTTGTCTCTCGTGTAATTGTTATCAGTATGCCTATTTCATTACTACTTTTTATTTGCCATTTTGTTATATTGAAAGAAGAACTATATCTTTATGTATTACAAATAAACTACACTTTATATTAGCTAATTCTTAATAAGTAATCTTCATTCTAATATAATGATGCTGGATCTTTATAATAGATATTTAGAATTACAGCTAGTACTTGGTCTCATAGTATAATTACTAGACTGAAAGTGATAGTTTTTAATTTAATTCCAATTACTTTTTAAGATGAAACTTTTAATATTTTTTATATTTCTAATATATCTCCCATCAAATTTTATAAAAGCTCAAAATATTGAGCATTATTTCAATCTTAATGAGAATCAATGTGCAACTTATCATAACGATACCTTATGGGTCGGAACTAATGTTGGTCTGGTTGCCTGGGATTTAAACGAAGAAAAAATCGTTGAACATTATCATACTTCTAATAGTAATTTAGTAGAAAACAATATACGAAAGGTTGAAGTTTCTAAGGATGGGACGGTTTGGATAAGTGGTGCGAAAAGTATTTCTTGGAGGAGGAATAATGTTTGGAAAAGCAAACAGTTTAAATCTTTTAAATACGATTATTTCCATAATATTAATTCAATGGTTCTTGGACATAATGGGGAAGTTTGGGTTAGTACAAACGATGCATTATACCAATTTTCAAATGACAAGTGGGAAATAATTTATAAAGACAACCTTTTTAAGGGAGCCAACTTATTTGTAGACAAAGAAAACAAACTTTGGTTTGACGGAATTAATAATAAACTGTTATGTTATGCAAATAATTCAATAAGCGAACTTTCTCCCCAATATGGTGAATATTTTTCAAGATTATTTGTCGATAGTAAGAATAGAAAGTGGATAAATACAATAAATGGATTTCAATATTACAATTTAAATGAGTGGGTAGAAGCAATTAATACAAGGTATTTAGATTCTAAGTTTATCAAAGAAGATTATAAAAATCGAATATGGTTTGATAAGGGAGGTGATATTGCAATTGAAGAGAATGATTCCATAAGTTTATTGAATATTTATCGAGAGTTAGATAATAACAATCCAGAACTAATTCGAACAGGTGGATTTCTTGATGTTATTATTAATCCTTCAGCTACTTTCATAATATTAACTAGAGCTGTTTATCATTTAGAGGAAAAGTCTATCTATTTTTTTGAAGATATTGAATTAGATGATTTAAGAAAAACTGAAAGATACGTTTTTGCTAAATTGATGAAAGATAACAACTTACTAATTGTTACCTCTAAATATATATTAAACTTTAAAAATGGAAAATTCTTAAAAATACAAGTACCCACAAATATTATTGATAATGAAATCATTAAGGTTCAAAAAGGACTTACGAATGACATGTGGTTTTTCTCAACCCATGGCGTAGTTAAGGTGAAAAATGAAAAAATGAATAAATTTGATATAAATGTAGATTATCCACCTGAAGTGAAAATAAATCAACAGGGAGAGATTTGGGGGAACTTAGATTCTTATCAGGGAATATTTGTCATCAACGATAAGGATAGTGTAAAAACAATATATAATTACAAATCTCCTAATGTTTATGATTTATCAAGAATATATACAGGTATAGATAATGCTAATTGGCATATTTTGAATACTTGCTATAAGTATACGGAAGAGGGAAACTGGGAAAAAGTTGCAAATGCTCCTCAAAGTAAATCTCTAATAAAAGACTTTTTAAAAGTTGAAGATGAATATTGGTTTCTGTTTGATTCTTTATATGTCTACAAAGATGGAAATTGGGATAAAAAGCAATTTGATTTCAATTCAAGACCTGAAGGGATTAAAAGAAATATATTCTCTGATAATGAAAAGAATGTATGGCTAACTATTACCAAGGATTCTTTAGTTAAACAAAATAAAAATGGAAAAATACAGGGATTTAAAGTAAGAGAATTATTAGGTAATAGAGAAATTTTAGGGTTTAAAGGAGGGAAGAATTCAAATATTATTTGGTCAAGTTCTGCTGTTGCGATATACGACAATGAAAAATGGTATTCACATAAAGCTAGAGTAACAACATTTGAGCCTATTGAAGATCATAAAGGTAATTGGTGGTTTTGTAATGATGACAATTTAGTTCTAATAAATAATAACAAGATTAATTCTTTTAATATGAAGGTTGTCTTTTCAACAACTTCTTCAGGTAGAATTTATAAAACCCCTTTTATTGATAGTAAAAATAATATTTGGTTTCTGCATGATAAAGGTGTACTATGTCGTAAGAGTGATGAAACATGGGAAATACATGCATTTGATGAGAATTTACCTCTTTATGCTTCTACCTCTATTGTAGAAGATCAAAATGGCACAATATGGATTGGTACAATGACTGGATTAATAAAATACAAAGAAGGTGAAATTGAGATCTTAAATGCGTCAAATGGTTTATTCAATAGCAATATTAAAAATTTGGAAACTGTTGAAAATAAATTGTTTATCATATATGAATCAGGGTTTTCAATACTGACTTTATAAAGTAATTATGGTTTGATAAGTTCAACATAAAAAGTTTACTAATAAAATATATCTTCCTACTTATCACTCCCCTCATAAAAGAAATAGCTTGGCAAGAAAATGATCACAAGAATCAAATCATTTCTTACCAAGCTATCTCTTTTTCCCGACCCGCTCAACGGATACGCCATCACCAAAAGGAGCATTTAATAAATTACAGGCTAGAAGAATGAAGCCTTTCATTTTTAGCATACCCCTTTTGGTTCCCACATTGGTAGTAGGACATAAAAAGAGCTTCTGCAGGCTACAGCACTGTTTATGTCCTACCACCACTTTTGCCAGCCTAGTGCCGACACACGATCCGCTACACTACCTCACACAAACTGTATCAATCATTCCCACCCACCGAGAGGACGAATCGTTGAGATAGTATGAAGTTGTCCGAAGATTACTAGCCCGGTCTTTTACCCCAACGCTCACAAAAGAAAACCACGGAAGGAAATAAAATTATTTATTAGGGTTTTTCCACCCATTATTTTCTTTTTTCTAACTCGCTCCACAGATTGGCCAACACCTAGAGCCGATCTTAAAAATCTCCATGCTCAAAAAATGTAGCATTCCAATTTTAGGCGATCAGCTCTAGGCTCCCGCGTGGAAGTAAGAAACAAAAACCGCTTCCGCAGGCTACAGCCGTTTTTGCCTCTTACACCCACCTTTTCCCGCCCAGTGCCGATACACTGTCTGCTACACTACCTTTTTTAGAGGGTGAATATAGATACTTGTACGTTAATTTCTTTTTATAACATTATACAAATGTTTGGGGTGTCATACGGCTGGTAAGAATCAAAAAGTTATAAAATTCGATAAGCTCATAATTGACCCTTTTAAGGAAGTTTTTGGCACTTTAAAGGAGATATTTTTACAATCAAAGGCGTATAATTTCCTTATTCAATATTAACAAGAACTCAGCAAATGAAAAAATTAACGTATCTAAAACCAATTTTATCAGTAACATTATAGTTCACTTGCCGACGCTCTTGCAAGCCAAAATCAAGCTTTCTACTAAACTTCTATGAGCTACATATTTTAGCTTGCTCCCAATCTGCTCTGCCGTTGTGGCCACCAACAAAGCCATACTTTCAGGAGTAATTTATAAACCGAGACAATCTACGAGAAGTGTAGTTTTGTTTCCCCACATAGCCAAAGAGGATAAAAAGAGCTTCCGTAAACTACAGCACTGTTTATCCTCTTCTGTTACTTTTACACAGATACAGTTTCTTTTATAACTATTTGAATAAGTTATTTATAGCAACTATCATAAAATAATTGTTAAAGACCATGGTTTTGTGTTTAAAATTAAGAAGCTACTTATCCAATGGAAATTACAATATCTTTCGTCTTCAAGTCTAAATACTCTTTATATTCAGGTGTGTCATGCACATAATTGAAAATTATTTTCAAATAACTTCTTATTTTTTCAGAGTAAAAATTTATCAATTCATTCTCCAGCTTTTTTTCACCTTCAAAAGTATGATCAGGTGACTGGTAAAAATGATGCGTAAGATTTATACTTATCGAATCATTTTCTATTATATCAACAAAGTTCATTCCTTTGAAACTATCTGAATTAATAATTGCTTTTGGTTTATCAAGTTGTGAAATATGAAAATCAACCTTAATAGGATTAATTGATATTTGAAATAATATATATTGAGTTCCTTTAAATGATTTTGTATCGAAAGCTGGATGTATATGAATTTTCCTAACTTTTTTTACCCATTCAGTTTGCTCAATTATGCTTTGAATAATTCTTGCTAAACGATGGTAATCAATCTGATTGTAATATGGCATTGTTACTTAGTTAAAAGTGTTATAAAAAGTCTATATTATTCAATTTGAATGGGATTTCAAAGTAGAATAATTAGATCTCAGAACTTAATCTGATTAACTTTTGATGTTAATACCTATATCATGTTTGAACAGGTACTTTAAGAAATTGAGCTTTTCGAGTTTATTTATTACCTATATTCATAAAGCCTTTCATTATATAGTATGTATTTTTAATTATCAATCACGATTAATACAAGTTATTATCAATCAATAATAAGGGCTTTTGTTAATGAGCTTTATTTTCAGTTTTGTTAACAAGGTGGTGTGCATTACTCTATTTTCAGATCTATACATTAAAGCTCAATACATATACTTAAATAAATAGTTACCCTTTATTTTCATTAAATGAAACGTTTATTTATACAATTCTTTACCCTTTTAGTAATTGTCCAATCATGCAAAGAAACAGTAGTCGTTGAGAAGGTTGTCGTAGCACCTCCTCTAAAGGTTTCTGATGTTGTTAAACTTGGAAGGTATACCTTCCAACAGAACCCTACAATTGTGACAGAATATATTGTTTCTGACACTTCTGTGATTCAACATTCTTGTAGCAATCAAAACAGCTATAGTCAGCATACCTCAATTTTAAGAAATTTAGAGCCTTTAAAAGATAGTTCTTTTTATGTAGGCAACACAGAATCTTTTAGTTATGGAGTACCTATTATGCCTCCTTATTTCTCTGATACTTTAGTTAAGTACCCCTCAAATCAGCAATTCAATAAAATTGATCTGAAGTCTATTGCTGAAAATCCCGATTATGTTTACGCTGAAACTTTTGTACCAAGTGTGAATTTTAAAGATTCAGTGAAGTTAGTAGTTGAAACCGCTGTTGCTCCAAAGGCTGGCTTTTATAGAGAAATAATCAATGGATTGACTTATAGTGAAGTTTATATAGGTCCAGATTCTACAGAACTTAGAGCTTTTTACAGTAGAGATAATGAAAGAGTTTGGGTACAATATTTCTTTGAATCTAAATACATGACAGCTTTTGCGGGGTCATTAAGTGCACATTCAAATCGTATTCAAATACCAATTAATGATGGGTATGTTTATAAAAGACATGACCTTGGTTATGATGATGGTTATGATATAAAAACAGAGGGAAGAACTATTCAATATGGCGTTAATTATGACACTCATATTTTTTCACAGCTAAACCTATCTAGGTTGAGCTATATAACTTATAAAGACGCTCCTTCTAATTGTAACCCCACCAAAATTGATGATGATGAAGATTGGAATCTTAAGGTTAACTATTTTAAACCAAGTATTAAACCTTAATCTATTAAGTTAGCAAAATGAAAATAGTTTATAAGGAATGGTTTTAACCGTCTCTTTATAAACTATTTTTTTATCAATCAATCAATCATTCACATGTGAAGGCTCACTTTCGATCCAATATGAAATACTCTCGCTGTCAATACTGATCTCCACTTCTTCCTCAGTAAAGTAAGCTTTAGGAGCAGGCTGATCTTTTTCTCTCACCGTCCAAGAAAGGTTCATAAGATAATTTCCCTTGGGAAGACCGTCAATGATAAATGAACCTGAAGCTTCAGTGATAAGCAGATCTCTGGAATAATAAAGGGTAGAAGAGGAGCTTGTGGTGGTGTAACCTTCTTCAACATCTTTGATTGTGTAATGACTGAAAAGCTCTACAAAAACACGGTAGCGGTATAAAGATTGGTATTCTTCTTTGATGTTGTAATGGAATGTGATACTTCCTGAAGCCTGGTATGGCTCAATGTCATTTTCTAAATCACTATGCAGTTCAGTGCATGAGGTGAAGAAAATTTGAAGAATGAGAAAAGGAATCGTTAGCAGTAAATTAATTATTCGTTGGTGTGACATTTCTTGGGTTATGATAGCTTATTTTTAAGGTCACTTACACTAATTTCAGTTTTACGATACTCATTGATTAATTCTCCCAATCTCATATGCAATCTTAAATTGAGTAAATACTGGTTTCTAATTGTTTCGTCTCCTTTAAACTCTTCCTCATACATGCCTAATGGTTTATTTAAAGCCCTACTACCTTTGATAAGAAGATCGATGAACAAACTATAATTCTTTTCATCATTCTCAAAAAAATATTTTGGATCATTTATTCCTTTTTCAACGATTAAAACAACAGCATCAAAGGAGTTAATTTTTTCATCTTCCGTTAAATCATTATTCAAGTATATTAGATTATATCTTAAAGCGTTTAACATTGATTTATTTAAGTCTTTCATTATCAAAATTCTTTTATTCCCATTAAAATTACATCAAAACTACTCAAAATAAATTGTTTCACACAATATATTGGAATACATAACCTATGCTAATATTAAGAGGTAGCATCAAAAAATGTAGCCCGGTTCGTAGGAGTTAGCTACCCAAGCAGGAGGCTAAAAAAAGAATGCACATCACCCCTGTAGCAAACCCCCATCCCCAAGTGCTACAAAAGATTGCATGGAAAAAAATGGCCCCACAAGGGTATATGAAACAGCTCGTTCCTCACTGCCCTTGTGGGGCCATTTTTCCCATGCAGTGTAGTCTTTCGCACCTTGGGGGGTGGGGGCTTGCCTCAGGTGCGGTGTGCGTTCTGTTTTTTTTAGCCTCCTGCTTGGCCAGTGTGAAATCTCCTTCCAAGCGAGAGTATTGCATAATTATCAACTTTTGTTTTTCATAGGAATATTCCCCCGATGTGGTTCGTAAAGTGGGGGGCGTAAGTGGTGCGTGTTCTGTTTATTCGGCCCAGCTTTCCAAGTTTAGCCCCTTCTTTTTTTAGTGATTTTAGTTGTTTTTTTAGTCTTTTCTTTTCCTTGTTTTTGAGGTGCAGGCAGGTGGTTTTTACAAATTTTAGAGGTGTTATTTTATTGATTATCAGGTGATTATAATCATGTTTGCAACCTTAGTTTTATTGGGTTAAGTAGCTGATTTTTAGTATATTAGAGTATCGAAAAAGGAAAAATACTCCTTTTCGGTAAAGGGTAGCTACCTTTGTTTTTACATTTTATGTATCACAAAAAAAGCGATAAAACTGCATCGCCAAACACCGTTTTACCGCTTTGAAATCAAATTTCTTATGCAATCTATTCATTTTTCAGCGGTTGAGCAAATCGGCTCCCGTCTTATTTGTCAGGCAGCGTTTGCCTTGGCTTCTTATCAGTTCCTAAAATCACAAGTGTATCAGGAGCTAAAAACACCACCAAACGTTATAGCCTCTTTAGAAATTGGCTTCACTCCAGAGTCTTCCCGCTTGCCTGTTGCCCGTGATATGGCCTTATATTACCTTTTAGAGGTAAAGCGTTTATATGCTGATTATCCAGAGTATCTGGATCGTGCTAAAAAGTCATTGGCTTTTAGTGCTAGTATTCAGCTTTTTGAGTTGAAAAGTATGGCCAGCAGTCAGCATTATCCTGCCCCTTTTCCCCTTCCAGAGCTAGATAAAGATGCAGATTATTCAGATTTGCCTTTTTAGTATCTTTCTGAGTACATCACAGCATTTTTTACCTCACTTTCGGGTGGGGTAGTTCTCTATTTTTCATTTTCCAAGATTCTATCATCATGAAAATTATTAATTATAAAGGCGGTAAAGCGGTTCTTTTCGCTTCTGGAATTATTGTTGTAAAATTTGATACATCAACTGCGTACTATCGTTTATATGTGACAAAGTTTAAAAATTTTAAACTGACAAAATCAGCGGTTAAAACAGCAAAAAAAAGTTTTTCAACAGGGGAGGAGATTAACTTTTCAGATCTATTAGAAATCGGTTTACAGTATTTTAAAGGAGTTTATGAAGTTCCTTCATATCTTTTCAATAGTCATCAAGATGCAATTTGTGATTTAGTAAAAAGGTATGTGCTTCCCCATGTAGAGGCAGAACAAGAGCAAATTATTCCAGAGCTAGACAAAGAAAAGCTAACTACAGCTACAGTCTCAAACGGCCATCATTCGGAGGAGTAAAAGAGCGATCTAAAATATTTTCTTTTCGATTCAATTAAGGTGGGGGAGCCTTCGGCCCCCTTCCTTTTCAACGATTCAAAATCCAAAATCTTAAAACTATGTATTTATTATTTCATTTGGAGCACCTTCCTATGGCAGTGAAGGAGCATGAGGTTTTTATTGCCAACAGTTTACATGAGACAAAAGATGAAACGAAGGGTTACATCTATTTTCATGTGACCATTGGAGAGTATGAATTCATTGCTAGCATGGATTATACTATTTCTTACAATACACAGGAATACCAGGGGGATTATTGGACACCTCCATTTACAGAATATACTTTCAGAGGACTAAGCATCGATTATGGTTCTTATGAAATCGTAGGAGGCAAAACAGATCTTGACGAGTTTTCAAAACATGACCAATGCAGTTTGAAATGTGGTATTAAACACACCGTTATGCGTGAATCAAAAACGGTAGAGGAGAACCCTTTCGATTTCTTCGATATTGAGGAAGCCTAACGGCTCCGCCCCAGAGGGAGGAGGTGCCTTCGGCACCCCGCCTTTTGTGGGGTACTCTCAAAATCAATCTTTCAATCAATTTCTCATTTTCCAAAATTTAAAAATCATGACAGCGAATAATAAAACAGTGAAAACAACAGGTAAGAATACTTCTACTAAAAGAACTGCTACAGTAGCAAAAAAAGAAGTGGCCACACCTCAAAATACAGTAGTAGAAAATCAAGAAGAAACACTACCTGAAACTGAAGAAACAGTAACAACAGCTGAAATAAAAGAGCTTCCAAAAGTGAAATACTTCGAAGGATCACCTTTGCAGTATAGAGCTGATTGTAAAAATGGAAAACTAAATATTAACGGCACTACTGATGTAGGCAAGGAAATGAGCATTAATCCCGTGGCTTGGCGTTTTTTCACCGATGATATTTTAGGGATGGGGAAAAAGAATTGGGTGGAGATCTTTTTTATTGATGTAAATAACTGCCTTTCAGCAGTGTTATTTCATGGTTTCAGCCGTGAGAATTTAGAGGCTATTGCTGCTTCGCTTTTCTATTCTGATGTGACACTATCAGAAGTCAATTTGCATATCACTTTTGACAAGAAGCAAAACAAGCAGGCTAAGAGTACTTATTACATAGCCAACTTTGATTTTGATGTGATTCCACCCGAAGAACTAGAAGACACAAAGGCAAGCATTGAAGGCCTGAAAATTTACCGACAAGATACCTTAAATGAGGAATGTGATTTTCAATCTACTCACAACTTTTTCAATCCTCATTTTACAGATATTGAAATAGAGGTAGAGGCATTAGAAGAAGGGGAAGAAGTACAAGCTATAGAAACTAAAAATGAATAGAAAGTATCTAGTTAAGGTACTTTGAATAGTATTTAATTGTATAAGGGATCAGTAACGGGGAGAGGATTTTCTTCTTCCTGTTCTTTTCAATCTTATACTTCAAATCTATAGATCAGTTTTATAAAATCAATTCCAAAAACACCAAAACAGTTTAACGATGAAATCTAATTTAAAGGGTGTAGCTGTCACAGATACAGTTACAAAAGATACTGCAAAATTTGTTCTTAATGCTCATTCTGAATACAGAATATACGACATGAACGAACAGGAATATAGACAACATCCTGCGATCTCTAATTCTGACCTCAGCAATGCGAAACGCATTTTAAATGGAGAGGCCATTAAGAAAGATACTTCAGCATTCCGCATGGGAAGGCTTATTCATCTGGCCATCCTGGAACCTGAAAAATGGGAAAAAAGAAAGTTATTTCTTCCTACGGAAGAGAAAAACAAGGTTGAAGAAATTGCTCACGTAGCCAATCAAAATCCATATCTCAAAAAGATCAACTCCACCAATTTATGGCAGTTTGAAAAAGTCAATTTTTGGGTAGACGAGAAAACAGGCATCAGCTGTAAATGCCGTATGGATATGCACTTTGGAAGAGTGGCTATTGGAGATCTGAAAACCACAAGACAAGCCACAAAGGAAGCTTTCTTGAAAGATGCTGAACAATACGATTACAACCGCCAAATGGCGTTTTATAGCGAAGGTTGGCAACCTGATTTCTTTATTTTAATTGGGGTGTCTAAAGCCCCAAAAAGCAAAGGGGCACTTTTTATCAGTGAAGTAGATTTCGAAAGCGAAATGATGGAGGAGGGAAGGAAGAAAATGCACTTCCTGCTTAATGAAATCAATACCAATGCCTCATTACTTAAAGCAGTTTATGAAGCCAGAAATTAAGAAGGACTTAATTACAAGAAATCACTTACAAGAATTTGAAATGATATAGATGCATAGATAAAATGTGAATTGGCATAACAATAAGGTCACCGGAGTTTCCGGTGACTTTATTTCACTTAGAAGTTCTTTAGTTAGAAATATTTTACATAGAAAAGAAATTTATCGATAATTGAGAAACGAAAATACAATGAATCATAAAGTCTTAAAGAAACACCGCATCATCATTGCCGGAACAAGGTCTTTCGATGATTACAGCAAATTAGAAAAAGAAGTATTGCTGTTTATACAGCAACATCATCTACCAATGAATGAAATACAAATTGTCTCTGGAGCTTGCAGGGGAGCGGATCAGCTAGGCGAAAGGTTTGCCGAAAATCATAACCTACCCGTTAAGCAGTTTTTAGCAGATTGGAGCAAAGGCAAGATTGCAGGTCCTTTAAGAAATCAGGAAATGGCGAAATATGGAACACACTTGGTTTGTTTTTGGGATGGGGTAAGTACAGGGGCTAAAGGAATGTGTAGGGTGGCTTTTAAAGAGGGTGTGAAGGTGAAGGTGGTGAAGTATGGGAGAGGGGAGAGTTTGACGTTGTTTTAAAAATGTTAACTTAATGAGTTTAAATGTTAAATCAGAAACTTTAGAATTGTAAAATCGTATTTCACTATAAATACACCATTAAACTATACCAAAAAAATTATGAAACATCTGCTTCTTATTGTTGTGGGAATTTTTGTGTTGTCGAGTAGCTCTTTGGCTCAAAATAGAAACCCAAGCAATAATACATATAATGGAACACCAAGTTTAAGGTTTAAACCTTTATTTATTCAGTATCAACAAGCAGTTATTCAGTATAATAAGAGTTCAAATAAGGAGAATGAAGATTTAAATCGTTTGTCTAAGAAATTAATAGATACCTTTGCTTTCGAGGTGTCAAAAAAATATGGTAAAAAAATAGGATATTTATACTTTATAGGAGATAATGTTGTTTCTTTTTATGGTTTCTTTGAAAAAAATAATGAACGGAAAGTACCAATGGAGAACCCAACGAGTTTACCACAAATCTCTTATTATTTAAATTTTCCAGAGGTAAGTCTTCCAAAATAAGTTGATATTTAAAAATACTTTATACCCATTTTCATATTCTGTGAAGATGGGTTTTTCAATTATATACAACTCATTTTTGATTGATTTTTTGTATTTGAAGATATATATGACAGACATGGTTTATTAGTTAAATGTCATCTTTTTATGGTTGACTGAGGTATATAGCAACCCCCGCTTTTCGCAACACACTGCTTTGCAGATGTATCAGTTTTTCCATCCCGCCAGTTTTTTACCGCAACCCACTTCTAAGGTGTTATCACACCTTTCTTTTATGCCAACCCGCTCTAACACAACACCCAAAACACAAATCAAGAAGAATAAATTCTTCTCTCTTTTTTGCCCCTCAACCGCATCCCCACCCCCCGCCCTTGGCGGGAGATTTTTTATCGTCAAAGTGAAAGGTTTGCTAAAAAGTATAATTTACCTGTTAAGCAGTTTATAGTGGATTGAAGCAATAGGAAAATGGCCAGATATAGAACGTACTTGTTTTTTGGGGGATGAGGTGAGAAGTTTGATAAAGGAAAGTGTAAGTGAAAAATTGAAAATAAAAATAATTACTTTGATACTAAAACCTACTCATTAGGGTAGTTATTACAAATATTTAAAGTAGTACATTTGTAAAATAATTCATCTTAAATTTTTTACTATGACTTTTAATTTAAAGCAACTTTTTACTATAGCTTTACTGTTGTTTATTTTTTCATGTACTTCTGATCAAGAAGAAGACGTTGATTCCATTCAATCTAGTACTAAAATGTCTATTTCTGATACTGAAATTTATACTTTAGAAATGGTTGAAATATCTATTTCTGATGATGTTGAACTACAAGATATTTACAGTGGTACTTTTGGAGGAAATGAAATAGCATTAGCTAAAGTGGATGAAAGTACATTGTCCTTTTTAGTACCTCACCTAGAAAGCTCAACCTACCTTCTTGAATGTGATTTTGGTACTTTGCAAGTCCCTGTTATAAGGTCTGAGATTGAAACTTCTAAGGATGATATCATCAAATATTTTGAAGAATTGTTAGATTCTTATAGTATGTCGATTAACAGTGAAGGCACTTTATTATCTTCTAGTTATCTATCAAAATATTACAATAGTATCTCTGAAGAAGAAAAAGAGGAAGTAGCTTTATACCTACAGTCCAATAAACTATTTTTTGAAAGTTTGATTTCTTTACAACTTAATGATGAGTCATCAACTAGAATTTTAAATGATGATTTTTTACCTAAAGAAATTGAAGATAAGTTCAGGAGAATAGTTGCAAATTACGGTAAGTTAAGGTCTAACATATCTAAAGTTGTAAGTAATTTTAAAACAATATTTTCTGGTCCAATTGGAGCTGTTTTTACTATTATTCAACTTACGACACTCGTAGATAGAGCAAATCAGATAGCAAAAGACATGTCTGATATTTATACAAAATCTATAGATTCTTTTTACAATACATTTGATATAAAATTAGATAATGAAACATATAATGCAAATCGCTATTTATCAGGTTTAACATTATCATTTATTATTGAGGAAGAAAAAAGTATTACTATTTATAAAAAGTATCGACCAATCCAACAATCTGATCGTTATTCTTCAAATGAAGTTTTGTCATCATATTTTGTGTTTTACGATGAATATATAACAATAATTGAAAATTTAAATTCAAAGATTTATAACGTAAATAAAGATTTACAAATAAATATACCTGTTATTCATATAGAAAAAATTCCGGAAGAAGCAGAAGTTACACAGGTAGAAATAACAGAAAGCGACTACAACAATTACACTTTTTCAACCGACAATGTAAATCTATCTGTCAGTTCTCAATTTAAAGGAACTGGTAAAGTTGGTTTGACAATAAGTAAAATTGATAATGTAAACATGAGTATAAATGAAGGTTTAGATTTCAATATTAAGATTAATCTTAAGGATATATTTGAATATTCTATTGAATCTAAAGTTTTTGATATTTCCGAATGTTCTGTTTTACCTATTAATACAATAGCTTTTTGGTCTTTTAATGGCAATACAAGTGATATAACAGGAAATGGCTATAATGGAATAATCTCGAATGCTAGCCTTACTACTGATAGGAATTCTAGACCAAATAATGCCTATCTATTTGGAGCTAATAAATATATTGAGATATCAAATGGGAATAATATGAATTCATTTGAAAATTCTATATCTATCTCCTGCTGGATAAAACCAGATGATAGTCAGGGACTTAATACAATACTTTCAAAGTGGCCAGTAGCTCAAGAAACAGATCATTTTGGTATTTGGTTAAGTAATATGAAACCTGTTTTAGCTATAGGACACCCTTCTATTTCGGTGGGAGGCGTTACATTTAATTATACTTTAAAAAGTGATGAATGGTATTTTTTGACATTTACATGGATAAATGGAATACATAAACTATATGTTAATGGTGAATTGAAAGAAGAAATTAATCATCAAGAATACACCAAAATATCTACATCATCTGATGGAGATTTATTCATTGGAAATGATGGTGAGAATCGTTTTTTTCATGGAGTGATAGACGGAGTAGGAATTTATAATAGTGTATTAAGTAACTCTGAAATTCAAGAATTATATAATTGTTCTGATTATTAATAATTCTTACAATTCTCACAAAAGAGATAGCTTGAAAGACAATGATTCCATTTTGATGATTATTGTCTTTCAAGCTATCTCTTTTTGTTAACCAACTATGTCGTAATAGCCATCACCTAGACCTTTTTAAACCACAAGCTCTAGGTCCCTTTTGGAAGGAGATCATTTATCGTTTAATCTGTTGACGCTTCCTTTTCCAACTTTTCTTTTTTCAACCTCCCCTTAAAATCCTCCATTTCATACACTTTATTTATGATCGGCTCACACTTTCGTTCAAAAATTTCCTCATCAACATCAGGGAACTGTTTTACATAATCATCGGGGTTGTATTCATCATTATCCTTTCTGATCACTTTTGCGAGTTGCCTCATATACTCATACAAGATATCAAGCACATAAGGCTCTTTCAGCAACTGAGAATTAGCCAACAGTTCCAAAGCATAATTGACATCCTTCGCTCTCTCTTTTGGAATACGGTAGTTATTGATGTTATTTTGGATATAAAGCGAGAGTACAAAATTGACTGCTTCAAGATAAGGAACCGTCAACTGCATAATTTTCTTTTCACGCTCAGGCGTAGGGCTTTTATCCAGTTTCTTTTGCAAACGCTCAATTTCCTTTTGATGCAGTTCATCTTTCAACTCAGTATATGCCTTATGAATCGACTTTTCCCCGTTGATCACCTGTTGCATTTCCTCCAAAGTCCTTTCCTTCTGCAACTTATTGAACTTAGTCACATTGGCTCTGGAAACATTAGCAATCTTCGCTATCTCATCATTGGTATTAATTGCTTTTTCACCTTTGGCTAAATTTAGCCTAACCCCCGATGCTTGGTTTTGCTTCGCTTTTTTAGCTAAAAATTCTGTCAGCTTCTTCGCCAGATCAATACGCTCTGCATCTGTCGTATTACGTCTACCGAGCTGATTTTTAAGCATCCATATTTTGATTTCCTCCAGGTTATCAAACGACAACTGAATTGTAGGAAATTCCTCAATCCCCAACTCCTGACCAACTTTGAAGCGATGATGACCATCCATAAGCACCTTCTTGCCTTCATATTCCGGCAAGTTATCTGCCAATATCAAAGCATCACGAATCCCTTCCGCCTGTATCGACTGCCTAAACTGCTCCAGCTCCGACGGCTGTTGCTTTCGGATATACTGTTCTAACTCTTCGAGTATAAAAATGTTATCTGCAGTGAGGTAGGTGAGGGAAGAAGTGGAGGTTTTATTCATGGATTTATTTTTATGGTGGAGGAAGTCTGAATTTTAGAAGGTGATTTTTTTCTAGTGCAAGTTAAGAAAATTAGTGAAGTGGAGTTTCTACTTTTTTGATTTTAGAACTGTAAACTTTTTCATCATCATCTATGCTAACTAGTGGTACCAATTGATATAAAAAAACATAAACGCTTTTTGTGTAACTTAATTTGATCGTCAAAGTATATTATATCAATATAAATTCAAACGAATGATTTATTTGTGTGTTGAAGCTAAAGTTTCTAGAGAGTATAATAAAGAAAATTTAACTGAAAATAGGGTTTTTATGTTTGAATTTCGCTTCTATAAATAGAAACTAGATAAGTAAATATGAAAAAGAGATATTATTTCCTTTTGAATTGCATTCTAATTATTCCGATTGCAATCATCACATTTAATGCTACTCAAATAGTCGATGATAGGCATCCGACCTACTTCATAGGTTGGTATATGGGAATATTCCTTTGGGCATTTCCTGCATTATGCTTCATTGAATTAATCATTCACTCACTATTCAGTAAGTGTGTTAGTAAAATCAAATAAACTTAAATTATTAGAGATATTAGGTATTAAGAAATAACATAATTAAAAAAATGGAAAATACAGAAGGATTAAGAGTATTAGCGATGTATGAAAGGTATAAGAATGGAGGCATAAAATTTTCGCAATTCATTTTTGAATACTATTTACGTGTGTTAGGATTACATTTTATGAAAATTATTCCCTATTTATTTATTGGTTTCATAATATCATTTTTCGTAGAAATGCAATGGGGGATTTATATATCATTTTATTTATTTCCAGTTTTTATTAAACATTTTTTCTATAAGACTTTTCTCATTTATAGTTCTCCTACAGGTGTTTACCTACGAGCCTTTATGAAATATGAAGAAGGTAAAATAGTAATATAATACCTAGTATATTTCAATACTTGTCGCTTTTACTTTTTTTAATCAATATGATGTTATCAAATACATTTTTAGAGAAAAATGAAAAATAGATATTATTTAGTAGCAAGTGCAGTGATCGCACTAATTGTAACCTTAGTTAGCCCTTCTGAAACTTTTGGATCTTTTATCGGATTAAATGTAAGGTGGTTTTTCAATTTAATAGGGGCCAATGCAATATTCTTTGAAACAAAAAAGAGAACCACTTATATTCCAAAAGCCTACTATTTTATTTTCATCATAATTCTATTAGGTGTTGGTATTAATGTAGATGCAGAATTAGAGACTGAGACATTAACAGAATCAATGGTTAGATATAGTTTACTGCTACTTGAGTGTTCTATTTGGTTCATTGGAATTGACAAGTTCATTAGAAGTTTCTCTAAGAAAAAGACACAAACAATCATCAAATCATAAATAAATAATGAAGTGATAAAAAGAAGAAGAAACATATCTGAAACCTGGCAATTACATATTTTAGCAGTAATTATCGTAGGGCCGGATATAGCATTAAGAGATTTGTCAGACACAATAGGTATTTTTGGTTTTATCCGTATGATAATAGCTTATTTAATAGCATATTCAATAACATGGATTGGTTTCAAAATCGTAGATGGAGTGAAGAAGTTATTAAATTAATATGCCTTATGAAGGAGTCATAATATTAATTAAGAAACAATTAATACTTATGCTATTAAAATTGAAGTACATTTATTATTAGGATTTATTTAATAGTATAAACCTGATACTTATTTATCAATCAAATAACATTATTTAAAATGACATCTATGTTAGAAGTAGTAATCGTATCATTATTTTTCATTGCAATATATTTTTACCAGGAGAATAAAAAATTTCAAAAGCAATTGATGGTAGAGTTGAGTAAGAAAGATGAGCCACTCTTCACAGAAAACTCTTTCCCATTTAATCAAGACGCATTGTTCTTTTTAAAAGCTTCATCATCGAAGAAAGAGTTTGCTTCATACATTAATTTCTTTAAAGAACAATTGAAGTTTGATGAAGAGCGTATGACATACGATGA
Source organism: Flammeovirga aprica JL-4 (assembly GCF_012844305.1). GTDB lineage: Bacteria > Bacteroidota > Bacteroidia > Cytophagales > Flammeovirgaceae > Flammeovirga > Flammeovirga aprica. The sequence goes on from NZ_JABANE010000067.1 coordinate 46,001, forward strand.
ATTCAATGATCAGAAGATTACCCTAAGTAATATGCATAGACTTAAAAAAGTCACTGATTGGAGTACCGAAAATAGTCTATGGTATGATGATGCTAAGTCATCTTATGCTAAAGTTAATACATCGTACACTTACAAAAGAAATGAACTGTACAAGTACATAAACAGTTAATTTCAATTGTAGATTGACTTATTAACCTTTCACCGTTAGTATAAGAATCAAAATATCGATTTACAGTTAACTGAAATAGTTAACCACTAATTGAATACTCTGGACATTAGAGTAATAGATACAAAAAAATAGGGTTTATATGGGTGAACTGTTCTACTCTAAATGAATACTAAATAAGTAAATATGAGACAATTTCTTAGATTTAACACGTTATTTTATACATCTATAATATTGGCGATGTTAGCCATTACACATAATGTAAAGGCTCAAGAAGATTTTATGATAAACACAGGTTATGTATCAACTAGAACCACTTTATTAAACTTTAATAACGGAGTTTCGTCAAGAGATCTACATCCTAATTCAATGATAATGCTAACCATTGAAGGAGATAAATATAGATTAGCATACTTATGTATTGATGAATTATCAGACGAAGCTATTGAAGGCAGTTATGAAATAGTAAAAACAAAAAGTAATGGTTTTAAGTATGAATTTGATCCAGTGAAAATAGGTGATCCAAAAGTTAATATATTTATCCCCGATGGGGGAAATACATGGAATATTATAGTACGATACTTTGATGGTAGATTAATTAATATGAGTGGTGTAAGAGAGATTACACCTGAGGAATATAAAATATTGTCAACGGGAAAGTCTCCTTATACATCTAAATAATAAATGGGTAACTATTATGGGGAAAAGGAAAGGGACATTAATTACAAGGATTTATTTTGTTAAATATGAATAGACCATGAAAAAAATAATTTTATTTATCTCTACAATCATATCACTTTCAATAATATCAAATGCTCAAGAAGTCTATAAAGATTGGGTCGTGAAACCAACTCCACCCGGAGGAGTATATGTAATTACTACTGAAAATTGGAATTTTAACTCAGAAGAGACAGTAGCATGTAAGCTATCATATATTAGGTCACAAGGTGACTTTGTAGCAGTATCATTTGAAGCTAAATATTGGAACCCGATTAAGGAGGAATGGAATAATGTTTTGTGGAAGGATCCAAAAGGGAAACCTTCAGTATTTTTGGATGATACTGGTTTATACTTTTCACCATTAGATGACAGAAAAGCACTTGTAATGTATGATATAGATAAGGGACAGAGAATAGAAAAAGTTATAGGTAAATTATCATCTGAAGATAAAGTGACTTTATATTTTAATGTAGATGGAGAAGTGATAGCTATTGATCAATCATGTAAAGGTTTTATTGCAGCCTACTTAAAGATGACTGAAAAAAGTATTCTAGCGAAATAAGTACTTATTTAGAAGCATTTTTCCTATTTGATCATGGAATTAATCATTTAATAAGTGATATGGGTGTACCAATGAGATATTTAGTTCATTAGTAGCCATCAATATAACAACTATGGAAAACAAAGTTTATAATATGCCATATTATCAAGTATCACGAACTCTCCGAGGACATAGCATTAAGAGAAGTTATAAAGTTGTAGTAAATTATGTTAGTGATAAAGGAGTTACATGGAGCTACCCTTGGTCGGAAATAATTAACCTAGAGACTGGTCAAAAAGTACAAGAGGAATTAAAACAGAAAATTAAATAATAATGAAAAATGACAAGTTTTTAAAACTGATTTTGACAGTGATTGCGGCTGGTATTTGGATGATAGTACTGCAAAATTTTAATTCATTTGGGACTGAACAAACAGTGTATGTCCGTGGAGGACAGATGAGTGTTAATAACACAGTTGATGTTAATGTAGACAATGCAGTTAATGTCCGAGGAACCGTTAATGTTGGTAACACTGTCGATGTTAATTTAGATGAGGTTCTTGGTTACCCCGTTGGTTGTAGAAGATCATATACAATTGACGGTAAGCAATACAATTCTATTGATGTAAATGTCAGATAAGGTTGAGGTTATTTGAAGTTTCGAATATTTATTCATTAGGGTTTTCCTCTCTAATATTCCCTTCTTAGAATAGAAAATTAATTAGTTTGAAAAAACTATTTATTATTTATGAAAAAAATCAATCTAAGATCAGGAGTTTACACAGTTTGTGATACACTCCCGAAAGACACTCTTTCACTAAGTGTGTAACTTCCTATATCTTGAAAGGCTAATAAGTCAAACTTCTCTTTTTAATGAGGAAGTTTGACTTATTAGCCTTTTATTGTTTATATAATAATCAAAATATCGGATTACAGTTAACTGCAATAGCTAACCATTAATAGAATACTCTGGATCTTCCACTTTATCAACCTTTTTTAGAATCTGATCTAATTCTTCAAAGTCTCTTTTCAGAAAAGCAACCCTATTAGGGTTCAGATTTTTCTTTTCTAACTCTTAACATTCTTTGATAATACGTTTCTGCTTAACCATTATCGATGATCTGATAAACATCAGTTCTAGGTTTGTAACATTAAGGTTTGGCATAATTAAAAGTTTAAGTTGATTACTGTAATAAATATAGCTTTGGAGAGCGTATTCTTAGGTATGTTGTGGAATTTATGTGAATTTAAGAATAGTAATAAGTTTTCTATAGACTCCTATTTCTGATCAATTCGATCAAGTTCAAAAAAAACTATAGTATTTAGTTTACACTTCTAAGCATTTTTTAGGAAAAATAGGGTATTAATAAAGAAAGTTCTACTGAAAATAGGGTTTATGGAAGTGAATTTCACATATAGAAATGATAACCATATAATAAATTGATCTAAGAGTATAAAGCTCACTTCCATCTAGTAGATAGATTTGTTATCACTGTAAAAATTAAATTCATACATCTAGTTATGTTTTTAATTCATAATTAGACTTTATCACGGTCAATATATTATGAAGAAAAAAATGGCTTAATGTATTAGTTTTGTTAGACGCCAATCCAAACAAACCTATTACAACTAAGCCATCTTGAACAAACTTAATCCATTGACCTCATTAACTCAAGTAGAGTTTGAATTTTTATTGAAAGAATTTTCTAAACAAGTAGAGGGTAAGATTTTACATTTCACTCTGAAGGGGAAAAGAAGATCCTATCCTAAATTTAAAGAATCAAAACTGTCGAGTTTATATGGAAGTTCTAAAAAACTAGAGTTCATTTTGATCTATATAAAAGAGCATCCTAATCAGCATTTTATGGCATCTCATTTTAATATGAGTCAATCAAAAGTAAGTGAATGGATAGCATTTCTTTTACCTGTTTTATTTCATAGTCTAGAGAAATGCTCTTTAGTTTTTCACTCGAATGAGTCTTTTGAAATCCCCGAAAATTTAGATAACATTCTCTGTGATGTAACAGAAAGACAGATCACTAGAAGTATTGATAATGATGTTCAAAAAGAATATTATAGCGGAAAAAAGAAATCTCACACTGTTAAAAATCTAGCTTTTACAGATCACACCGGTTTTATTCACTTGGGGCTGTCGCAAAACTACTTTTTGTAAGATTAATCATTATGTTTAAATTATAACATAATGATTAATCGCTATGCAACCAA
>NZ_JABANE010000068.1 GCF_012844305.1 Flammeovirga aprica JL-4
TAAACCCTCTTACTAAGTAAACCTCCTTCTTGGAATATTACAAGTAATGATTGATATACAAACCTAAGGTTCAGTTGTGGGTCTGATCAAAACGTCAAATGCGGAGATTAACTCCTTTATTCTCCGCAAAATCTGCGGAGAATATTCATTTTGCGGAGAATAAACCGTATATTCACCGCATAATTTGCGGAGAATAGCCTATGTACATACACGAAAGATATAATTGGACTGATTTCTTTTGGGACAGTAAAAAAGTAGTATTAAAACTAGGAGAGACTAGAAACTTGCAAGGAAAGTTGCTTGGTAGGATGGAGACACTTGGTTTTGATTTACAAAATGAAGCAATGCTGAGTACGTTGACCATGGAGGTAGTAAAGTCGTCAGAAATTGAAGGAGAGATACTACATCAACAACAGGTTCGATCTTCATTTGCGAGAAGATTGGGGATAGATATTGCAGGTGCAATTGATTCTGAAAGACACATTGATGGTATCGTAGAAATGATGCTTGATGCTACTCAAAAATACGATCAACCTCTCACTAAAGAGCGTCTATTTGGTTGGCATTCTGCACTTTTTCCTACAGGGTGGAGTAATATGTTCAAAATTACGGTAGCTGACTGGAGGAAAGATATGAAAGGTCCTATGCAAGTAGTATCTGGGCGAATTGGAGAAGAAGAAGTACATTATCAAGCACCTCATGCTGATAGAATAGAAGGTGAAATGAAAAAGTTGTTGGATTGGATTGAGAATGAAGTTGAAATAGATCCAGTTTTAAAGGCTTCTATTGTGCATTTATGGTTTGTAACTATTCATCCTTTCGAAGATGGAAATGGTAGAATAACACGTGCAATCACAGATATGGTATTAGCACGTTCTGATAAAAGTGTGAGACGTTTTTATAGTATGTCCGCTCAAATTAGAAAAGAAAGAGATCAGTATTATGCCATTCTTGAACGTACACAAAAAGGCAATTCTGACATCACAGAGTGGGTATTATGGTTTTTGGAGTGTTTACAAAACTCTTTTATTTCTACTTATGAAGTATTGAATAAAGTAATCCAAAAATCAGAATTTTGGCAACAGCATTCCACTACAATTTTAAACGCTCGACAGCAAAAAATGATTACAAAGTTGTTGGATGGTTTTACAGGAAAACTGACTACTTCAAAATGGGCTAAAATCTGTAAATGCTCTCAAGATACCGCACTTCGTGATATTCAAGATTTGATTAAAAAAGATATTCTGAGAAAAGAAGCTGGTGGTGGTAGAAATACGAATTATGAGCTTGTAAATGATCCGTATTAGATAAAATGCGGTGAATAAACACATTATTCACCGCATAATCTGTGGAGATTAATCAATAACAATATCCTTAGGTATCTCCACAGACCTATTTTCCCTACAGTATGCAGGGTCCACTCCATATTGTTTTTTAAACTCTCTTTTAAAGTACCTTAAGTCATTGATCCCCACTTTCTCAGCAATTTCCTTCAATTCTAGATCCGTATCCATTAATAATTGAGCGCCTTTTTTCAATCTTACAGAACGGATAAAACCAACGATAGTGTTATTAGTCACTGCTTTGATTTTTCTGTATAAAGTGGATTGACTCATGCACATGTGATCTGAAAGTTGTTCCACATTCAGCTCATCATTATCAATATTTTCTTCTATGTAGATAACTGCTTTTTGAATGAACTTCTCATCCTCAGAAAGTATTTTTGGTTTCTCCTCGGCCTCTTGCTTTTGTATACTTTGAGGTTGAAGTTGTGAAGTATAAAACTGAAGCAATTGAGCTTTATAAGCCAAAAGGTTATTGACTTTTTCCTTGATGACTTTACTGTTGAACGGTTTTCTCAAGTAATCATTAGCACCAATTTTCAAACTGTTCAACTCATTTTCAGTAGTTGCATTTGCAGTCAACAGTATGATAGGAATGTTCTGATAATCAGGGTGATTTTTGACCGTTTGACAGAATTCCATACCATCCATCACGGGCATCATCACATCAGAAATAATCAAATCTACAGACTGTTTTTCTAAAAGTTGAAGTGCCTCTTTACCATTTTCAGCTTTAGTAATATGATAGTCTTTCTCGAAGATAGACTCAAGGTACAGCAAGATATCTTTATTATCATCCACAAGAAGAAGACTGTTTTGCTTCTCAGAAGTTGACGTAGTGCTGTCTACTTGTTTTTGATCTTCCACTTTTTCATCAAGTATTGGAAGTTCTACCGTAAATGCAGTGCCCTTTCCATAATCGCTTTTCACCAGAATATCACCGCCGTGGAGGTTCACAATACTTTTAGAAAGTGCCAGACCAATACCCGTTCCTGTTTTAGAAGGTTGCTCGGAGCCTTGATAATAACGGTTGAATATGTTTTTCAAATCTTCCTCCTTAATCCCCACACCCTGATCAATCACTTTAATCTCAATCTGATCTTTGACCGTCAATTCTAGCGTGATTTCCTTTCCTTTTGGTGTGAATTTTATAGCATTAGATAGGAGATTATTCAATACAATTTCAATTTTCTCCTGATCTAATTTATACAGTTGATTTTCTTTTACCTTTGATTTAAAATCAAGACGTAAACCAGATAATTGTAACAACGACTGGAATTCCCAGCATTTACTTTCTACCACTTTTCTGATGGAAACATAATCATAAGAAAGCTCCAATTTATTGTTTTCCATTTTTCTGAAATCCAACAACTGATTGACTAAAACTAATAAGTTATCTGCATTTTTATTGATGATCTGCAGTTTGCTTCTGTATTTTGAAGGTAAATCTTCTTCCTCTAAAAGGTCTTCCAAAGGAGAGTGAATCAATGTTAGAGGCGTTCTTATTTCATGTGATATATTAGTGAAAAAACGAACCTTAGCTTCTGTAATTTCATGCTCTTTTTCTTTCTCTAGATGAATCAAACGTACTTGGTTCTCCAATTTTTCCTTTCTGATAAAGAATTGGAAAACACCGTAAATGATCAGTAATGCAATTAGAATATAAATGATAAAAGCACTAGTAGAAAACCAAGGAGCCGGTTTTACATCGATCAGAAGTTGATTGGTTTCACCGCAGTTGCCATACAAACATGCTTTAATTTCTAACACGTTTTTACCTACCGGCAATTGAGTGAAATTGATACTTGAAGAATGTTGGTTGTCAATCCACTGATCCGATACCGTTTTTATTCTGTAGAAATAATCTACATTTTTCTGATCCACGTAATTGGTGGTATTCACGCTCAAGCGGATCACTTTATCTTGGTAACCTAGTTCTATTTCTTTTGTGAAAGGAAGTGCTTCTTTTAGTACCACTCTGTTGTTCAATGTGTCGTCTACTTGTATGTATTGATTATTGATATACAACTGAGAAAAATAAACATCTGGCAGAGTATTATGATTGGAAATAAAAGAGGGAGAAAATAAAATCATTCCTTTTTGACCACCAAAGTAAATTAGGTCTTTTTTGTTGAATACCGCTCCCAAATTAATGGAAGAGATATTGACACCATCTTCCTTAGTATAATTCTGAATAGTATGATTGTTGAGATTGATACAGCTGATACCTTTAGAAAGACCAAGCCACAACCTGTTTTCCTGATCCAATGTGATGGCATTGATACAATCGTTTTCCAATCCGCTATTGTGATTATAAAACTTTATCGCTTTTAGTTCCTCTTTTGATGTGTCTAGGGCGAGTAAGCCGTTGGCACTTCCTACATAAAGCACAGGAAGGCTAGGGTGTTTGAACAGAGAAAGAATGATATTGGAAGGGAAATTAAATTTACCCTTAAGGTCAATAAATGTGGAAGTACGCGTTATTTTATTGAATTTATAAAGACCATTGAAAGTACCTAGCCAGAAATTTTCTTGATCTGCTTCCACTATGTGTTCCACTCGGTCTGCTTCAAAATAATGACCTCCTTTGCTCATAGGATTGTAGTACTTTGCTTTTTTAGGATCAAAATTTCCATCTGAAATATCCACGCAGGCAATACCGCTTTGCTGTAGACCAAACCATATTTTCTGGTTAGACTGATCGTGAAAAATAGATTTTATCTTTCTGAATTTTGAAGAGCCATAAAATGAACTTTTTCCAAATGGATCATGAAGCGATAAAACCAAAAGACCATCAGATGTCCCCACAAACATTTGGTCCTTGATGGGGGCAAAATCAGAAATGAGCAGATTTTTTGAAGCAGGAATTTTGTTGTATTGCTGTTCAGAAGAACGTTTATAAGCAAGTCCACCGTTTTTAGTACCTATCCATTGATTATCTAGTCGGTCTACAAAAATGCTGTTGATATTATTATCAGGTAAACCGATACTTTCTTTTACAGTATTGGCAATTTTATAGATGCCTTTATTTTCGGTCAGCTTCACTACGCCACCATGTGTTGTGGTAATGTATATAATATCGTTATTATCAATAAAGATATCCGTAACTCCCTGATAGTTTTTGTTGAATTCGTGAGGAGGGCGTAAATCGATATTATGAAACATGGATTTTTCAGGATTACTTCTGAACAAACCATTTTTCCATGTTCCCACCCAAAGTCTGCCTTGCTGATCAATACTTAAGGAGTTGATCAATTTTAAGTTTTCATCATTTTTACCGATAAATTTCTTGGCAGTATGTGTTTGGAAAGAATATTCATAAACGCCTTTAGAGCTTCCAAAATAAAGAACATCCCTTTTATGGTCATAAATCATTTTAGTGACCCATTGTTCCGACTTGATCGAGTGTCTTTTTACTTTATTGAAATGAAAATCATATTCAAATAGATTTCCTCCAGAACCAAACCATACATTGCCATCATTCACTTCTTGTATGGATTGAATCACTCGATTGTTGGGTTGATGAAAAATAATTTTTTGAGCAGCAATATCCATTACAAAAAAACCGCTCATCCAAGTCCCCACACAGAGATGGCCGTTGCTTGTTTCTTTTAAAGATGTAATTCTTAAGAAGGAATTATTTCTGCTGTAGTCTTTAAAGAGATGATTATAACTAACAAACTGATCTTTAGCAATATCATAACTCGAAAGCCCGCCACTCTTTGTACCTACCCAAAGCGTATTGTTCTCACCCAATTCCAGTGTTTCCACATCTTCACTGTAAAATTGATCATAACGGGCCGAAGGCTTTAAATATTCAAAACCTTGTGCATCTAATTTCACAATCCCCTCACTGCTCGCAAACCAGAATTGCCCTAGTTCACCCTTCACTACTCTTGTGATAGAATTACTAGAAAGTCCATTGGAAACATTGAGGTATTCATACAAATAACCTTTGCTTGAATCCGAAAATCCAAGAGTAGATGATAGTAAAAATAGTATTAGTGGTAATAAGTAATGGTAGTATTTCATTTCAATGTTCATTAAGTCGTTGCACTGTTAGAATAGTACAATTGCTGATCGCCTCAATTAACTCGATTTCTATGAGAAAAAGCAAGTAAAAAATATTTATTAATGTTAATGAGAGGTTAAGAATTTAGAATGAAGAAGAAAGGAAGTTCGTGCATTGGTGCTATACAAGTATACTTTGTCAATTTGTAATTTACATTAAATGAAAACTACCTCTTAAGAAACGAAATATTTGGCTCTCACGAACCACAACACGAACCACCTTAACTCTTAACTCTTAATTCTTCACTCTTCCCTCAACTAATCTACAATACGTTGAGATCCCCACCAGTCGGCGTTAGGCTGAAATTCATCCCCCAACATCTCCATGCGTTTCTTCTCCAAGGCTTTCATTTTCTTTGTTCTTACATTTTCTAAGTAACGCTCTTCTTTCTCTTCCGACCACGTATCATCTCTTTCAGGGTATTTAGCCCCTAAGTCGTTCAAATAAGTAAACAAGTCGTCACTCAATTTCTTGACGATATTAGGATATTCACCAGCTAAATTATGTTTTTCCTGTACATCTTCATTCAGGTTATATAATTCCTCGCGGTTGTCTTCATAATAGTGAATCAGTTTCCACTTGCCCGAACGGATCACTGAAGAAGGCTCACCACCTTGATTGCCATAATGCGGATAATGCCACACAATGGAGCGGTCTTCGATGTTTTCACCTCTGAAAATTGGAGCCAAACTTACACCGTCCTGATGTTGCTCAGGGTGTAAAGGAAGACCTGAAAGTTCAAGCAAAGTAGGATAGAAGTCAGTGTGTGTTACAGGTACATTAGAATGTTTGTTGGAATGTTTCAGCCAAGGCACTTTAATGATATAAGGCGTTCTCAATCCACCTTCAAACTGATACCCTTTTCCACCTCTCAGCGGGTAGTTGGAAGTAGAGAAAGCATCACCTGCTGCTACACCTCCGTTATCTCCTGTAAATACAACAATGGTGTTTTCACTTAAACCTAACTCTTCTAAACCCTCTAACACTTTGCCTACAGCATCATCCATAGACTCAACAAGACCAGCATAAACGGGGTTGTCCTGATGCTGACGGATCGGTAAGAACTTGCCCATTTCATAGCCAGCATCTTCCACACCTTGAGCTACAGCTTTATTTTTATACTTTCTCCATTTCTCTTCAGTGGTCTGAATAGGACCATGAACGGCATAGAACGACAAGCAGGCAAAAAATGGTTTTCCTTTATGATCTCTCATGAAATCCAAAGTTTCCTGTGCCAGTCTACTACTGAGATTTTCACCTTTAGGACCATCTTCCAATTTAGGGTTTTTGTAAGGTGAGAAATAACCACCTCTAGGACTTCCTGCATGAAAGCCACCTTTATTAATATCAAAACCATGATCTTCAGGAAGAGAACCTTCACCACCAACATGCCATTTTCCTGCAAAGAAAGTAGTATAGCCATTGGCTTTGAAAGCTTCAGGCATTGTGATATAATTGGTGTCCAGCTGATGTTGATAATAGGCAGGGAGAAGCTGATTGAAACGCTTTTCCTTTCTCCATTTCTCACCTTCTTTCGCACCAATCCAATCCGTAATACCATGTCGTGCCGGAGACTTTCCTGTCATAATACTCGCTCTCGAAGGACTGCAGACCTGGCAGGATGCGTATCCTTGGTCAAACTGAATTCCTTTTGAGGCGATCTGATCTATATGAGGTGTTTCGTAATACTTCGAATTCGTAGTGGACAAGTCATGCGCACCCAAATCGTCTGCAATAATCAGAAGAACATTGGGGGCCTTGTCAGTGGACTGATACGTTTTTTTCTGCTCTGTTTTACAGGCAATAAATGACGTTAAAAAAAATATCCCTAGTAGAGATTTTGAAAAATGTATCATTGACAAATATTAAATAATGATTAACAAAATAATCGTTGCAAGGACACTACAAATATAAGGTTTTGATTAATTTCGTAGGGTGATCATTTTCGTCATTTTTTCGCATAAATCATTCATCAAGGAAAGATGAATTTATGATTTTTTAAACTCAATAGTCTGATAATAAATAACATAAGTGTATAAGTGTAAAATAGTCACATATTGACGAATATGGACAGAGAGAAAACGATCTGAACTTCCATATTTACATCAACGTTGCAAGACGTCATTAATGAAATGAATTAATCAGAAGTACAAAAACATCTATTTATCTGAAAGAATACCATTCTATTTTTTTGATATTACTGTACTTCTGATAGAAAACATTAAAGCATTTTTTTTATGAAAAGTTTCTATCACGGAAAGATGAAATTTCCTTTTCAACTATTACTAATGCTCGGCTTTATTTTCATCGGCTTACAAGCTACAGCACAAGAACAAATTGTTTCGGGTGTAGTGAAAGATGAAGCAGGAGAACCTTTGCCAGGGGTGAACATTAAAATAAAAGGAACAAACACTGGTACCATCACTAACTTTAGCGGAGAGTTTAAACTATCTGTAACTTCTCCAGAGACCGCAATTATTTTTAGCTTCATGGGCTTCGAGCAACAAGAAGTTGTTGTGGGAGAGAAAAAAACATTTAACATCACTTTAGTTGAATCAACAGAATTACTTTCAGAGATTGTTGTAGTAGGTTATGGTACTCAAAAGAAAGAAAACCTTACAGGTGCAATTGGTGTGGTAACACCCGATAAAGATATCGGAAACCAAGCTGTCACCAATACCGAGCAAATGTTGCAAGGTAGAATTGCCGGTGTGCAGTTGACACAAGCAGGTGGTAAGCCAGGTGGTGGAGCCACGATCACTATTAGAGGTAACGGTACATTGAATGATTCTAGTCCTCTTGTATTGATTGACGGTGTGCCAGGCAGTATGCAGGATATTCTTCCTTCAGATATTGAGAGTATTTCGGTATTGAAAGATGCAGCATCAGCTTCTATTTATGGTACTAGAGCAGCCAACGGTGTGATCTTGGTAACGACAAAAACGGGTGGAACGACTGATAAAGTGAAGGTGAACTATAATGGTTATGCCGGATTGCAAAAAGCAACAGTTCTTCCTAACTTCTTAGACAGCTGGGATTACATGACGCTTAAAAACGAAGCAAACAGCAATGCCGGCCGTACTCCTATCTACACTGATGAGGAAATTGAAATGGCAAGAAACGGTAGCGATCCTTACAGATATGCAAATACAGACTGGGCAGATGAAACGTTTAAAGATGGCGCTTTCTTCCAAAATCATCAGCTTTCATTGTCTCAGAAAGTTGGCAACACACAGTACTTGGCTTCTGTGGGTTATTTAGACCAAAAAGGTATCATGTACGGTACTTCTGCTGAGCGAATCAATTACAGACTAAACATGAGAAGTAAATTGGGTAAAGGATTTACTTTTGGAGCGAACTTCTTTGGTGCCATGAAAAAGTCAGAAGAATCAGCAGATACGGATGATCAAGGTGTAATGCGTTTGATTGCCAACTCTTCTCCATTGGTTCCTGTTTTTAATCAAGATGGATCATGGGGTTCTGCATCAGGAAATCCATATGAAATCAACACTAAAAACCCAGTATTTTACGCTACTGAAGCCAGTAGAAAATACAACAATAGCAACAAGACAACTTTAAACCCTTACTTGGAATTCCAGCCAGTGAAAGGTTTAACGATAAAGACCAACTTGAGTTATTCATTTACGCAAGGGCTTAACAAATCGCATAAAAATACATTCCAGTTGACAGATCCTGACGGTAATGAGTCAGACATTGGCAGAGTGCAGAACTCATTAAGAGAAGTGAGCAATACGTATGAATCAATGCAGTGGGAAAATACTATCAACTACAGCAAGAAATTTGGAAAGCACAGCATCAACTTGCTTGCGGGTACAACGATGAACTCTTATGCACACAAAACTACAAATGTGAATGTAACGGACCTTCCAAGTAACTCACTGACAGAGATTGGTTCAGGCAGTAACCCTACAGTTGGTGGATCCTTCAACGAGTCAAGATTACTTTCTTTATTCGGTAGATTCCAATACAACTATGATGACCGTTACTTATTCGAAGCCAACCTTCGTCAAGATGGATCTTCAAAATTCCCTCAGAACAACAGGTTCGCACTTTTCCCTGCACTGTCAGTAGGTTGGATTTTCTCAAACGAAGCTTTATTGAAAGATGTTGAAATGATTTCATTTGGTAAAGTAAGAGCCAACTGGGGTCAGTTGGGTAACGATAAAATTGGTTACTATCCTTACTCTCAAACGTATACGCCTACTGATGGCTATCCTTTTGATGGAGCATCAATTGCTTACGGAGGTTTAGCAGTTACTGACTTAGCCAACCCTGATATTATGTGGGAGACTACCACTTCATATGGTGTGGGTGTAGACTTAGGATTCTGGGATGATAAACTGACTGTAACCGCAGATTACTTTGTAAAAGATACGGATGATATCTTATTGAAATTACCGATTCCAGGTGCAACGGGTGTAGCAAACCCAGCATTCCAAAACGCCGGTAGAGTGAAAAACACGGGTTGGGAATTGGCAGTAAATCACTATAATAAATTAGGAAATACAGGTGTGGAATACTCTATTGGTTTCAATGTGACGAACATTAAGAACGAGATCATCAGTATGCAGGGGGAAACACAATATCCTAACAACAGACAAGTGAATATGGAAGGTCATCCAATCGGTTCTTTCTATGGTTACAAAAGCATTGGAATTTACAGAACAGAGGAAGACTTAGAAAAATATCCTTATATCGATGGTCAAACACCACAGTTGGGTGACTTGATTTATGAGAACTTGAACGGTGATGATGTCATCAATGATGAGGACAGAACGATTATCGGTAATCCAAATCCAGAGTACATGTACGGTATCAATATGGGGCTTTCTTACAAAGGATTTGATTTGAAATTATTCTTCCAAGGTGTACAGAATATTGATATTTATTCTTCAGCAACAGGACACCATAGTGGCAGCGGCAACAACCTGATGAACTGGACAGTAGATTGGATGGACCGTTGGACGCCAGATAATCCAGATGCTTCAATGCCTCGCTTGGGTAATGTGAATAACGAGCAACGTTCTTCATTCTGGGTAGAAGATGCGTCTTATTTAAGATTGAAAAACGTGGAAGTGGGGTATAACTTCAACCCAAGTGTTTGTAAAAAACTAAGGTTACAATCTTTAAGAGTGTATGCCAACTCAACGAACCCACTTACTTGGTCTCAATTAGACCACTGGGATCCGGAGCGCTACGCAAATCAATCAAGAAATGAGGCTTATCCTCAAACAACAACTTTAACTTTTGGTACAAACATCATCTTCTAAAAGTAGCATCATGAGAAAAGCAATAATAACACTATTAGGTGCCGCATGTTTTTCATGCAGTAACTTTCTAGACTTACAAGATAACAATACATTAAATCAGGATTCTTTCTGGCAAACAGAAGACCACCTGGCATTGGCAGTGACGGCCGCTTATGAAGGTCTTACTCCTGAAGAATTGTATGGCAGAGGCATCCGCGACCTGGACTGCATCAGTGACAATGGCTACAATGAGTGGACTTGGATGAAATACTGGGACATCAGTGTAGGACAGCATCACCCTGCTACAGATAGAATTGAATGGGTGTGGAATGATAACTATAAAGGTATCCGTAGAGCCAATGAAATTTTGGACAACGCACCGAATATGAGCATCAACAAGGATGTGATTGATACAGCTGTAGGTGAAGCCCTGTTCCTTAGAGCACTATTTTATAACAACTTAACGATGTTGTTCAATAACGTTCCTCTGATTTTAAAAGTAGTTTCTCCTCAAGAAGCACGTATTGAAAAGTCTCCGAAAGAAGAGGTGGTAGCACAGATGATTGAAGACCTTACAACGGCCATTGAGTTGTTGCCTGAGAAATCAGAGCAAGTAGGGAAAATCAATAAATATGCAGCACTGGCATTGAGAGCAAGAGTTTATTTATACAATGAGCAGTTCGAAAATGCAGTAAAAGACTGTGAGGAAGTAATGAGTTCTGGCAAGTTTAGCTTGGTGGATGATTACGGTATGTTATTCTCTGCAGAAGGACAGAACAGTCAAGAATCGATTTTTTCTGTACAGTTTATTTCTAATATGAAATCAGGAGAGAAGTTTAGCGGTACTTACAAGAAGCAGCCTCAGTCGCATTTCGGTGTATTGCCTAACCTAGTATTTGATTATTACACTAAAAAAGGTTTGAAACCTGAAGATGATCCTGATGCAACCCCGTTCTCTGTTTGGTCAGATGAAAAAGGTGTGCCTAAAACAGAAGCTGAATTGGCAGCTGAAGGTTTGAGTATTTTTGATTACTGGGCTGAATTTGCCAATAGAGACCCAAGACTGGACCATACAATTTTAAGAGGTGGTGAGCCATGGTTGGATAAAGATAAATGGGACAATTCGGTAAAGGCTACGAAATATGCAATTCAGAAATATATCCGTACTGAAGTGGGGCTATATGGAGATGGTGATAGAAACTTTATGATTTTGCGTTATGCAGACGTATTGTTGATGTATGCTGAAGCGAAAAATGAATTGAGTGGACCTTCTGGTGATGTATTTAATGCATTGAACCAAATCAGAAGAAGAGTAGATATGGCTGATTTTGATGGAGGGTTGAATCAAGATGAATTAAGAGAAGAAATCAGACACGAAAGAAGAGTAGAGTTGGCAATGGAAGGTTTGAGATATTTTGATGAATTAAGATGGAAAACTGCGAAGAATGACTTCGAAAATAAAGTAATTTTCCATGAAAGAAACTTCAACGAAAGCAAGCATTATTGGTGGCCTATTCCACAAACTGAAATCGACAGAAATCCAAACCTCTCTCAAAATACAGGTTGGTAACATTTTTTGAAAAGAGCTTGCCAGAGGTATAAAAGCCTCTGGCAATGCATCAAGTTTCGACACTCAAAAAGAAATGAAATGAAGAAAATTGCCTATAAAATAGCTGTACTGCTTCCAATCCTTTTCATTATGATGAGCTGTGATTTGGACGATATGATCAATAACAGACCCGTTCCTGGTGAAGAAGAAATAACACCGGAGGTGACGTATAATAAAAAAGGATACGGACAAACTTTAAAAAGCCCTATATGGAGTAATTGTGTGGCCAATGTACTACCGCACTGGCATTACTCATGGGGAAGTGATTACCCTGCAGATCTTCCAGACAATGTAGAATTTGTACCGATGCTTTGGGGTAGAAATGATGTAGCAGGAAAGGTAGAGAAATTAAAAGTATTGGCGGCGGAAGGAAAAATCAAGTATTTATTAGGTTTCAATGAACCTGACAAAGAAGATCAGTCGCATATGTCAGTAGAAGAAGCCATTGAATTATGGCCACTTTTAGAAACTGTAGGTGTGCCACTAGGATCGCCTGCTCCAGCATCAATGAGCAGTGGCTGGCTGGATGATTTTATGAGTCAGGCCAATGCTAAAGGATTAAGAGTAGACTTTATTTGTATGCACCGTTACACGGATTCTATCGACCCTAACAAATGGATGGAAGCGTTCCAGACTGCGCATACAAAATGGGGATTGCCGGTTTGGATTACTGAGATGGGATTGGCTGACTGGACGGCAACTTCTCCAGAAACCAACAGAAGAACAAAAGAACAGGCATTTGATTTAATGGAGGCCTTATTGCCAATGATGGATCAGGCGTCTTACATTGAAAGATATGCATGGTTTGACGGTGGCAGAGCAAAAAATCAAGCGGCTTTACATATCTCAACAATTTATGAGTCGAACACTGATATGCTGACAAACCTTGGTAAATTATACGCAGAGCATGACCCTAACCTTAAAACAGGTTCTGGTAATGGTGAATTGCCTGAAGCAGGCGACTATGGTTTAGTAGTTGACGGTGGTTTTGAATTCAGAAATATTGATGGTGCTTGGTTGGGTTATGACAATGGTTTCACTGATGAGACAACGGCAAGACAAGGATTAATCTCAGGAAAAATCCAAGCGGATAAGAATGGTGATGGCGGTTCAATGCTACAGGCTATTGAAGTAGAGCCTAACACAGTATACGAATTTAAGTATTCGACAAAATGGGCAGAAACTCCTGACGGTACTATCACTGTGCAAGTGCAAGACAGAACGCCAGATAAGAAACCTGAAGCAGGATGGGAGAGACTTTATGCTGAAGAAATTTCAACAGATACAGATTGGGCAGATGTAACCACAAAGTTTACAACTGGACCTAATACGACTTCAGCCTATTTAGTATTCTACAAAGGAGGAACAAATGATAATAACAACGCAGGTTTGACGGTGTTGTATATCGATGAAGTAGCCGTATTCAAAACAGATGAGGAAGTAGAACCGACACCAGACCCTAATCCAGTACCGGACTCAGGCCTAATAACAGATGGAGGTTTCGAATCTGCAACAGCAGGACCATTTCCTTCAGAAGGTGATGCATGGTACGGTTTCGATGGCAATTTTGTAAACAATGTTGCAGATGCACACACAGGTGAAAAGTATGCTGTTTTAGCAACAGATAATAATGCTGATGGTGCTTTCTTAAATCAAAAAGTAACTACTGTACAAGCTTACAAGCAATATACTTTAGACCTCCATTCAAAATGGGGTACAGCACCAACAACAGCAGGTATCGTGAAGGTATTTGATGTGACAGGCGGTGGAAAAGTAGAGTTATTGAACAGTAACTATGCTTCTGATACGGATTGGGCTAACAGTTCATTTACTTTTGAAACAGGAGAAAACGCGGCTGAAATTCAAATCACAATTATCAAACCAGGTGCAGAAGCTGAAAATACAGTAATGATTGATGATGTATTGCTTTTTGAAACAGGCGATGTAACTCCAGATCTTCCAAACCCAAATCCAGTTCCTGACGCAGGATTGATGACAGATGGCGGTTTTGAAGGATTAACAGCAGGCCCACTTCCAGATACTGGTAATTCATGGTACGGCTTTGATGGCAGTTTCGTTCAAGATGTAGTAGAAGCCCATACAGGTGAGTACTACGCATTGCTGTCAACAGACAATAACGCAGACGGAGCATTTTTAAATCAAAAATTAAGCAATGTAAAAGCGTATAGAGAGTACACGCTAGATATTCATTCAAAATGGGGAACAGCACCAACTGCGGCAGGTATCGTAAAAGTATTTGATGTGACAGGCGGTGGAAAAGTAGAGTTATTAAACACTAACTATGCTTCTCAAACAGAATGGACAAATAGCCAATTTACATTTGAGACGGGAGAGAACACAGCTGAAATTCAAATCACGATTATCAAGCCAGGTGCAGAAGCTGAAAATACAGTAATGATCGATGATGTATTATTATTCGAAACAGCAGATTTAACACCTGTACCTCCAGCAAAGGTGAATCTTGTACAGGCTGGTGATTTTGAGAGCCTTACTGCAGGAGCATTAAAAGCAGATTCATCTCCTTGGTCAGGTTATAATTCAGGCACAGCTGATGTTGTAACTTCAGCGTTAGCAACCCCATATGAAGGAGATCAATGTGGACGCTTGAAAAAAGACGAAGCGTCAATTATCCAGACGATTGCGGTAGAAGAAGGCAAGACATATGTTTTCTCTTTATTCACAAAATGGTCAGATGGTCCTGGTAAAGACTTGAAGTTTACCATCAAGGCATCGAATGATAATGGCTTCAAAACACAAGAAACAATCAACGCTTCTACAGACTGGGCAGAAACTACATTTGAATACACTGTACCAGCAGGTCACACTTCTTTGACTTTCAATATCTATAAAGGAAAAGACAACGCGGCAGGGTTCTTCTACCTTGACAATGTTGCAGTGACAGAGAAATAAACAGTAAGGAGAACTGTGTAGAATGAAGAGATAAGAATTAAGAATGAAGAAAAAATGGCTCGTGTTGCGTTCATGCAAAATGTTTATAGAAAAGTTGGATTGCAACATCCTATCGAACTAGACAAGAACCATTTTACGGACCAGAACACGGACCACCTTTTCTTCATTCTTAATTCAAAACTTCCTTTTTAAATAAACAGACTATGAGAACGAACTACTTATTATATCTTCTGACGATCTTTGTGGGGCTAGGAGTGAGTTGCCAGAAAGTTGAAAAGATAAATAAAAATAACAGAGAAGTTATTCGCTTAACGGATCAATGGGAATTTCAATACAATGATACACTCGCCAATCAATGGGAACAAGTAACCGTTCCACATGACTGGGCGATCTCAATGCCTTTCGATCAAGAAATTGACAAGCAGGACGTCATCGTACTGGAAGACGGGGAACGTGTGCCGAAAACGCGAACAGGAAGAACAGGTGCTTTACCACATATCGGGAAAGGATTCTACAAGAAATCGCTTTACTTTTCAAAAGAAGACCAGCAAAAGAAAGTCTTTATTCAGTTTGATGGCGCCATGAGCCATGCAAAAGTTTACCTCAACAAACAGTTTGTAGGAACTTGGCCTTATGGGTATTCTTCATTTGAATTTGACCTGACACCCTTTATCCAATTCAATCAAGACAATTTACTGGAAGTGCATTTAGAAAATAAATCACTTTCATCAAGATGGTATCCTGGAGCAGGAATTTACAGAGAGGTGAGAATTGTGAAAACGAATCCTGTTTATGTAAAAAACTGGGGGACATTCATCACTACGCCTCAAATCACAGCATCAAAAGGAAATGTCAATATCAAAACTAGCGTAGAAAACAAAACCGCTCAAGCTCAAAATATTGAACTCATTCAATCTATCTTTTTCAAAAACCAAAGAGTGAGTACAAGTACAAAATCTTTTAAACTAAACAAAAACAACAATGATATTGAAATAGATTTGGAAGTGGAAAACCCTCAGTGGTGGTCTATTGAAACACCAAATCTATACAAAGTGGTGACGGAAATAGCTGTAGGTAATGAGATAGTGGATATTTACGAAAGTCAGTTTGGCTTTAGAACCATTGAATTTACAAGTGATAAAGGCTTCTTTTTAAATGGAAAACCCTTGAAGTTTAAAGGCGTTTGCTTGCATCATGATTTAGGTCCGTTAGGTGCCGCACATAACCTTTCGGCATGGAAACACCGCCTTTTGAAAATGAAAGAAATGGGAGCGAATGCCATCCGTTCGACACATAATCCTTCAGATCCAAGTTTGGTACAATTAGCAGATGAAATGGGATTCTTATTTGTAGCAGAGGCGTTTGATGAATGGGAAATTGCCAAAACGGAAAATGGTTATAATACTTTATGGCATGATTGGGCTGAAAAAGATTTGGTAGCTTTGATTCATAGAGACAGAAACCACCCTTCGTTGATCATGTGGTCTATCGGTAATGAAATCAGAGAGCAAAATGATCCAAATGGTGCTAAAAATGCTCAGTTCCTGACAGATATAGTCCATAGAGAAGATCCTACAAGACCTTCTACAGCAGGCTTCAATAATTTTAAAGGAGCTATTAAAAATGGTTTGGCTGATGCAGTGGATATTCCGGGTTGGAATTATAAACCACAGAAATATGAAGCGTTCCATAAAGATCATCCAGAATGGAAAATGTATGGCAGTGAAACGGCATCTACTGTAAGTTCGAGAGGTGAATATTTTTTCCCAGCAAAAGAAGGAAAACATAAAATCCGCCCGAACCTGCACTCCAATTCTTTTGATATGGACTTCCCGAACTGGGCTCAAACGCCAGACCGTGAGTTTAGAGCACAAGAGAAAAGTGACTTTATTATGGGTGAGTTTGTGTGGACGGGCTATGATTATTTGGGTGAACCCACACCTTACAATGAACAGTGGCCTACAAAGAGTTCTTATTTCGGTATCATCGATTTAGCAGGCATTCCAAAAGACCGTTTCTATTTGTATAAAAGTCACTGGTCAGAGGAAAAAGTGCTGCATCTATTACCGCACTGGAACTGGGAAGAAGGGCAGACCGTCAGCGTACATTGCTACACGAATTACGACAAAGCAGAGCTTTTCTTGAACGGAAGGAGCTTAGGTATAAAATCGAAAGATGCTTCAACACTTTATGATACGTACCGTTTGAGATGGGATAACATCACATATGAAGCAGGAGAATTGAAAGTAGTGGCATTGAATGAAAAAGGGGAAGTGATTGCGGAAGAAATTAAAAAAACAGCAGGTAAGCCAAATGCGATCAGGGTGGAAGCAGATCGTTATGAAGTCACTGCCAATGGAGAAGAAGTAGTTTATGCTACAGTTTCCGTTGTGGATCAAAATGGTATTATTTGTCCGAAAGCAGACCACCTTATGCAGTTTGAGGTGGAAGGCCAAGGTACAATTAGAGCAGTGGGCAACGGAGACCCGACTTCTTTGGAATCATTTGTAGCACCACAACGAAAAGCTTTTAATGGAAAATGTATGGTCATTCTTCAATCCACAAAAGAAGAAGGGAAAATGACCTTGAAAGTAACATCAAAAGGATTATCGTCAAGTGAATTAACAATCAACACTTCCAATTCAATTTAATTTTAGAATGTGTGACGCCAGCAAGGAGGAATTCTTTTTCTCCTTGTTTTGGTGTTTTTTAATCAATAAGAAATGAAAAAAATAATAACCTCTTTAGCCCTTTTGGGAGCAATGTCATGTAGCTCGCCAAACCTCCATAACCAACAAGAAAGTAATGAAAAACCGAATATCATCATTTTTTATGTCGATGATTTGGGGTACGGAGATATAGGTGTGAATGGATTGAAGGGGGCTCAAACCCCCGAAATTGATAAACTCGCTAACGGTGGTGTCTTATTTACAGACGTCCACTCACCGCATGCCACTTGTACGCCTTCTCGTTATTCTATGCTTACAGGTGAATACGCCTTTAGAAAGAAAGCACAAATCTTACCGGGTGATGCTCCTTTGCTGATTGATACCAATAAGAAAACCCTTCCTGATATGTTGAAGGAAGAAGGATACAAAACAGCCGTAGTAGGGAAGTGGCATTTAGGCTTAGGCAATGGAAATGTAGATTGGAACAAAGATGTAAAGCCGGGACCATTGGAAATCGGATTTGATTACTCTTTCCTTTTACCTTCCACCGGCGACAGAGTACCTTCTGTTTATTTAGAAAATCATAATGTAGTCAACCTTGATCCCAATGACCCGATCACCGTTAGCTACAAAAAGAATATTTCAGATCGTCCTACTGGAAATGATCACCCTGAACTTTTACGTCAAGGAGCAGACAAACAACACGGCAATACCATCATCAATGGCATTTCAAGGATCGGCTATATGAAAGGTGGTGAAAAAGCATTGTGGACTGATGAGGATTTCCCTGAAAAGTTAGCCGGAAAAGCATCAGCTTTTATCCGAAAAAACAAAGACAATCCGTTTTTCCTTTACTTCGCATTTCATGATATTCACGTACCGCGTCTTCCTTCAGATCAGTTTAAAGGAAAGTCAGAAATGGGCGTTCGTGGTGATGTAATTCTACAAATGGATTACACGACAGGCTTAGTAATGAAAACCCTTAAAGAACTAGGTTTAGAAGAAAATACATTAGTCATCTTTACATCAGACAACGGAGCCGTTCTCACAGATGGTTACGATGATCACGCCATCGAATTACTAGGAGATCACAAACCCAACGGTCCTTTCAGCGGAGGGAAATATTCTTCTTTCGAAGGAGGAACAAGAGTACCAATGATTGCTTACTGGCCTAAAAAAATCAAAGCAGGTCAAGTGAATAATGCCACATTCTCCCACATCGATTTTTATGCATCCTTCGCAGATCTATTGGGTAAAAAACTACCAGAAGGCATCGCAAAAGATTCCAAAAATATGCTTCCTTCATTAATCGGAGCCTCACAAGATGGTCGTGATTATATGGTAGAAGAAGGCTTTACATTAGCTATAAGAAATCACAATTGGAAATACATTCAGCCCATTCCAAAAGGGAAAAGGATCCCGAATTTTATGGACAGAACCAAAAATATTGAAGGAGGGATGTCTCATAAACCACAGTTGTTCAACTTAGACAAGGATCCTCAAGAACGGACAAACCTAGCAAAAGAATACCCTGAAATAGTAGAACAACTTCAAGCGAAGTTGGATTCTATAAAGGCAGTGGAAGTTCTTTAAATTATAATAAACACCTTTTCTAATTTCGGTTAGGGAAGGTGTTTTTATGTTGTAGAGCTATTACCGGGATAAATGAAAAAGGGACTTGTTGTGGCTCACGAACCACTATCATAAATACGTCAAAAACACACACCTTCTCATTGCACAATTTTCCCAAAATAGCATTAAAAACGTTTTCCTATATAGGTCCAAGTCATGCTTATCAGCTGATAAGGTCAAATGTCTAGAAAGAAGGTCTAATCAACTTCGAAAAATGTTACAGGTGATGAATGAACAGCTATTAACTCCACAAGTGAATTAACATAAAATATATTACACTTTCCATTTATACAGTGAATGATTTTATCATCATCTTTAAGTATCATTTCTAAGGTGTCTTTTGTGCATTGTACAGGAATAACCCTATACCCAAGACGAATACTTAAATCATTAGTGTCATGTTGAATTGAATCAAAAGTATTTTTACATTCCTCATAGTCATCTAAATTAAAAAGTCTAGAGAGGTTCTTTTCTACATATCCTATTTCACTTTCTAACCTTTCTAGATGACTTTTTTGTGTCAACTTTTCTTCAATTCTTACATAAATAATTGAAGATGTGATGGTAAGTAAAATAATTAGTATTGCATTTTTCATTTTAAATCAATTAATTAAAAATCAGCTCATACCATAAATGAACTGAGGCTTGTAACTAAAGGGAAAATATTCAGCTTTACTTGTTTAGCTTTTTTAGTTATCGGTTATAGATTGAAGAATCAGCGATATACTCCGTAAGTGAATGAATTAAATATGTAGTGCATTTTCCATTTATACAATGAAAAATTTTACGATCATCTGTAACTATAACTTCTAGAGTGTCTTTTGTGCATTTTATAGGAATAATTCTGTCATCTTCAAAAGTCAAAGCTAATCTTAAATCATAGGTGTTATTTTTTATTGAGTCAAAAACATTTTTACATTCTTCATAATCTTCTAATTGAAAAAGCCTCGAGAGATCATTTTCTATGTATTTTTTTTCAACTTCAAATATATCTATATGACTTTTTTGAATTGACTTTTCTTCCATTAATCCATCAGTAATTGAAACTATGGTAAAAAGTAAAGTAATAATTATTAAATTTTTCATTTTAAATCGGTTAACTCATTAAAAAGTGGAGTTTCTCCAAAGTATTGATTTTTATCAACTTTGAACCCCTTTTTTTTCCATTCGTCTTTATATACATCATACACATTATCGGAAAGTTTTTTAACTTCTAAGCGGAATTGTATCTCAAGTTCTTTTGAGATATCATTGCCGTTTAATTTGGCGTCAAAATATTTTTTGACAATAGAATTAAGTTGTCCGTCATATTTTTCACCATTATAACTTAAAAAGAAGTGTCTCTCATAGTCATTTTTATTCTTATTGTGAATAGATTTTGCTATTGAAAATTCATCATTTTTGACTTTAGATTTTGCTAAATCGTATAAGACGAACATTTTTGCAACTTTTGCTTCAGTCTCAATCTGAAGCACTTTTTCATGATAATCCTTACTAATAATTTGAAGTGCATGAAACAGTTCTTCAAAAATTGTACTTTCAGTGAATCCATTAGCTCTACTATCTGGTTGTGGAACTTGAAGCTCTATTTCATGAGGATTAAAATAATGTCCTCCTGGAAAAATTATTCCATCTTCTGCATGATTAAAAAAACCATTGTCTCCAGTTACTGTGGCAGATTTAATGCCTCTTTTTTCTGAAACAACAATATATTCTTCATAAGATTCCAAAATATCTAGGACATTTGAAAAAAGATCATTGTTACTTAATGAATCAATAATTGAATTATATTTTGAAAGATTTTCATATAAATTATTTTTAATTATATCACATTTTTTTTGCTCAACATTTACATCCACTTTTGGGTTTTGATCAGGCTGTATACCGCGATTACTGGTATCAGTATCTAATGTAGTACCATTTCTTTCCTTGATTATTTTATCATAATAGTTGTTGAGGTCTTCCAAATCAATAACTCCATTGTATTGGCTATCAATAGAATTAGTGTTATTAGTTTTTTTTCGCTGTTCCAAGCGTTGGCTTTTTTCTCTAGTTTGCATTGAAGTAAATTAAATTTAGGAGAATGTTAATTTTAGTTTTGAAGAAATCTGAAGGATTAATTTAAGTTTGCGTAAAAAACTTCAGATCACGCATAAAGCAACGCTAAATAAACAGGTAACAATGTATATTCCAAAAAAAGGCAAACCTCAGGGCTTTTTCATGAAAATAAATAACGGACTAGCGCAAGTGTTCAGCGAAGCGTCACTTGTGCTTACAACTGTAATAAGTCTGAAGACTTATAGCAACAGCAGACAGTACTAAAAGTCTACAGACTTTTTTCAGATATAGGTCCAAGTCACGCTTTCAGCTTAAGACTTGAACCAGTTTCGGTTTTATGAAAAAAATTGACGCAAATATAGACTAGAGAATTCAAGGTCTTTAATCTACTACTCAACAAAGTTGAGAGTACTCTCATAAGGTATTTTTATTAGCCAATTGATTAATATTCTTACACACAAAAAGGCAACCCCCAAAAGAGGTTGCCTTTCCTAAAGATCGTTATAACTGTACTCTTACTATTACTTTGTATACTTGTTATGCTCATATACGCGTCCTATGCGTACGTCTGTTTTCTTCATCATATCTTCTTGAGAATCTTCCTTATACTCACTTTGAGCAGCTAAAAGACGCTCTTTCAGTTCCGCAGTGATTTCTTCATATCCTGCTTTACCGTAAAGATTATTTAATTCATTAGGGTCGTTTTCTAAATCGAAAAGTTCCCAGTCATTCGCTCTCCATTTATTCTTCGCCACTTCTGGGTTGTAATAGAAATGGATCAGTTTGTACTTTTCAGTACGGATACCATAATGAGGTAAAACGTGGTGCCACCAAGGGAATTCATAATAATGATAGTACACTGCATCTCTCCACTTGTCTTCCTCTTTACCTTCTACAATATTACGGAACGATTTACCTTGAATGTCTTTTGGAATTTCAACACCTGCAAAATCAAGTAATGTAGGGGCGAAATCCACGTTCATGGCTAACTTATTAGAAACCGTTTTTGGTTGAATATGATTTGGGTAGCGGATTAAGAATGGCATTTTGAAAGACTCCTCATACATCATTCTCTTGTCAAACCATCCGTGTTCACCTAAATAGAAACCTTGATCAGAAGTATAAATCACGATTGTATTTTCAGCTAATCCAGACTCATCTAAGTAGTTTAATAACTCACCGATATAGTGGTCCACACCTTTCACACAACCCAAGTACTCTTTCATGTACTTTTGGTATTTCCATTTTTTCAAGTCCTGACCTTTTAATGTGTCATTAGGCGACCAAGGTTCTTCATTATTATTTCCGTATTTGTACCAAGCATTGATTTCTTGCTTAGACATTGCGTCAATATTTTCAGGATGTACTTTTAAATCCTTTCTGTTTAAGTTTCTTTCGATCGTTTGCCAAGTGTTACCTGCCGCAACTTTTCCTTCATACGTATCATTGAAAGTTTCTGGCTCAACGATTTCAACATCATCAAAAGTATGTTGGAATTTTGGATCAGGGTCCCAAGGACGGTGAGGTGCTTTGAACTGATACATCAGCATAAATGGTTTTTTCTGGTCACGCCCTTTCGTTAACCACTTTTTAGCATCTTCCCAAACTTGTCTTGATGAGTGGAAACGAGTTTCTTTAATGGTATCCTGACCGTTTTCTAAAAATACTGTATTGAAGTAAGTACCTTGTCCGCCATGATTGATCATCACTTTAGAGTAATCAAATCCTGTAGGAACTGTACCTAAGTGCCACTTACCAATAACAGCTGTCTGATAGCCTGCCTTTTGTAATAACTTAGGGAATGTTTGCTGAGAACCATCAAAATCACCACCGCTTTCATTCTTAAAGAACCCGTTTACATGACTGAATTTACCCGTTAAAATTGCCGCTCTTGAAGGACCGCAAATTGCATTCGTACAGAATGTGTTTTGCATGATCATCCCTTCATCTGCAATACGGTCAATATTGGGTGTAAGGTCAGGAAACTGCTCTGCTAATCTTCCTCCATAAGCACTGATCGCGTTTGTAGCGTGATCATCACTCATGATAAAAATAATATTAGGTTGTTGTGTCTCTTCTTGAGAACTATTCATTTTGGAGCAACTTCCTAAAGAAAGAAGTCCAATTATAAATGGGAAAAAAATAAGTAATCTTTTCATCTGATCGGTTTCAACTATATTGAATGAATCGTGATCAATTCATTTCTTATTAAAAAAATATTTATAGTACTTCGAGTAAAAAATAATAAGAATTAGTTATCAATTACTTTTGTCTTGGTACTTATGCAAAAATAGTTTGCACCATTGTTATTGAAGTTGAATAATGATTCTAGTAGGTAGGAAAATAGTTCATAAAAAAAACATAAAATTAATGTAAATGGTTGATTTTCAATACTAATTGTTATTGAAGTGTGCAAAAAACACAAATGCAAACATAATTGAACAATTTTTCCCCCTCATCCAAAATCCTATCCCTGATATTTGTAACAGCAATAACGGAATAACCGCACCGTCAATAGAATTATTATTTAGTATGAAAAGAAGTGGAACATTAATGCTATTACTCTTATTAGCATTGTCAACAATAGCAGAAGATCAAAAGCCCAACATTGTTTGGATTACATTTGAGGATATGAGCCCTTTATTGGCTTGCTATGGAGATTCTACTGCTCATACGCCAATGATTAATTCACTGTCAGAAAACAGTAAGGTTTTTAATAATGCTTTCTCTACAGCGGGAGTTTGCGCACCTAGCCGTTCGGCCATTATTACAGGTATGTATCCCACTTTTTTAGGGACAAACCATATGCGAACGGGAAGGGATATTATGGGAGACAGTAGAGGAGTGTATAATAAAAATAAAAATGTAACAGATAGAGAAGGAAACAATGTGATTGAATACAGTGCAGTGATTCCTTCAGAGGTGAAATGTTTTCCAGAGTACCTAAGAAGAGAAGGCTACTATTGTACGAATAATGCCAAAACGGATTATCAGTTTGCTTCTCCTTTTACGGCCTGGGATCAAAATGATGCAAAAGCACATTGGAGGAATAGAAAAGATGGACAGCCATTTTTCTCGGTGTTTAATTTTAATGAAACGCATGAGTCGAAATTATGGAAACACAATCATCTTCCTCTTACCGTTTCACCCGATAAAGTGAATGTTCCTGACTATTACCCTGACACTCCTGAAGTAAGAAAAGATATCGCAAGAGTATATAGTAATCTTGAATTATTGGATAAAAGAGTGGGAGAGATCATCGAGCAATTGAAGAAGGATGGGCTGTATGACAATACTTATATTTTCTTCTTCTCTGATCATGGAGGGCCGATGCCAAGACAGAAGCGTGAAGTGATTTCATCAGGGTTGCATGTTCCCTTTATGATAAAATATCCTCAAAATGCGGAGAAAGGATACAGTGATCAAGTGGTGAACTTTATTGATTTAGCTCCAACTGTATTAGAAATGGCAGGGGTGAAAGTGCCAAAGCATTTACAAGGGACAAGTATTCAATCTCAAAAGAGAAAATACTCTTTTGCGGCAAGGGATAGAATGGATGAGCATACTTCTGCAAGAAGAAGTGTGACAGATGGAAAATACCTTTATGTAAAGTATTTATATGAATTGTCCTCAAGCTATCAAGATATAGAGTACAGAAAAAATGTACCTACCATGCAAGTCTTATTAGAATTGAAGGAACAAAAGAAACTTTCGGAAAATCAGATGAAGTGGTTCGCTCCTGTAAAGGAATTAGAAGCGTTGTATGATTTAGAAAATGATCCTGATGAATTGAATAACCTGATTGGTAAAGTGGAGGTGAGAGAAGTGGAGAAAACCATGAGAGGAGTGATGAATAAATGGCAAAAAAATACAAATGATAGATGTAAGGCAGTGGAGTCGGAAATGATAGAGGAGATGTGGCCTAATCAAGAACAACCACAGACTGCAGATGTGAAGTACAAGGTGAAAAACGGAAAACTGTACCTATCATGTCCTACAGAAGGTGCTTCGATAGGTTATAAAAGAAATAATGATGATTGGATGGTATATACAACAGCAATAGATATAGAAGAGAAAGATTCAATAACAGTTAAGGCAATAAGAATTGGTTATAAAACTTCAAATAAGGAATGTGTGACTCCTTATTCTCAACGTATTTTTAGATAATAGATTTTTTGTGTGTGACTAGCTTGTAATGAAAAAGCCATCTCGGAGTATTCCAAGATGGCTTCTTACATTTATTTGACTTAGTGCTTAAGTTCTAATTACTTAGCAGCTTCAAATCTTTTTGCAACTTCTTCCCAGTTTACAACATTCCAGAATGCAGAAATGTAATCAGGACGACGGTTTTGGTAGTTTAGGTAGTAAGCGTGCTCCCAAACGTCAAGACCTAAGATTGGAGTTCCTCCGCACTCACCTTTCATTAATGGGTTGTCTTGGTTTGCAGTTGAGCAAACTGAAACAGTACCATTGTCTACACATAACCAAGCCCAACCTGAACCGAAACGTGTAGCAGCAGCGTTAGCAAAAGCTTCTTTGAAAGCATCAAAAGAACCAAATACAGCGTCAATAGCAGCCGCTAAATCTCCTGTAGGAGCTCCACCACCGTTTGGTGATAAGATTGTCCAGAATAAGTTGTGGTTGTAGAAACCGCCACCGTTGTTTCTTACAGCACCTGATAACTCGTCAGCTGAAAGTAAGTCTTCGATAGACTTGTCAGCGTCAGCAGTACCTTCGATAGCTGCGTTTAATTTAGAAGTATAAGCAGCGTGGTGCTTAGAGTGGTGAATTTCCATTGTACGAGCGTCAAAGTGTGGCTCTAAAGCATCGTATGCATACGGTAACTGAGGTAATTCGAATGCCATTGTAGTAAGTTTTTATTGTTATGAATAATATTTTTCGTCTTCAAAAAAGATGATATATCGCAGTTTTGGTGAGATAGATCATTTTTTTCATTCGCAATTAACACAATAAACTCTAAAAAGTGAATTAAAATCCGATCGAAAAAAACTATAATTCAATAAAGTTTATTGATACTGCAAGTTCTGCTAGAAGAGGCGAACTAGATTTTCTTTTTCTACCAATTCAGCAATCTCAGAAGTACCCTTAGAAAAGTCTTTACAAGTCCATTCCCAAGTCTCCTTCATGATCAAACTGCCATCTGACTGTTTCTCAGGAGTTGAGGTGCATTTTCCAGTCATAATTTCATTGTTGATATTCACATGCTGATACGTGAATTCCAAAGAACTGTCTTCTTTAACAATACCTGTAATTGTTCCCATTCTGATGTTTGTGCCGTAATAGGTAGCCCAAATAACATCTCCTCCTTGTCTGTAATGAAAAAAGGTTTCGCTGTCAACTTCTCCGTTTTCGGAGTTGGAAATTGCCTTAAATCGCTTGTTGTGATAGTTGATTCGTTCCATAGCGTAATGTAATAGTCAAAAGTTTAAGTGGATTCGGAAAAGTACTAAAAGATTAGTACCTGAATATATATTTTCATAAAAAGAAGGCAACGAGTAGTAGATGATTGCCTTCTTTTGTCTTTGTACTAAGTACTTAGAATAAAATAAACGGAGGCTACACCCTGCAAGCACATCTCATAGAAACGTACATACAATTCATTCCTTCCCTTCTTCCTTCTCCGTTTGCTTTTATCCTTTCATTATTCACTCATTCCATACATGTAATTACTTTCTGTAGAAAGAACTGTGAAGTAATAAGTACTAAGTACTAAGACAAAATTATATAACACTAATTCATATTATTTTTTCTGATTACTGCCTTTCAAAAACTTTAAATAGAACCACTATTTATACGTTTTTGAGCGTAGTACTTACAAAAAATAACTAAGAATTAATTATCATTTATTTTTGGCTTAGTACTTAAGAATATTTTACCTGTAAATATTTGATTGTACCCTCAATATCTCTCGAGCGGATAGGTTCGCCCAAAGCTTCAAATTTCCAGTTGCCTTCTATTTTGTAAAGGCGTCCCATAATCATGGAAACGTAACCGGCAAATTCTGAATTGGAAGAAAGGTTGAAGGTAGCAATCACATCATTTCTTGTATAAATTCTGATTTCAGAATAAGGAATTGTAGCAAAATCCTGTTTCTTGTAAGAGTTCAAGTAGAGGAAAATTTGATCTACTTCCTGTGCGACTTCATTAAGGTGGATTTGAATAGTCTCATTATCTAGTCCATCGTTTTCATCACCATCTCCTTCTAAATCATCACCAGTGTGCGTGACAGCACCATCAGGTGAAACCAGTTCATTGTAGTATACAGTATAGATTTCGTTCATTTCTTTATCAAAAGCACTGATACTGGCATCAAGGTCAACATTTACTTTGCTGTTGATAAGTCCAAAAAGTACTTTTTCTTTGATAGCACCCCAGTTTACACCCACACGTACATAGTCAAGTGTGTTGCCGTCTTTTTTGAGAAGGGAAATTTTACTTCCTTTCGATAATGAAATTCCTGTTTTTTTCTTAAGAGATGTACTCATTGATTAAGGGATTACGTAGTTTAATTATAGCCTGATCGTTTGCTTTTTGAATTCAGACAGAAATAGATTTGAAAAAATCCTCTGATAATTTAAGAAAAAAGGCGAAATTAATTTATGATGTTGGAAGAAGTTTTTCCACTTCAGAGTTGATATTGAAAACTAATTTCGCCTGTCGACTTAATTATCCATTAAAGTTTGGTCTTAAAGGAGGATATGAATTAAGCATAAAGGTCCACATAGCCTTGAAGACCCTTCTTAGAGCCTTCGCCAGCGGCAATAAAATGCCATTCTCCATTTGACTTTTTCAAACGTCCAAACTCCATGTCTGTGATACCAACATAGTTTTCATCCAATTTAAAACGGACAATTTCTCTTTGCGTATCAATATCTACAATACGGATATAGGCGTTTTGAAGCAAACCAAAGTGATGTCTTAGTACATCTGCATTGTGGATAGAAGCTACAAATACCAACTCTTCCACACTTTCAGAAATCTTAGAAAGGTGAGCCAAAATCATTTCGTCATCACCATCGCCTTTACCCGTTCTGTTGTCGCCAGTATGTTCTACACTGTTGTCAGGTGATTTTAGGTTATTGAAGAAAACAAAGTATTCGTCTGCAGGAAGCTTGCCGTTGCCATTGATCATGAAAACTGAAGCATCCAAATCCATGTTGTTGCCTGGTACCATATCCCAACCCAAGCCTACCATAATTTTGTCTAGGCCTTTTTCGTTTTTAGTAAGGTTGAATCTGTTCCCTTTTTTGAGAGAAATACTCATAATAAAGCTGTAATAGTATTAATAAAAGTTTGTTTATAAAACGACAGAACTTGCCTGAAGTTGTTTATAGACTTAAATATATTTATAAGAAACTGAATATTAGATTTCCAGTCTATTTTTTATTGAAAAAATCATCAATTTTTTTGTCTTGTGATGATTGTGGTTTCGGTTTAGAAAAAAATGAATCAATCAAGTTCTCCTTCTCCTCTTTAGGTGGGGGAGGAACTTCTTTTTTGGGTTCAATCTTATCAAAAAACTCATGTATTTTATCCTCGGAATTTTCTTTTGGAGCAGGCGGAGTTTCTTTTACAGGAGTGGCTTTATCGAAAAAATCTTGAATTTTCTCTTCCGATTCTTCCACCTCTTTTGTTTGCTGTAATGCAAGATCTATTTCCATAGAAAGGATATCTTCCTCAGAAGTAAAATCAATTGGTTCTTCCTCATTAAATACATCATAAAGAAACTGCCTTACATCAAAAGAACCCTGCTCATGATTGGACTTTATAAACATCAATTGAGTGGCAACCTTTTCCTTTTGAACTTGAAGAACAGAAATACGAGTGGAGGTATCGAGTAATTGATGATCAAAATCTTTGATCGAATTGATATAATGATCTCTTTCTTTCTTTAACGTATTACCATAATTATTCAGTTCCATGGCTTTCGATCTCATCTCATTGCCAATAGCCGCTTTCACATCAAATTGATTTTTTTTGATATGTTTCTGAATATTTTCAGCCTTTCCTCTCAGAGCATCAACCTGAGACCGTAAAGACATCTGTAAATGATACAGGCGTTCAGACTCTTTCTCTAATTGTAAAGAAGTATTTTTTAAAATCTCTTTGGCGGATGATTTATGATGAATAAGTTTTTCGATTTTACTCCACATCACAGTAACTTGATAATCTTTATAATTTTATCACCAATATACTTACATTCCTCCATTTTTTTACTGTCTAGTGCTTCAAACTGTCCTTCTAGTATTAAATTTCCCTTAATTCTCTTCTCAATTGGATGAATTGATCATGATATTTGGCGGCTTCATCATAGCCGACTTCTACAATTTCAATCAGTTTTTCGGGATCAGTATCAAAAGTATTATAGTGTACAAGATCCTGCGGGAAAATAGAAATATCACAATCTTCCAGCTTTTTCAGTTCTGCTTTATCTCCCTTCAAGGACAATGCCCTAAGGGTTATTTTCTGGATATTATTCAATTCACCTTTTTCGTATTGACGGATTGGAGAAACATATACACCTATTACTTTTTCGCATTTCTCACGTAAAACATCTACAGGGAAGTGATTCAGAATACCGCCGTCACTGTAAAGTTGATCATCAATTTCTACCGGAGAAAAAACAAAAGGATAGGCGATTGAGGCGAGTATGGCATCAGTAATTGAACCCGAAGTAAATACTTTTTCTTCAGCAGAAAGCATGTTGGTAGCCACTATGGAAAGTTCTTGCTGACAGTGCCTGAAATCATCATCAGGAAAAACTTTCAGCAGGTCTTTTTTGAGTGTCATGGGGTCTACAATTCCTCTGAAAAGTACATTGGACTTGAAGAATGCTCTTCTTTCCCAATCAAACAGATCAGTAGTAAGGAAAAAGTCTTGAATTTGCGTTAATGGGATACCATAAGCATACATACTCCCTATGATTGAACCCGCACTGGTACCGGCTACTGCATCAGGAACAATTCCTAATTCTTTCAAATAAAATAATACACCAATATGAGCCAGACCTTTGGCCCCGCCACCCGAAAATACTATGCCTAGCTTATGCTTCTTTGCCATGATTGTTGATAATTATATCAATTGCTTCAATTATTGTTTTCCTTTCAGCCTTGATGGATTGATAAACCGTTTTGTTTCGTTTTGACATCAAAAGCACTCTCCAGTCGGAGATCAGGAAATTCAAATAATTATTGAAAAAATACGAAGCATAGGTAAAAAATGGAAAAATGAGTACAATCAGAAAGTAATACCAAGGAAATCCTCCCAGTAATGAATGAGCAAGGAAAAGGTATGCAAAATAGAAAATGGGAAAAATAATCCCGCAGAGCGCTATCAAATTGGCGCCCCAGACTTCCATTTCTTTTGAAGATTTTAAAGCGATAGTTTTGGCTATTTTGTAAGGGATTTTATTTAAAACCCAGTTGACCAAATGCAGAGGAATCATGAAAAGTACTACAATCGAA
Source organism: Flammeovirga aprica JL-4 (assembly GCF_012844305.1). GTDB lineage: Bacteria > Bacteroidota > Bacteroidia > Cytophagales > Flammeovirgaceae > Flammeovirga > Flammeovirga aprica. Next base: position 31,070 of record NZ_JABANE010000068.1, read on the forward strand.
CGGAGTAAAAGTGAAAAGAAACTTTGGTGCGATTTGCCGTTATTCCAGAAAGATTCATCCTTTATTTTCTCCTTTTTCAGCAGTGCATCATAATTTTCTATTTTACCTCTGATGGTATTCAATTGGCTTTCTGATAGTTCTTCTAAAAAGTCAAGCCCTTTATTAAGGTAATGAAAGTAATCCCTCAACGATTGTTTTCTTTTGAAAGGAGTGCTCTCTGTATACATTGTTACAGATTGTACTAAAGAAGCTTCAGCTTCCAAATTAGGAAGAGTAAAATAGCTTTTCAGTATTTCCTCCTCAATTTTTTTAGTGATTTCCTGAGCTGTTTTACCGCTGTTGCTCTCGTAGTCCTCTTTGTAGTCATTGGCTTTGATTGGATCTCCAATCTCTATACTCACGCTAGGAAAAACACTACCTATATGTGTATAATTTAATGCTACCGGAACGATATGTACATTCAATTGAAACTGATTTGCGACCTCTGTCTCCAATGCAATCCTAGCCGTTCCCGACTTCAATCCTCTTAATTTTCTTTCCCAAATACTTGTTCCCTCAGAAAAAATAAGAATATCACCGCCATTGGTCAGTGTGTCTATACAGTGTTTGAACATGTCTTTATTCGAAAAAGGCTGCCCTTTAGGAACGTCCTGTTTTCGAACTACGGGAATCATATTGAGTTTTTTGAAGAGCCATTTATTGAATTTCCCCTTAAAAACAGTGGATTTTGTAATAAAATAAAGAGGTTTATTGTAACTGCATCCCAATACTAATGCATCGATGTACATTAGAGGGTGAGTAACAGCAAATAGGATAGGTGCATCTTTAGGGATTTTCTCCCATCCCGTTTTTTCTACTTTGTAAAATACGAGTTTTAAATATACGTATTTTGCAAAAAAGCGAATGACATTGTATAAAAGGTTTCCCATGAGAAACGATTGTTAGTTGTGATTTAAAACAGAGAGGATTTCTTTCAATTCTTCCTCTTTGACGATTTCAATATTTTTACCGCTTGCATTAAGCATTTTTACCTTTTGCAGTTTTGACGGTCCAGGATCTGATCCCACCAAAACAATATTAGTAAGCCCTGAGATATTAGTATTTATTTTTGCACCCAATCCTTTAATAATAGTGGCGAGTTCCAGTCTTTCCCAAGCATTAAAAATACCTGTAATAACCACTTTTTGTCTATAAAATGGACTGTCAGGGTCAGCATTTTCAAAATCAGGCTTTAAAATATCGCCAGTCAGCTGTGTACGGAAAGGGTTGCTTCCTTTTTTCTTTTTAAAAGGATTTTTCTCAAAAATAGGTAATTCTTTCTCCGAAAGGCATTCAATATACAGTTTTGCACAAGCCTCAGCATCTGCCAAAGCATTATGATGATTGAGCGTCCACCCATAAGTATAGCATACGTCATCTAGTGCTGCACCTGTAATTCTGTACGTGCAATCGTATTGGAATTCTGGAACATCAAGGTCATAAAGCTCTAAGGTCTGTTCTAATGCTCCCACATCAAAACCAGCGTTATGAGCCACAATCAGTTGCCCTTCGATATAAGGTTTTATATCCTCCCAAACTTGAAAAAAGCTTGGAGCATTCTTAGTCATTTCAGCAGTAATACCATGAATAGTAGTATTGAAACTATGATAACGGTTATCAGGAGGACGTACCAAAGTTTCATAACGATCAATGATTTCACCGTTTTTTACTTTGACAATACCTACTTGACAAATACTCCACCTTGCACCATGTGCTGTTTCAAAATCTAATGCTGTAAATTCCATATATTTTTATACCTCGAACATCGAATTTATAAAATTCGACATTATGAAGCAGAATTAACAATGGTTTAGGTCATCAATATTGTTCATTAGGAAAGGTTAAGAGAGGAGGTAGGTGAGGGGGAAGATAAGAAGGAAGCTATAATGAGGTTCATTAGACATTATGATTTGCATATCACAAACCACAACAAGAACCACCTTAACTCTTCCTTCTTAATTCTTAACCTAAAAAAGATCTATTTTTTACTCAGCTCAATAAATGGAATAATCATTTCATCAATCGAAATTCCACCATGCTGGAAAGTATCTTTATAGTAGCTTACGTAATAATTATAATTATTAGGGTAAGCGAAGAAATAATCTTCAGTAGCAAAAACGTAAGAAGTAGAAACCTCTGTTTTTGGTAAACCAAAATCTTCAGGATGACGAGCAACAAGTACATTTTTCTTATTATAAGAAAGGTTTTTGCCTTGTTTGTATCTCAAGTTGGTATTCGTCTCTCTATCACCAATGATTTTGTAAGGTTTCTTCGTTCTTACAGTACCATGGTCTGTTGTGATATAAACTTTACAGTTTTTCTCCGCCAGCATTTTCAGCATTTCATACAAAGTAGAGTGCTCAAACCACGATTTTGTAATCGAACGGTAGGCCGCTTCATCAGGTGCTAGTTCTCTTACCATATTGGTGTCTGTTCTAGCATGAGAAAGCATATCTACAAAGTTGTAAACAACAGCGTTGAATTTTTTATGCAATAAGCTATTTAATTGATCATTGACTTGCTTGCCCTGTGAAGCACGAATTACTTTGTGGTAACTGAACTTCTCCTGAATACCATGACGTAATAATTGCTCGCCTAATAACTCTTCCTCATAGTTGTTTTTGCTGTCTTCATCGTTGTCATTTACCCACCATTCAGGGTAAGTCGCTTCAATTTCAGAAGGCATTAAACCTGAGAAAATGGCATTTCTGGCATAAGCAGTAGTGGTTGGTAAAATCGGGCAGTAGACTTCTTCCTTAATATTGAAAAGGTCCGCTACCAATGGTTCAATCACTTTCCACTGATCATATCTTAGGTTGTCAATCAGAATAAAGAATACGCTCTCATCATTTTCCCTTACATAAGGCAAAACTTTTTCAGAAAGCAATTCATGTGATAGGATAGGACGGTTTTCCGGATCTTCCATCCAGTCAATATAATTGTCTTTGATAAAACGGCAGAAATTGTGATTGGCTTCGTTTTTTTGCATTTCAAAGACCTCACTCATGCTTCTGTTTTCCGTCTGTGTGATTTCAATATCCCAGTAGACAAGCTTTTTATAAGTTTCCACCCAGTCTTCCCATTCCATATCATTCATAAATGACATCATGATACTCTGGAAATCCTGCTGATAAGCAGAGTTGGTTTTTTCAGAAACTAATTTTTTTGTGTCCAGTATTTTTTTGATTGACAGAAGGATCTGCTTAGGGTTAATTGGCTTAATCAGGTAATCTGCAATTTTGGCCCCGATAGCATCTTCCATAATATACTCTTCTTCACTTTTCGTGATCATCACAACAGGAATATTCGGCTTGATTCTTTTGATTTGCTCCAAAGCTTCAAGACCAGTCATGCCCGGCATATTTTCATCCAGAAAAATAATATCAAATTCTTCCTCTTCACATTTTTCAATGGCGTCTAAACCACTCAAAACGGGAGTTACTTCATAACCTTTTTTTGTTAAAAATAAAATGTGAGGCTTGAGTAAATCAATTTCATCATCTGCCCATAAGATGCGTTGTTGGCTCATATGTTTTTTGTATTTTTTGTGGACTAACAATTTATGAAATTGTCATTCAAAACACACCAAGATTTCACCACAATTATTTTTTTTTAGATTATTAAAATTTCAGATCCAAATAATCGTTATAAAAATAGGACATAAAACGAATATTATATATCATACTATATTCAACACTCCATACCACTAGTTGGTGTTAAGTACTAGGACATAAGAAAAGGGATAATTTTAGCTTGTTATTTTTTATTCTAATCAAGGCAGATTTGCAGAGCATAGCCTTAGTTACGTGATAAAAATCTAACGAAGAGTAGGATAAAAAAGATAAGATAAAATGTCCGTTTACTTTTGTCCTAGTACTTAATATATGGAGTACAAATTATTAATGAGAAAAAGACAGTAAGCACTGCATTAAAATCACTTATACTAATTGTTATTCCTACATTCCTCAAAAAACTTTAAATAGCCTCACTATTATTGCTTTTTTGTCGTTGTACTCATAAAAACAATTAGTTTTCATAAGTGTTCTTTGAGAGAGTACTTACCTAATTTTAAATTAACTATAGCATATGGAAGAAAATACAGGGACATCCTCTACAAAACTATTAGTTATAATTGGAGCTGTTTTCGGTGGTGTTTTACTTTTGACTACTATCTTCTTTTTTATCTTTAGTGATGACGAGGAAATTGACCCTCAGCTCGTAACTATTGATGAATTTATCAAAGAAAAAGCAATATGGGAGTTGAATGGGGATGCCGTTGAAGGAAGTGCCGTAGCTATTACTTTGCGTCTGCCCAACATGAATATCAAACAAGTAGAGAATGCTGTTGAACGTGCAGATCAAAGCGTAAGGCAGGTAGATGCTGATATTAAAAAAATATGGAATTCACTTGGTGACGATACGGGCGATCTGGAAAACAGTCTTCGAAATTTGCAAGAGGAACTTTCTGGGATGTCTGATATTTATGAGCACACTGAAGTGATTGCCGGACAAATCGCCGTGGATGATGCTTCAGGAAAAAGTGGTGCTGTGCAGTCAGCGGTTGTACGTCTTTTATCTACAAGAGATGGCTATATCAGAGATATTAATTTGATGCAGGAAAATATTGATAAGGTATTGAATGTGTTGAATGACGCTAAAAATCAAAATGCCTCAGTAGGCGGTGTTACGCAAGCTATTGAAGAATTAGAAGTAGCCAATACCCGCCTGTTTGAAGAGGGAAGGTCGCTATTAAGAACTTTATTTGCATTCGAATATGTTTATAATCAACACCGTAAGGCTGGTGATGATGGAGAGCGAATTGATGTATTTTATATTGCTTTGCAAGATTACCTTTATGATAAAATTATTGTAAAGCACTCTCAGGATAATTTCTATCGTAAAAAAGGGAAATTTGATAATGTAGTGGCGGAAACTAAAGAACGATTAGGTTCTTTGGATGAAGTGGTGGCGCTACAACAGAAAAGAGAAATGAAGCTCAATGAATACAATAAGTTGTCAGAACATCTTGGTGCTTTAAATGAGCTTTATGGTAATGCTGGTGTTTCTATTACGGCTGATAATTTCACTTCGATGGATTTTGTCACGGATGATGAGTGGGAATACTCTATCTCTGAAGAAAATGCCCACACTCCGCTTGTGGTAGTTTACAGGGTAGAGGGAACTCCATTGTCTTCTGGCGTTGTAGTAGCGAAGGCCTCTTACAATTTATCATTTGAAAATGAAGATGGTGATCAGCTAATTCTTCCAGGTAAATTAGAAAATGAGGTGAGTGCACAGTAGCTTTTAAAAAGTAAGCCGTTTGCTTTTAATTTATGGAAAGGTTCCTAATTTTGTGTTGAACAATAAAACACAGACAGATGATTAATCATACAGTACTTTTCAAATTAAAAGAAGAGACAACTGCTACTCAAAAGCAGGAACTTATTGACGCTTTACAAGCTTTAGGTGAAAAAATTGATGAGTTGAAAGAGATTCAAGTGAAGGAAAACTTCTCAGACCGTTCAAAAGGTTTTGATGTAGTTCTTTATTCTATCTTTGATTCAAAAGAAGATTTAGAGTCTTACCAAGTTCACCCAGCACATGTAAAAGTTGTAGGTGAAAATGTAAAGCCAATTTTAGAAGATATTCTTGTTGCGGATATTGAGTACTAATATTTGTATCAAATGCAAAAAAGCCATTACAACCGAAATTGTAATGGCTTTTTTTGTATGAAGAATGCCGTTCTTAAAGTGATTTTATAGTGGTCAAATTAGAAGCTATATAACGTTTTCACGAACCACAATAAGGACCATTTTATCTTCATTCTTAATTATCAATGACTAGTTTCTTCCGCCACCTCTGTGACCTTTACCACCTTTGTGATGCTTCATTCTCTTCATTTGTCTTTTTTCCATCTCGTCAGCAATTTCATCTACTGATTTTGAAGGGTCCATTAAGACAAACATCACTGGCTGATAGTGGCCCATCATACCTTGCCCCATTTTGCCTCTTCTACCGTGGCCTTTACCTTTTCCTTTACCGTCTTTTCCTTCTTTATTTTCAGGCTTATATTTCTCCATAATGGCTTGCATATCGCTTTTCCATTGCTCTTGTTGCGTTTTTGTAGAAGCTTTGATAGCCTCTAAGTCAGCCTCATGATTGTCTACAATTTCCCAAGCGGCAGTAGTGATATGACGCATTTCTTTTTCCATTTCCTGACGCTCTTTTTGTTGTGCTTCAGTAGGTTCACCTTCAGGACGTTTCATTCCTTCTTTCTTTTTTGAAAGTGCGTCCATTCTGCTTCTCAAAGAAACCAATGTTTTCTTTTCAGATTTCGAGAGCTTTTTATCAAAGTCTTTTCTGTTTTCCAAAACAACAGGAAGGACCTGTGCTTTCATATACGCTTTGATTTCTTTACGAGCTTCTTCTCTTTTCTTTTTCTTTTCCTCTTGAGCGATTCCTGCAAATGATACAGCTAGAGTAGCGACTGTGATTAATGATAAAATAAAAACTTTAGATTTTTTCATGACACTAATTTTTATAATTGTTTTGTTTGATTTTGTATACTCCAAAGGTCATGTCTGGGATTCAATATTGATAATGATTTCAACGAACGTTCTTCTTTTTTCAACCAACGAACAAAAACAAGGGCATAAAAAAAGTCCCAAGCATGACACTTGAGACTTAATTTGTTCCATTGTATTACCAGTTAGTATCTTACAAGCTAGTATGTAAGCCACATTCAGTTTTGGCTTTACCGGCCCATCTACCCGAACGGTCATCTGACCATAAAGGCTTTGTAGGATCAGCTTTTGCCGTACAAGGCAAGCAACCTACACTAAAATATCCTTTAGCAATAAGTGAGTGTAAAGGAAGTTTTCTTTCATTGATGTATTGGAATACCATTTTCGAGTCCCAGTCTAAGATAGGGTGGTATTTGATAACACCATGCTTTGCAACTTCTTCCTTTTGCATTTGAGCACGTACTGCAGATTGTCCTTTTCTGATACCATTAATCCAAACGTCGTTTTCTTTAAGGATATCTTCTAAAGGCTCAACCTTGTTGATATGACAACATCTATCATGATGATGAACATGAAGAGGTTCGCCATTTTCATCCACTTGTTTATCAACAGGGATTTTCGACTTCAAGTCTATAATATTTAATCCAAGCTTCTTGGCTAATTGATCTCTAAATTCGATTGTTTCAGGGAAATGATAATTCGTATCTAAAAAGTATACGGGTATATTTTTATCAACTCTGCTGATGATATCCAACAAAACAACACTTTGTGGTTGGAATGATGAACTAGCGAAAATCTTTTTCCCTTCCGAATGATAGGTAGCCACCTGCTTTGCGATTTCATCAACTCGCTGATCAAATGATATTGCTGAAGCTTGTGGAATGATGCTTTGCGATGACATATTCTTTAACTTTTATTTAATCTACTAATTATATAGGATAAATGCGAATTAATAAAAGAATCTACTTTTTTCAAAATTTTATCACAAAAAAAAAGATTCATTTACGTATAAATGAATCCTTTTTACTGTATTGAGAGTAAGTTGATTACTAAAATAACAACCTAAAAACCCCTTTTTAATTCTATGCTAGCCCTAATTGGTCTTGAAATATTACCAGCTTCATCCTTGAATTTGGCATAAACATATTTCATTCCGTCTGTCTCACCACTTAGTTTCCAGTTAGAGATAGAAGGCTGTACTTGTTGCCAGTGTGCCCCTTGGAAAGAGGAAGTATTGCTGACCATCATCATGGTTGCATCATCCCCGTCTAGCTGAAGAACCACAAGCTTATTGATATTTTTAGTTGACTCTGCACCGTGATCGATTACAAGAGTAATATTTTGAGGTGCGCTCGTATCTATAGAAATACTTGAAGAGTAGGTCTGTGTTTGATTGCCAGCAAGGTCTTTATATTTTACGAATACCTGCTTTGGACCATCTCCATCAGAAAGCTTATAGCTTTTTTTCGTCGCATAAGGTTCCCATGTTGCTCCATCAAAATTACTGCTTTGTGCTACAATCATTGAATCGGCTTGTCTACAGAAAAACGACAGATCCACTTTATGATCTTGTCTGTTGGTTATTTTCTGTCCAGCATTGATGGTCAGTTTACCGGCAAAAGGTGCTGTTCTATCCACAATGATTTCATCCGTAATCACTGGAGTAATATTGCCTGCCTGATCTCTGTATCGAGCATATATTTTGCGAACACCGTCATCTCCTGGAGCCAAATCCCATTCTACATACTCATCTTGAATCAATCGCCACTTATTGCCATGGAAGGCAGAAGTATTACTGATCTGAAAATATTTGGCACCTTTATGTCCTAAAATAACGCCGACTTTAAGGCTGTTGGGATCTGTAAAATATTTCGTTGGTACGTCAATTTTTACAGAAATGTCAGAAGGAGGAGTCGTATCCAGTATTATTTTTTTCATTAATACTTTAGATTCGTTTCCATCCGCATCTTTAAATTTAAAATAAACTTCCTTTACTCCGTCACCATTTGAAAGGTGATAAGAGAATAACTTTGAAAATTTTATCCATCTAGCTCCCTCAAAAGATTTTGATCCACTAGCCATCATCTGTGTAATACCTACGCCATGAATCTCTATTTCAATGTGCGTCGAATTAGAATATTTTCCAGACTTAAATATTATTCTTGTACGGTCTAAAGAGTTTTGAGCGATGGATTGTATGCTAAAAATAAATATTGATAGTATTGAGATAAATAAGATTCTCATTGTGAATTTTTCTAATAAATAAAATTATTCTTTACGTATACAGTTCAAAAATTGTTCAAAAAGTAACCCTAAATTATTTTTATGAGAGTACTACGCTAAAAATTTATCAATAGTGATACTATTTCAGTCTTTAGAGGAAGTCATCTCAAAACAATCATAGGACTCATTAAAACATGATTTTGTTCTGATACTTGCCTTTTAGTATGTACAACGTTGGTAATTGCAAAAATAGTACTCAATTAAGTAATAAGACAAAAGTAAATTGATATTTTATAGCAAAGATTACTATTCTCAACCTAGCGATTTCAACGAAAAAACCTTTTTGAAATATTACATTTTCTTACGTATTGAAGTTTGTTTAACACGAATCCAAAATAGATTTGTACATTTGGTCTGCGAATTGTAATGCATTAACGGAACAAGATTTGTTAGTATAGAAATATCGAAGTTATTTTATTAGAAAAAGCCTTTGAGAATCATCCTTTGATGAATTGAGAGGTATTTAATGAAAAACTTGTATTTTTTTTGTTTTTCATTTGAATTTGGAGAATAATTTCAGATTACATTTGTTAATTTATCGTAATTACTATCAAGTTAGAATATTGTTAAGAAGTCGGATATGTTTTGTTGCACTAAAAAGATAAATTCATTTTTTTTCTGTTTTGCTATTATTTCTTCAATTTGGATTGACCAAACTATTGCGCAAGAAGTAACAGAAGGACATTCATATACTCCTGCAAGTTTATCTCAGGAGCCTGTACAAGTGAAAAAGGAATTGTTTCCTACCAGTTCATCTGAGGTAGGGGATACAACTTTTACAATATATGGAGATGCGTCGATCCCTTTCAAAATTTATTTTGTAAACGGACCGCAGTATGATAACATCTTTAACCCTAACCCTACTGGGATTATTTTAGGGAATAGAGAGTTTAATTTTTTCTGTTCGATGGAAAAATCTATCAGACAGAACTACTCCAATGTATTGGAAGCAAAAGAGTTTGAATATTTAGGTAGAAGCTACCTGATGTTGGTGTCCTTCAGAGAAGATTGTTTGGGGGATAATTGTAGATACCGTTGTTATAATGTGTTTGATGTTACAGATCCAGCACAAATCCGACAAACCTCTTTTTCTAGTTTATACCAAGGAACAGACAGCTTCGGTGATTTTAACAACGATGGTAAACTGGACTTCCTAAGGGTTGCTCCTAAGCCACCAAAAGATCAACAGCCAGGGGAATTAGTAAATAACTACCTCATAACGGCTTACACAATGAGAAGAGGTATCCCGAAACAATTGACGGATCAGGGTAACTCTTATTATTTATATGTAGAAGGAGATGAAGAAGCCAGACAATTTAATGTACTGCAAGCTTACTGGTTCTTCAATGTGAAAAATAAGGAAGGTTCTGACGCAGAGCCAACCACCTATTTTGCAGAATATATCTCTTTTGACCCTATGTATAGATACCTATACAACCCCAACGGCGTGAGAATAGAGAAAAACAGATGGTCTGTACTGATTACTGATGTAGGTGACCTTGAGTCCGCTCAGGAGCACTGTCATATTGTTCAAGAATATGAAATCGAAGATGTTTATATTATGATTGATCAATATAGTGGTGATATCACCTATCAGGTTTTTGCTGGAAACTTTGTAAGTAAAGAAAGTGCAGAATCTTATCTGAAAATCTTGAATTCTTATGGTGTTGATGGTCAATTGACAGATTTCTTGAAATCCTATTAATTTTTCTATAACGAAATACTTAATTGAAATACTAAAGTGGCATAATTATTAGTTTTAATACTAGAAGCACTTTAGTTTCAAAGTTTTTTTAATAACAATACAAGAGAAAGTAATTCATTTTTATAGCATCTATGAAACTATCACACTTAAATATTATACTGTCCTTATTCTGTTCATTAATTTTTGTCACGGAATTAAAAGCTCAGGGAGATGCCGCAAAAGCACATCTTGAAACAGCTGACTTCCTTTTAGCGAACAACCGCTATAGTGAGGCACTTGAGGAATTAGACAAGGCAATACAAGCTAACCCTTCTGATGGTAGTGTTTATTTCAAAAAAGCAAATACACTACTGGCTATTACAAAATTTAATGATGCTATTAAAACATTAGAGGCTTGTGTACAATCGGATCCAAGTTTTTTCAGAGCGTATGAAATGCTGGGCGATCTGTATTCTCAGAAGAAAAAACCTTCTGAAGCTGTAAAATATTATGATTTAGCTTTCCAAAAGGACGAAAATATTGATCAAAAATATCTTTATAAGCTTAAAATCTTAGATATCTTGGATCAAGCGAATAGACACCGTTTTTCTAAAAAACATATTGATGATTTAAGAAAATTAAATTTAGCGGAGTCTTTTGATTTGGATTACTATGAAGCAATGTACTGGAATGAAATGGATCATCCAGAAAAAGCGGAGGAGTTAATGGCAAAAATTATCGGTGATATTGAGCCTTTATCAGGTAATGAGAGATATTATTATCAATACATTTGGTCATTATTCAATCAAGGAAAATACAAAGAAGCAAGTGAGTGGATGGACAAAATGACCACTAACGAGGCGGAAGCAATGTTTACGATCTTTAGAGAAGAATATTACTTCAGTTTGGCACAGACTTACTTCCAAGTAATGGATTACCCTAAGTCGCAGAAAATGATTGATATTACTTTAGGTATCAACTCATCTTATATTGAGGCATTTGACTTGCAAAAGCAATTAGCAGCAATTCATACTGATAAAACTAAAGTAATTGCAGCACAAGATAGAGCTTTAATGGCGGAAAAAGATATCAAGAAGCGTTCTCAAAAGTTACTTGAATTAGCCACTCTAAATTATCAATCTGAAGATTTTGCAACGGCATATATTCACTTAGAGGAATTCCAAGATGCATTGCCTCAAAATGAGAGAAATATCAACGTGATCTTCATCAAAACCATGTGTGAGAAAAACCTTGGTGAGATTGGAGGTTCAACAGAGAAATTGAAAAAAGTGATTCACAATCCAAGTATCACTCCTCCTGTAAAGGCAAAGTATAATTTTGCTATCGCATTGGTATATAAAGAAATTGGAGATTATAAAAATGCAGAGACTTTCTTGAAAGCCGCTTATGGAGGTTCTTATAAGAGTGCTGTAAGATATGAGTTTTCGGATATTCAGAAGCTGAAAGATCTTAAAGAAATTGAATCTACGAATTAGAATTCAATGAAAAATATAGAGAGGTCAACCTTATTTATTGAGGTTGGCCTTTTTTTTTGAAAAAAATCGGTGACATTTTTTATCGGTAGATATAAGCAGTTGAACATTTGAAATTGGGAGAAATTGGATAATTATTTTTTAGTCTAATCAAGGTAGAATAGAAGAGCATAGCCATAGTTACGTGATGATATTCTAACGCAGAGTAGGCTAAAAAAGAAAATTCAAAACTTCCAATTTTAATTGTACAACTGCTTAAGTAGTTGTAACAAAAAAAATTATCAACAATCAATCTACTGATATGAAAAAAATAATCTTAATTCTGTCAACATTATCAATCTTCTCATTTGCAAATCTTTCTTATGCTCAAAGCACAAAGGGTGGAGATTTTAAAGGGCCAGGAACATTAAATATTGGTTTTACCTCTGGTTTTACAAATGGAACATTAGGCTTGATGGCCGATTATGAAATAGCACAACTAGGTAAAGATTTTACAGTGGGAGCCTTTGTGGATTACCAAAGCTGGAGTGGCAAAGGAAGCTCTTTTGGAGCAGGTGCCAGATTTAGATGGTATGCAGATAGAGTTTTAAATATTACAAACCCTAAATGGGATGTTTATGCTGTAGGTGATGTAGGGTTTGAGTTTGGACATGGTGATGCATTGCATTGGGGACTAGGTGTTGGTGCAAAATACCATATTACTGACAATTTTGGTATTCAGGGTAATATTGGTACTGGTGCGCAAATCGGAATTAGTATAGGTCTTTAGTTTAATATAAGAGTGAATAAAGTAAGGATTGAAAAAGGTAGGGTGTTGCTCTATCTTTTTTTATACACCATGGTGACATTTCAATCCTTCTGATATAATACTATGAAACCTCTCTTAAATCAAAAACATTTCAATGATGCTACAAGAAAAATTAAAGAAATACGGACAAAAAATGAATCAGATCAAGTTTATCCTATTAGGGTTAGGCGTTCTGAATTTTATTTTAATGGATATTGAATTGGCCACTTTTTCGGAAAAAGTCATTACTACGCTTATGAGTAGTATTTATGTGTTTGCTGCTCTAAGAGCTCAAAATATGAAAGATACATTATTCTTAATTCTGACAATAGTTCTTGTAAGCAATGTCATGATTGGAATTTTAGATATGGACTTTTTTATTCGTCAAAGTTTAGGGTCATTGGTTGAAGTAGTTGTTTTAAGCTATCAATTGATGGGGCTGATAAAAGAAGAAAAAGTAATTGATAAGATAAGTGTTAATGATTAGTATGATAAATCGTAGTGAATCAATTGGCTTAATTTGGGTTGTTTATTGATTAATAAGTAGTTATATATTTGAAATTGGGAAAAGTTAGATTATTTTTTTTTGACTAATCAAGGCAGAATTGAAGAGCATAGTATAGCTACGTGATGAAATTCTAACGCAGAGTAGTCAAAAAAAGAAAGTCTAAAACTTTCGATTACAATTGTATAACTGCTTAAAAAAGGGGCAAACGTAGTGATTGCCCCTTTTAATTTTTACATATTTCTTCTGTATTGTCCTCCAACATTAAATAACGCGTGAGTGATTTGTCCAAGTGAACAATATTTAGCGGCTTCCATTAAAGCATCAAAAGTATTTTCATTGGCCAAAGCAACACTTTGTAACTCTTTTAATTTTAGAGTGGCATGCTCTTCAGCATGTTGATGTAAACTTTGGAGAGAGGTAATTTGACTGTCTTTTTCTTCTTTTGATGATCGTATTACTTCTTCTGGAATAATAGTAGGGGAGCCTTCCTTACTTAAGAAAGTATTCACACCTACAATAGGGTAATCGCCATTGTGCTTCAATGTTTCGTAGTGAAGGGATTCTTCTTGAATTTTAGAACGTTGATACATGGTTTCCATAGCACCCAATACGCCTCCACGTTCTGTAATTCGATCAAACTCCATCATTACGGCTTCCTCTACCAAATCCGTCAACTCCTCAATAATAAAAGAGCCTTGCAATGGATTTTCATTTTTTGCTAAACCAAGCTCTTTATTAATGATCAGTTGTATAGCCACTGCTCTTCTTACCGACTCTTCAGTAGGAGTGGTGATTGCCTCGTCATAAGCATTGGTATGCAAGGAATTACAGTTGTCGTAAATAGCGTATAATGCTTGTAATGTGGTTCTGATATCATTAAAAGCAATCTCCTGAGCGTGCAGTGACCTTCCTGAAGTTTGGATATGGTATTTCAACTTCTGAGAACGCTCGCTTCCTTTATATTTTAATTTTAATGCTTTCGCCCAGATTCTTCGAGCTACTCTACCAATCACAGCGTATTCTGGATCAACACCATTGGAGAAGAAGAAAGAGAAATTTGGAGCGAAGTCATCAATCTTCATTCCTCTGTTCAGATAGTACTCTATAAAAGTAAATCCGTTAGCTAATGTAAAGGCGAGCTGAGAGATAGGGTTGGCACCAGCCTCTGCAATATGATAGCCTGAAATGGAAACGGAATAGAAATTTCTGATACCATTGTCAGTGAAATATTGTTGCATATCGCCCATCAAACGTAAAGAAAATTCTGTAGAGAAAATACAAGTGTTTTGTGCTTGATCTTCTTTAAGGATATCTGCCTGTACAGTTCCTCTTACTTTTGCAATCGTCGCTTTCTTGATTTCATCATAAACTTCTGAAGGTAAAACCTGATCACCTGTTACTCCTAAAAGCATCAACCCTAATCCGTTATGATTTGGTGGTAATTCACCTCTATACGTTGGGATCGTCTGTCCTTTATAAATAGTAGCAATTTTGCCTTGAACTTCTTTCTCAAGACCATTTTCTTTAATGTAAACCTCACATTGCTGATCAATTGCCGCATTCATAAAGAAAGCGGTCATTGCGGCCGCAGGTCCGTTGATGGTCATAGATACAGAAGTGCTTGGTGCACAAAGATCAAAACCAGAGTACAGCCTTTTAGCATCGTCCAGACAACTTACATTCACGCCTGAATTACCAATTTTTCCATAAATATCAGGTCTGAAATCAGGATCTTCCCCATAAAGCGTTACAGAGTCAAAAGCGGTAGATAATCGTGCAGCGGGTTGCCCTTGTGAAAGGTAATGGAACCTTCTATTTGTTCTTTCAGGGTTGCCTTCGCCTGCAAACATTCTTGTAGGGTCTTCTCCTTGACGTTTGAAAGGGAAAACACCTGCTGTATAAGGAAATTCGCCAGGTACATTTTCCTGCATTACCCACTGTGTAATATCACCCCATCCTGTAAACTTAGGAAGTGTAACTTTAGAGATTTTATTACCCGATAAAGTTTCCGATTTAGCTTCTACTTTGATGTCTTTTCCTCTTACTTGATAAGTAAAAGTATCTCCAGCATAAGCTTCCACTTTCGCCTTCCATCCTTCTAAAACATCAAAAACATCGTGGTCTAAGTCTCTTTTTATTTTATCAAAAGCACTTTGTAAGGTAGCCTTTGTATGTTCATCTGATTGAAGAATTTCTATGGATTTCTGAAGTCCAAAAAGTTGATCAGCAATAGTGGCCTGCTCATTGACATGTAAATTATAATTGCGGACTACTTCAGAAATTTCAGATAAATATCTTACTCTTGATGGAGGTATAATATGAAAACGGTCTGAGGTTTTGTTCAATTCCACTTTAGGGAAACTTACCGTACTTTTTTCCTCTAACAGAGAAATGATTTTATTGTAAAGTTCATTTACTCCTTCATCATTGAATTGAGAAGCCATTGTACCATAAACAGGCACATCTTCTTCTTTCAGTTCCCAAAGCCCATGATTTCTTTTATATTGCTTGGCTACATCTCTCAATGCATCCAATGCTCCCTTTTTATCAAATTTATTAAGAGCAATCACATCAGCATAATCAAGCATGTCAATTTTTTCCAATTGCGTAGCAGCGCCATATTCCGGTGTCATCACATAAAGGGAAACATCACTGTAATCCACAATCTCAGTTCCCGATTGCCCAATTCCTGAAGTCTCCAAAAGGATCAAATCAAAGTCAGCGGCTTTCACTACTTCCAAAACATCTTCAATATGTTCAGAAATAGCTTGATGTGCCTTTCGTGTAGCCAAAGAACGCATATAAATTCGTCCATCTGCAATGGCATTCATACGAATTCTATCTCCAAGTAACGCCCCTCCTGTTTTTCTTTTAGAAGGATCAATAGATATAATCGCTATTGTTTTATCTTCTGATTGAGAGAGGAATCGGCGAATAAGTTCATCTACAAGACTAGATTTACCAGCACCACCTGTGCCTGTTATACCAAGCACCGGGATATTTTTATCTTTATTCTGTGACTTCAATTCTTGAATAAAGTCCGCTTGATCTGCTTTGAAGTTCTCAATACCTGAGATAATACGACCTAGATTTCTATGGTTTTTCTGATTTAATTGCAGTTTTTCCTTTCCTAGGTTTTCTCCTGTAGGATGATCACATTGAATCAAGATATCATTGATCATTCCTTGAAGCCCCATCGTACGGCCGTCGTCAGGAGAGTAGATTTTCTTGATGCCGTAATCATGCAGTTCATCAATTTCAGAAGGGAGAATTGTTCCGCCTCCACCGCCATAGAGACCAATATAACCGGCCCCTCTTTCTTTCAAAAGGTCATAAATGTATTTGAAATATTCCAAGTGACCTCCTTGATAAGAAGTGATTGCTATGCCTTGAACATCTTCCTGAATGGCACAGTCTACAATTTCCTGAGCTGTACGGTTGTGTCCAAGGTGAATGATCTCTGCACCCGAAGATTGCATGATTCTACGCATGATGTTGATAGACGCATCATGTCCGTCAAATAAAGAGCCTGAGGTGACTAGCCTTACTTTGTTTTTCGGTTTGTAAGGTGTAGTGTTGTTCATTTGTGAAGTCATTTTTGTGATGTGTGTTTAAGTTATGGTTAAGTACTAGTCCAGCACCGTTAGTTGGCTTTGTACTAGTGTTTATGTGTGTATTTTAAGTTTGACAGTAAAACTGTCTTGAGTGTCTATAATCTCTAGTTGATGTTTGAGGTTATATTGCAAATTGAGACGTTTTTTTACATTTTCCAAACCAATGCCCCCTAATTGATCTTTTGAAAGCTTTGTGCGGGGTTTGCTGTTCGCTACCTCAAAGTAAATTTCATTAGAAGCACTTACATCTAATTTTACCTTAATCCATCCATGATCTTCATCTTCAATATGACTATGCTTGAAAGCATTTTCAATAAATGGAGCAAAGAGCAAAGGAGCAATCTGTAGGGATGGCTTTTCAACATTCCAACTTGTCTCAATGTTTTCTTTTATTCCATCACTTTTAAGTAAATGTAGCTCAATAAAGTTTTTGAGATAATCTATTTCTTTATGAATAGGAACAGTTTCAGTAGAAGTATCATAAAGCATGTAGCGTAACATATCCGAAAGTTGAAGTACCACCTCTGGTGTTTTATCTGACTTTATAAAAGACAGCGTGTAGATATTGTTTAGCACATTGAAAAGGAAGTGAGGATTGACTTGTGACTTCAAAAAACTCATTTCAGATTTCACCTGTTCCTCCCTTAATACCGTAGCTTCATTTTCCTTTTTCAAACCAAAAAGCGTCATTCTATAAGCCGTACTAGCCAAAGCAATCACACTAAACAAAATGACATTATAAGTACTCTCAAAAATCTTCCATCCCTTTCGAACCCTTTTCACATTACGGTTTTTCATAGCTCTTTCCCTAAGCTCAGGATCATCGAAGGGAAACATCGACCGTTCAATATTAGACTGTTTCCATGCATGGAATATTTCCTTTTCGATGTATTGATAAATGAAGGCAATTGTCAACACAAAAGCGAAAAGAGAAATAGCATAAATCACATGCTTTTTCTCTAAAAGAAGTTTGGGTACTAAATAGTTGAGATTGATTTGCCAAATAAAAACCTGAAAACTCACCAGCAAAATCGCTTTCATTGACCCATAAGCAAAACCAAACCGTTGCTCAAAAAAACTATACGTCAAAAGCAGGTAAGCAAGTATCAGTAGACCTTGCCATATATGATCTTGTTTTATTTTTTGCAGTGATAACATTGAGTTCAAAAGGTAAAAATGAAATTCTTTCACAAGATACGAACTCTACATCACTTTGCATTTAATCTTTTAGGAAGGAGTTGTTTTTTGTTGGGTAAAGGTTTTGTGAAATACATTTATTTTAATAATATTGTGATGCTCAAAATGATAATAACCCCAACTCATTATATCGCTGGTAAAACAACTATTGTGCTTAGTAAATAAAGATATGTTGGTTGTCATTTTGAAATAAAGCTAACTATTTGTAGAAAAACTGATTCAGAAAGGTCAGTTCTATTTCTTCCCATTTTTTCAATAAAGATACTCATATGTCTGATGGTAGATAACTATTTAAGTGTTGTTATACCACCTATCTATTAATATTTGGTCTTTTTTAGATGGACGTCC
>NZ_JABANE010000069.1 GCF_012844305.1 Flammeovirga aprica JL-4
TTGGTAAACAGTTGTTTCTTCAATTTTCAAAAGCTCATTTTTAGTTATACTTTAAAATGTCTCAATACTTATTCCATCTTCATCCGTTTCATCGTTACTGTAATACCTATACTCTCCTTTTCTATGAGCTCTCACTTCCAAATCCTTAATCGGGTTACCATAATTATCAGTAGCAATAACCGTAAGCTCATTTCTTAATGTACCACCGCTGTAACCGTGTTGATAATTACCAGATATCATTTTCAATTTTACTTCATCTGGATTAGCCTCTGTTACCACGGTAAATGATTTACTCAAAGTCTTTTCATGATCAGCATGTGGAATGGACAAGGAAACCGTAATGGTATCCACATTTGGGCCAAAAGTAACATCAAAAGCACCATACCCATCTTGGTCGGTTGTAATAACATTAGAAGATACCTTTGCTTCACCCTTTTCAACATTGATAATAACATTACAACCATTAAAAAAATAGGAGAAAGAATCTAGTACACTAAATGTTACCGAATCTAAGGTTGAATTGACATACGTTGGACCACTTCCAATATTAAATAATTGAATTTTTGCAGGAACTCTTTTTCTTAGTTCAAATGTGTCTTCATCAACACAACTTATTATCAAACTTAAAAAAAACGGAATGAGAGCGAATTTGAATAGTTTCATCGACTATAAGTAGTTTGTTTAATTTGCTTTAGCTGAAATCTCCCAAGAATTAAGCCAAAGCAAATGATAAACTTTACAGCATTTATATTGTGTATTTCGCATTATAAGTACTAAAACAGAGGAAAAAGGGTCATTTTGTTGAATGAAGAAAAAATTTTCTCACCCTTATTTAATTTTTTTTACACCCGCAGAAAATTCTCTTTAAGAAAAAAAACCAAGGTTTACTTCAAAATGAAGCCTAACTTCATTATTCTAAGCAATATAAATACAATACTTTTTTAGGTAAGAGTTAAGAGATATGGTTCGTAAAGTGTTTTTTTAAGATGGTTCTTGGACCATAACACGTACCCTCATACCTCTTCCCTCTTGTATTCTAGATCTGATCGAGCTTAACAGCTTTAATTTCCACTGTTTTAAAGATATTCTCTTTACGGTTTTTCATAAAAGGCGCTTCATTCCATCTTTTGATGGTGTGCTTTCCACTTGACCAAAGTTCTATCACTGTTCCATCTGCTTTACGAGCGATTAAGTTATCAATATAGAAATGATATACACCTGTTTTTCTACCAATGAATGAGATCATGTTGTGTGATAGTTTCTGAGGTGTTGCTTCACCGATTCCCACTACTCTATGTTCCCAAACACCTTTTCCTTCTTTCACACCAGGTCCTTTTTTCTGGTATCTTCCGTATTGGTCATAACCAGACTTTGCAAATAGTAATTTCCATGTGCTTGTTGGTGAATAGAAGAAGCCTTCGTTCAATCCGTCTTCCGCAACCATGATATCGTATTCTACCACATCGCCGGGCTCAATAGTGTATTTCATTTTGTCATACCCTTTGGCAAAAGCAAAACGCATCACATCTTTTCCATTTTTCACAGGGGCAGATTGATCCACATAAAACTCTAACACTTCACCTTGTGGATTCGCTTTTTGAGATGCACTCGGAAGGTAGCTTGGAGGTAAGTAAGAAGGGTTGATATTATTCGCTCTCAAAAAGTTTAAGTGCATTATCTGCATTTTTTCTACTTTTTCAGGATGCTGTTCAGCAAGGTTATTTTCTTCTTTCAAGTCTTTGCTTAAATCATAAAGCTGAATATCCAAAGGGTTATAAATCAATTTCCAATTGCCTTCTTTCACAGCACCTTCACCAGTCCAAACCCATTGCTGTACGGTATTGCTATGCTCCTTATTACTTAATATTTCTTTGGATAAATCTCTTCCGTCAATCTCTACTGACTGATCACGCTTTGCTCCCACCATTGCGGTTAACGTTGGGTAGATATCAAGGTAATTGAAGTCCCCTGTGTATTTTTCTCCTTTGTTAAGACCTGCTTTTTCCCATAACATTGCCATGGGAACATGAATTCCACCTTCATAAATTGTATGCTTGTGGCCTTTAAAGGGAAGGTTATTTCCCTCTGGCGTGGCTCCATTGTCGGAAGTGAAGATCACAATAGTATTTTCCAGTAAATCCTCTTTTTCTAGATAAGCTATTACCTCTCCCACGGCATCATCCAAGCTTAATAACATGGCCGAACGTACAATCTGTTTCTGCTCATCAGACATTTTCATCCATGCCTTACTCCCTTTAAAATACTTTTTATATTCTTCTTCGGATAATAATGCTGTGCCCTGTTTTACAGATTCAGGCACTCTTAAAATGTCCTCATATTTGGCATTTAAAGGGTTGTGCATGGCTTCATGAGGAATATAACATAAGAACTGTTCCTCCTTATTTTTCTCTATAAACTCTAAAGCATATTTTGTAATAAGATCTGTGGTATATCCTTTTTCATCCGGTCTGTTGGTTTTGTCGTGATACCATGACACTTGTGCGTATACATTTGAAACACGAGTGAAATAGTTACCACCACCACCGTAATAACCTACGAATCGATCAAATCCATGTGCATTTACGCCGGCTCCTAATTGAAACTTCTTGCTTCCTTTTTTCTCATTTCCACCATATGACGTTGGTGCTCCATTATGCCATTTTCCAAACGCCCCCGTCACATATCCATTCTCTTTTAATGTCTCAGGCATTGTCACTTCATCGGTAGAAAGTTCACCCCCTGTTTTAGGTCCTGAATTGGTTTTTACATAATGTTTTCCTGTCAGCATCCCTGCCCTCGATGGTGAACAAACGCAGTGCGTATTGTAATTAGTAAATGTAGTTCCTGTATTAAATATTTTATCAATGTTTGGTGTTGGAGTCAATCCTCCGTTCACTGATAAATCTCCATAACCTAAATCATCTGTATAGAAAATGATAATATTAGGTTTCTTTTTCTTTGCATTATCTTTATCTGCTGTAGGATGAGAAGTCGCCCCAACCATACTAACACTGATAAGATATGTAAAGAGTGCTATAATAATTCTTTTCATCAGTAATCATTCAATTAAAAAATCATTTCATAACAACAGCTGTTGGTTGCCGTGTTCATTACAAAAATGTAGTGCCTGACTAATTATATATTAATTGTCCCTTAATCCTCCTCTAATTAAATAGTAATTTATTGATTTTCTGACGTAGATATGCAATTTAAACAACTATTAATCAGATTTTTATCTATCAATATATTGTAAAGTATTAATTTATTGATGTTCTACTTTCAAGCTTCCTTTTCCATTGATGAAAAACAAAGCAAAAAATCTAGGTTTTTGAAGTCAAAAATCTCTTAATTTCTAAACTATAAATATTCAAAAACTTAGGTTACAATGCAATTACTTCGCTTCCACATCAGGAGTAATTCCTAATCTTTGGTATACTTTTCCTCCCCTTCCTAAATTCTCACCGATTCCAAAATAACCTGATCCATGACCGGTCATCACGGGACGTAATTTATTGATGTCTACAAACTTTTCATTGTCTTTCAAAATGGCTGTATCTACTTTTACATCCATTATTTTACCTACAAAATGAGTGTGTTTGCCAAGGTTTGTAATGTTGACCACTTCGCATTCCAAAACCACTGGAAATTCATGTACATATGGAGCATTCACTAATTTTGATTTAATGGGAGTGAGCGGTAAAAGATCGAATTTGTTGATGTCTTTTCCTGAATAATGCCCTACCCAATCGACATATTCTATTAATTTTTCATTGGCGATGTTGACCGTAAACGCTTTCGTTCTCATCACATTTTTATAGGTATGAGTAGCCGGACGTAATGAAACACCTATACTCATTGGATTGGAGTTGACAATACCAATCCATGATGCCGCCATAATATTAGGTGTTCCCACGCTATCATATGAACCAATAATCCCAACGGGCATTGGGAATAGAAAAGGCCTTTTCCCTACCGATTTTTTCACATGTAATGAATCCATCACCGCCACCGAATTGACAATAGAAGCTTCATTCACTTCCCCATTTGCCTCCTTTACATTATAGCGGACCAATACGAGAATTAGGACGACTACCAATACTATATTTAGAAGTTCACTTGTTTTCATAAGATCTTATATTTTTTGTTGTCTCTAGCTGATCGTTTTTTACAATTGTCCAGTACAAAACCTGTAGGACATATTTTACACCATGGCTTGGAATAGAAAAAGGACAGTCCGATAAATAAAAGTCCAAAACCAATCATCCACCATGACACCACTTTAAATGAAAAAGCTGGGAAAGGCTCTACAAATGAAAGTTCTGGATATTCACCCAATAATATGCAACAGATTAATACTATTGTGGCGATGGTCTGTAATGGGATCGACCTCACTTTTAGAAAATTCATGTTTCGTTTTTGGAAAGGGGAAACTTTACCGACTAACTCTTGCGCCGCCCCAAAAGGACACATATAATGACAGTAGAATTGTTTTTTGGTGGTAATCGGTAAAATTACTGAAAGGCCCAATAATACAAATGAGATCAGATTAGAATCTAGTGAAATACCATTGACGATCCACCCGTGCAAAAATGAAATAGAGATCATTTTCTGATAGGCAAAACCCATTACTATTGTCACCATAATCAACATGCTAGTACGGTAATTTTTCATAGGTCTGTAAAAGCAAACCAAGAGTCCAAACAACAACGTGGCTGAAGTAAGTACCCATTGTAAAATTAAGGTCCAAGGATAATGTTTCGTTTCCAATTCCTTTCCTGTCACCTCTGATAAGGTCACTTGTATGGTTTTGATAATCGCTTCACTTGTTTCTGTGGCAGATGTGATACCATCCACTTCATTATAAAGTGCTCTGTCGAAGGTTAGTCCATTCCATTTTTCCAACAATTTATCATCCAATATAAACTCTATATATTCTCCCGATTCATTGTGTTGCAACATCTGCATCCCTTGTATGGTAGAGTCTTTATCAAAACCAATCAATACGGGTACTTCCCCGGCAAACCCTCTTACATGACTTGCGTAATCATGCGTGGAAATGGCGTAACCGATAATGTCTTTAAATTGATTGTAAACCGTATATTTTTTGTCTTTATCTACAGTAAAATACTTGGCTTTTTTATAGATACCTTCCAAGTGGCTTTGGGTGACAATGATCTTTTTACGATGTCCTTCTTCTTGCAGAAAAGGTAGTTTCCATCCACCTGAAATGCCCACTGCCACCACCAAAAGAGCGATCAAAACTACCCTATACAAATTGTATGCTTGTAGGGAATTAAGGCCTTTTTGAGGTTCCTTTTTGATGGCTTTCTTGACAGGTTGTTTCGGTGGTACCCGTTTTCTTTGCTTTACCTCAGTTGTCATTTGTTTCGTTGATTATTTGGTTTTTTTTCTTCCTTTAAAATAGGATTTTGGTACTGTAGCATTCAATTCTTCAAGATGCTCTTCTGCTACATCTTTTCGTTTCTTGATATTAATATGCATTCCAATTGTGATTCAATATTGAAACGGTTCCTTTGGAAGCATCGGTTCTCGAATATAGGTAACGATTTAGGTTATTCTCCTTCCCCATCCATATTTCTGATACGTCTTCTCCTTCATATTACCTTCCATCAAATGACGTATCTGTTAGAGCATATAACGTTGGCAACCAATCCAACCCTGAAAGTACTGAAGTAGTATTTACGTGACTTGTCGGAACATTTTTGGGGTATTTTATAATAATCTAACCTATATAATACTCGTTATAAAATAATAACTCTGTGATAGTCATTCTTCCAGAAAAACCATGGAATAGCATAAACTTTTGTATGTCGCAGGATGTCGGCTTGGACTACAAGTAACATCGGTAAAATACATTCGCATAAACCACGTTCCTTCTTCTGCAAGACGGTCAATAGTGGGTGTTTTTGATAGGGTTCGCATGGAGGTCGCAACACAATACCCCTATTTCTCACAACTTTAATTACAAGAAAAATTTATTGATACCGTTTACGGAGATATTGTATTACAACATCCTTACGAACCTCTATATAATGAAGAATTAAGAGGGAAGAATGAAGAAAAAAATGGTTCTTGCTGTGGTTCGGTGGACGTTGCAACACAACGTCCCTACAACGGTATCCATCATAAAGGATATTCTTGCAAAAGATTGAGAGGAGACTGTATCAGAAACCACCATAAAAAACACTTTACGGACCACAACACGAACCATCTTTCTTCATTCTTAACGCTTCATTCTTCATTCAAAACCTCCTATTTGCTTTTATGCACAGGTTTATGAATTTCTTTTTTCCACTCTCTCAAAAGCTTTCCGTATTTGGCTACTAACTCAGGGTACTGTTCTGCTACATCGGTAGTTTCTCCCTGATCAGCTTCTAAATCATACAGTTGTACTTTATTCAAATGAAGGTGGGCTTTCCATTTTCCATCTCTTACAACTTGCCAATTTGGTTTGTCACTCCAGAAATGTAATTTTTCTCTTTCTTGGGGTTTTCCTAAGATTGCCTTGCTAACATCTACACCATCCATTTGCATAGTAGTAGGTACTTCCACTCCAGCCAATGACGCTACTGTTGGTAAAAAGTCAACACCTGTAATTACAGTTTCTTCGTCTTTTGTACCTCCTTTGATTTTCTTTGGCCACTTCACAATCCATGGAGCACGGATTCCTCCTTCATACATACTTCCTTTTCTCTGTCTGAAAGGACCAGCTGAACCCACTGAATTTGCTAGGTTTGGCTTCTTAGCATAACGTTCTCTCAACTTTTTTGTATTGTTCAAAATTGGCCCAGGGCCGTTATCACTTGAGAAGATAATAATTGTGTTTTCCTCCAATCCCATCTCTTCAAGTGCTTTCAACAAGCGACCTATTTCGTCATCAAGATTAGAAACATCAGCACAATACGATTGCATTGCTTTATCAATATCATTTGTTTCAGCTACGAAATTCAGGAAATCTCTTTGGTACTCACTTTCAAAATCATTGATGTCTACTTTCAAATCTTTGAAACGTGCCAAATACTTTGGAAGTGGATCGATGTAAGAATGCGTTGGGTAGAGCCATAAATTGATAAAGAAAGGTTCTTTTTTATTTTCCTTTGCAAAATCAATCGCCATATCCACATAATGTGTTGTAGTATGCTCTCTATA
The DNA here is from genome assembly GCF_012844305.1 of Flammeovirga aprica JL-4. Classification (GTDB taxonomy): domain Bacteria; phylum Bacteroidota; class Bacteroidia; order Cytophagales; family Flammeovirgaceae; genus Flammeovirga; species Flammeovirga aprica. The sequence goes on from NZ_JABANE010000069.1 coordinate 7,171, forward strand.
ATGTGGTTTCTTTTTGTCTTTTGATGTGAAACCAGGGCCAGTACTCTGGGTAGTAAAGCTTAAATCAATGCCGTATTCTGATGGAGGAGGAGCATTTTCACCTCTTTTATTATCACCAATATGCCATTTTCCGATGTGTGCAGTTTTATATCCTGCCCCGCTCATCACACTTGTTACAGAGGGTTTTTCAACATCAATCACAAAACTGCTCAGGAATTCTCTTGATGGAAAAAGACTCGTCATCAAGGCGGCCCTTGCAGGCATACACCATGAACCTGACATATAACCTTGTGTGAAAATTTTCCCCTGATCTGCCAATTTATCTAAGTGTGGAGTCTTCGTATATGGGTGTCCGTAAGCTGGTAAATCACCATAGCCCATATCATCAGCAAGAATAAAAATAATATTCGGCCTATCTTGAGCGATAGCCTGTGTACTCATTCCCAAAAAAGAAAGAAATACTATCAATTTCCAAGTGATTATTTTATAATTCATCTTATTTCATTTTTGCGTCAATTACAGAAGTTTCCGACACTTTCTGATGAAAAATTGCTCTCATCTCTTTCAACACCTCAGCATATTCTGGATCATTGACTTTATTCTTATATTCTTTCGGATCTACCTCATAATCATATAACTCCGACTGAGTAGGATCATCTCCCCACTGTGTATATCTATAACGGTCCGTTCTCACTGATTTGCCTAAAAAGTCCCCTCTTTTTGCATACGTTAATGCTGGTTTTTGGAAAGCTTTATTTTTAGGATCTTGAAGCAATGGGACCAAGCTTGTCCCTTTTACTGAGCTAGGGTTTTCTAAACCAATCAACTCTGTAATAGTAGGGTAAACATCCACTAATTCTACTGTAGTCATTACCTCAGTTCCATTGTTCATATTACCCGGTACTCTGATGATCAAAGGAGATTTTGCACTTTCTTCATAAAGGGATACTTTGCCATATAAAAAGTGGTTGCCCATATGGTAGCCATGATCACTGAAGAAAACGATAATGGTATTTTCCCAAAGTCCTTTTTCTTTTAATGTAGTGACCAACTGTCCTAAAATATCATCAATATAGGAAATACAAGCATAATACCCTTGCATATAACGCTTCCTTGCATCCATAGAACTCAACCCAAAATAGATGTCTTCAAATGCTTCATATCTTTTCCAATTGGCAATCAACGGTTTTGTATTCCAATCATCCAACGGTACTTTCTCTGGCTGAATTTCCTCTAACGGATATAAGTCAAAAAATCGTTGAGGTGCTGTATACTGCACATGGGGTTTATGAAAACCATACGCAATGAAGAAAGGTTGATCTCCATAGGTTTGGTCGTCCATCCACTGATTAAAAGCTTCCGCATTCAAGTCATCTTCTAATGGCACTCCATTTTTAATCGGCAACGGTAACGCCTTCTTCCCTTGTCTATCGTCATCTTCATACTGCTTCTTCAGTACCTCCCAAGCTTTCTTTTTTTCAGGTGTATCAATCGCTCCGTATTCTTTCTCAAATTCATCTTTTAAGTGAAGGACTAAATCATTTTCCTTCATCTTTTTTGTTCGCTGAGCATCCCAAGTAAAATCTTCCGACCGTGGGTGATACACCTTTCCAGCATTGGCCACCCAATAACCATTATCTTGAAATAATTTACCAATACTTACCGCATCCGGGCGTGTATCTGTAACATGAGGACCGTTTGTGAAAATCTTAGTCTGTGCCGGGTACATACTTGTCAGAAATGACGCTCTTGATGGACCACAAACGGGATATTGACAATACGCTTGACGGAATAATACGCCCTGATCTTTCAAAGATTCAATATTAGGTGCCTTCACATTGTTATATCCAAAAGAAGGCAAGTGCATGTTTAAATCATCGACAGAAATAAAAAGGACATTAGGTCTTTTCGATTTCTTTGGTTTTTTCTTTTCGTCAGCTGTAGTCACTAAACTCAAACTGAGTGCTAGTATAAGTAATATATAAGTCTTCATACAAAATTGTGTTTTTATATTCCATCACCTTATGGAGGTATCACAATATTATATTCGAAGACTAATAATTGTATTAATATCTTCTTAATTGGGGGTTAATGGGGTGTTTTTGGCGTTTTTAAATGGAAATAAAAGACCTTTTACTTTTTAGTCAACGCTTCTACGTCACTGATGGTTAAACCTGTTCCTTCTGCAACTTGTGCTATACCTAATCCCATTGATAAAAACTTTAGAGCTGTTTCAACTTTTGCTTCCCTTCTCCCTTTCTCCTCTCTTGTATCCAAAGTATTTACATAATCACGAAAACGTTTCAAATCCTCGTCATACTGTTCTTGATCTGCTTTTGGTAGTGCAGTATACTCTGCTAACTTCAAAACTTTTCTAAAAATATGTTCCTTCAATACCACTGGCATTTGCTCAAAAGTAGTGATATTATTCAGTAGGTAAAGCCATTTATCAAAATTGCTATTCAAGTCTTTTTCTTTCTTTCTGAACTTTGGTAATTCTAAGTAGACAAACTTCAGTTTATCATAGAAAACCTTATTTTTTTGATTCTTTAATTGTACGATATGGTGAAAATCTTCTTCTGTTTCATCAAAAATAAAGTCCATAATGGAAACTACATAAACCGCTTTCAATTCGTAATCCCAACCTTTTCCTCTCTTAGCTTGTTCTTGAATGGGAAAACTTGAATAATAAATGGTGCGATCTTTAAAATGAGTTTGTTCTGCACGTTGCAATTCCACGATAAACTTTTCTCCTTTATCATTTTCACAATATAAATCATAGATGGCTTTACGGTCCGTATCATTTTTAGGTAAATGCTCCGTAGATTTGTACGTTAAATCATAGATCTGATCTTCGGCTGGCAGCACCGAGTTCAAGAAATCAATCAGAATATCTTTATTGGCTTCCTCACCAAATATTTTTTTAAAACCGAAATCCGTAAAAGGATTGATATAACGTGAAGTGCACATAACTTTTGTTCGTTTATTGGGTAAATATAGTAAAATTTTGGTTTGGTAAAAGAAAAGAAATCCATCAGAGTTTTTACTTGTGAGGATGTTTTTTTATGATAAGTCATGAACTTAAACAAGCTATTGGTTTACAGCTAGGTAAACATATAACCCAACGAACAAAGAAGTTATAAGATTATAAAAATCATATCATTTATCTATTCCATCACCCTCAGTATTATTCATGTATGCTTCCCTCATTTGCTTACTCTTTTTTCTATTCCGTAACCAAAAAAATACAAGCACAGCAATTCCCCCCATAGGCGTAGTAAATAAGCTGATTAAAAACGTCCCAAAAGATTTTGAGGCAGTATTTCCTAGGGCATCACCAACTACAAATGTTATTATAAAAGCTAGTACGCACCCTAAGATTACTAGTAACATTTTCCCTATTAATTTTAAAAATTCCATAAAAGTTTGAGTTAAGATGAAGAGTTAAGTACAAATTCAAAATTAATTATGATATATTTTTGACTTAGTACTTATAAAAAATATAGCAGTATAACTTTATAAAAGTTAAGTGATAATAATCCTTCCTCAATATCCTTTCCATATTTAAGAAAACGCATATAAATCACCTATAAAGAATTCTAATCATTGATTTCTGAAAAATAGAATAAAAAAAACACAGCCCTCACTTGGTAAGAACTGTGTATGAAATATCTGTTGAAAAGTAAGTAGTCACGACTCTTATTCTTGTTAATAATAACCCTTATGCCATAAAGGTTTTTGGTATGAGAGTTAGTCCTCCACAGTATTTATGAATGAGTCACACTATTATTGCATATTTATTAATCATCAATTTTTTCTTTATTATAAGTACATAGGATAGAGTAAACGGATGTTTTTTTTGATGAAGAATGAAGAAAAATGTTTCGTGCTCTGGTCGATAAAGTAGTCTTTATGATGGATACCGTTGCAGGCATATTGCATTGCAACGTCCACTGAACCACCATAAAAACCATTTTACGAACCATAATTCTTCATTAAAAAAGTTCCATAACTTTTGTCCTAGTACTTACCTTATTTCACTTTCTTTGTTGCTTTCAATTTTTTACCTGCCTCCCCGGTAAGTTTCAAATAATGATCCGAGGGAAGGCCTTCATAATCAGAAAATGTACCATTGACTGGCGGAGTGTTTGTCACTTTGAAAATGGCTGTTCCTTCATCAATTTCATCAAACATGGCCACATAAAGCATTTCTACTCCTTCTTCTATAGTGATATCAATCTGCTTGTTGAAAAATGCTCCTTTTAACCTTGGAATAGCATTTAAATTTGCATTATTCTCATTGCCTTGCCCTTTCATTCTTTTTAAATTATACCAGCTAAAACCGGGATAAATAGCAGGTACATAATATACGTTATTGGCATTGCACCAAGCTACATCATCTGCAATTTGTTTTCTGTATACTTTATCGTTTTGCAAATCAGGCATTTTATAACGTCCTACTAACCAAGGCTGTACTATATCTGCCTTTTTGATAATTTCATGTAAATAAGGGTCGGGTTCACAATCTTTATTGAGCGTTCTAAAACGAGTGGGTACGCCTAACATGACGGAGAAATTACCATATTTAGGATCATTCTGCACAAAATCCATGAAACGTTCTACTTCACTGCTTGTAGCGGTATATGGACGTTCTTGAAAACCTACTCCCCAAATTGCTACTAACGGTTTCCCATTATGATGTAAATAATTCTCTTTATTGATGCCTTTATTAAAATGGATCTCATCAATCAGTTGCTTCCAATCGTTCACCAATGTTTCATAACAACTTTCTTCTTTCTTCAAACCCGACAAATCATACATTACAGCTATAGCTCTATTGTATTTATTGGCTGATTTAAAAGCATTCTTTAGAATAGATGTTGCTTCTTCTCTACCCTTTCCTTTTTTAGTAATGCCATAAAATCGTTGCATAAAAACACCATCTATACCATAATCTTTCATCCATTTGAAATGTGTATCTATAGTAGATGCGTCCAATGAACTAAACACCCTTGCTGAAGATCCATCTTCGTTTTTAAATGCTGTTTTGTATGTCTTTTTATACTCAGACATATCAGGCCACATATCTACTGTAATATTATCAGTATCAAACCCTCTTGTTCCATAATGTACCCAGCCTCTAGAACCCCCATCACCAGGGGTTCTGAACCAGCCTTGGTAGCCACACATCACTAACCCTTTATAAGAAGGGTAATTTATTTTTTGCTTCTTTTTTTTGAAGGCCAATAATGTTAGTAAGCCTAACGATGCCACTAATACTATTGTGAGTATCTTTTGTAATTTCATTTCTATTCAAAAAATTAGTTCAACAGTGTAAGTACTTATCAGATCTGATGATGCAAAAGTAGTTTTGCCCCCAAATAATAAATTAATCAAGCATTAATAGTTTGGCGGTTAATGCCTTTTTTTTGTAAAATAAAGCCTGTTCAATAAGATTTTTTCTATTAGCCCATTATTAATAGTCTATTAATGATCACTGCTACTTTTGAATTGAAATTAAAACAGACTATCACTTTTTTTAATTTAGTGAAATGAAAAACACAGTAACAGCTTTATTACTATTATTTGTGGTAACAAGTATTAGTTTTGGAAATGAGCCACCAAAGAAAAATAAGAAAACCAATCTTGTTTTTATCATCACAGACCAACAACAATATAAAGCGTTGGGTTTAGCTGGTAATAAAGTGCTAAAAACTCCAAACCTGGACCGATTAGGTGAAGATGGTGCCTATTTTGTCAATGCTTACTCCGCATGTGCCGTATGTGGTCCTGCCCGTTCTTCTATTCTTACAGGGAGAACAGTAGAAAACACTGGAGTAAACAACAATGATAAAACCTATTATTACACAAAGGAGAAGGTAATGCAGTCCCCTACTTTTGATGAGCTTCTTAAAGAAGAAGGGTATACTTGTGAGTATTATGGCAAGTGGCACGCTATGGCCAATAAAGCCAAGGTATATAGCAACCCGGAACAATATGCTAAAAATGGAAAGTATGCCTTTGATCATGGTGGACAAAGCTTTTTCTATCAAGATTGGCTCAATGCGAATTTGAAGAAAAGAGCTTTAGAAAATGGAGAGCATATTGACCGTTTTACGAAAAGACCATATACTCCTGATCCAATCGATACTTTCTTCGGGCAAGAATATAAGGATGTAAAAGACATCAAAAAATCACAGCCTAACTTTCATGGACGTTTAAATATTCCGAAGGAATATACCATGACCGCATTTCAAGCACAACAAACCATTGATGCCATTGAGAGGTTAAAAAAGAAACCTTTCAGTATTACATGTTCTTTCCATTACCCACATGCTCCTATGATTGTCCCTGAGCCTTTCTACAGTATGTATAAGCCTGAGGATATGACACCTCCTGAAAGTATCAATGACAAAATGAAAAACTCTCCCTACGCCAATGCTAATGGACGTAAAAAACTTACGGAATATTCTGACCCAGAAAAAATCAAATACATGATTTCAAATTACTATGGTTTGATTACTGAGGTGGATTACTGGATTGGGCAGATTATAGATAAAATTGATGAATTGGGATTGACTGAAAACACATTGATTGTCTTTACGAGTGATCATGGTGAGATGTTGGGTGCCCATGGCTTAAGAGAGAAAAATGTTTTCTATGAAGAATCAGCACATATTCCGCTTCTAATGAAGTTGCCAAACCAAATCAAACCCAATTCTACTGTTGATGGCTATGTATCACATATTGATATTTTCTCCACTGTTTTAGATTATATGAATATTGATGGCCCTTCTTCTGATGGAAAAAGTTTGAGAGATATGATAGAGGGCAAAGAAAAAGAATATGGTGATTATGTTGTGACAGAGTGGAATTACAGAGGTGATGTATCTCCTAATTACATGATTGTAAAAGACGGATGGAAATTAATGGTTCCTTATTCTGTAGAGTCTAAAGTGCTTAATGTACTTTATAATTTGAATGAAGATCCTCATGAAATGAATAACCTTTTGGGCAAAAATCCTGATCAGGCACAATACACTGAGAAGGCTGAAGAATTAAGGTCTGCTCTATTGGAATGGTTGAAAAAGAATGACTCAAAGTTTTATGATGGCGTGAAAAACCGTGTTTTAGTCAGAAATATTTAATAAGAATTAAGAGGGAAGAATGGGGCTGTAATCTACTGAAAATGTAGAATTACAGCCCCTTCTCATACATCATCTATTCCATCTCCAAAACATTGTATGAATTGTTCAAGTCATAGATATTGAAATCTTTCATAGCTGTTTTCTGATACTTTAGTTTTTCCCTCTGTAAATCTTTCCAGACTCTATAATATTCATCTGAAAGTAGCTTCCCTATTTTCTTTTCATACTTTAAAGTATTTTTATAATTTGTTACTTCAAAAAGTGATTTATCATATTCATAGAGCGACAAGACTTTTATAAATAAGCTCATTCTTTCTTTTTCATAAGCTTTCCATTCCTCTTTTTTCTCATGAGGAAGAAGGAAACGCATATCATAAAAACTGACTTCATTTTGAGCTAACAGATCATACATCTCTTCCAAATATTTTTGATCATGACTCGAACGGTAGACCACAGTAGGTTCACTTCTATTTTTAAGTAGCCTGATTTCATTCAAAGGAGTAATAGAGGCGATTATATTCTTCTCTCTTTTCAAGGCCACATTTATTTTTCCATCCTGATAAGGAATTGTGGTCACTTGCAGACCGGGATTGACAGACTTTAAAAGTTTATTATTCACATACAAAGCGGATACTTTCTTAGTGGAAGTAATTATTTCTATAGAATCACGCCCATAATTAGGATCTCCATACTGTTTTCTGACTTTATACTCCAGCATTTTTTTATCTACTAAAGACTTCTTACGGTAAATAAAAAACATTGCTTCATCCATTTCCTGACCTTTCCATTGTTGTGTAAGCACTTTTATCAGTTCAGAAAGCCCATAGCCATGATGGTAATCCGGTCTAATATGGTTTCCCTCAATAAACATATTCCAGGAATTCAAAAATAATATAGGAGCTTTGTATTTTTGTGCTTGCTCAAACCCCAGCCTTAAACCCTTAGAAAGTGAAAGGTTATCATATTCTTTATAGACTTGATCGATGGGAAGATTATGTTTTTTTACAAAACCATTAGGACGTTTTTTATTCGTGCTTTTTTCTACAAAATAACTTGAAATCTGCTCATGATAAATAGAATGTGCAAACACCTTATTACTTTCTTCTAATAGTTTAGAAAAACGTTCTACGAGTGCCGTATTACTCATATGTAGTGCCTCGATACGAATGTGATCATAATGTTTTCCAACATCAACAATTTCCTTTTTCCTACCAGGCCATATACAGGTATAAATGATATTGAATTGATTTCCGGTACTTGCATTCACAGCATTAATTCTTTCAAAAAGGGGCTGGAAATTAATGATTTGATCATTTTGCTTTTCCATTTTCTTGAACTCCTCTTTTTCTATAAGGTTTTTTACTTTGGAGAAGACAATCACCTTTTTTCCATTTTCCTTATGCCAATGTTTTGAAGCACTATATTTATTTGTCGAGAAATAATTTAAGACTTCTTGTGCATCTGGTATTCTCTCACTAAACTGTCTTGTAGGCTCAAACTTCAGAGTGATATTAAAACTAAAAGGATAATTTTTCTCCTCTGCAACTTCAAAATAAGCCTCTATAATTTCATTAAACCTTTGATAGAAAGAATAGTTTTCGGAAATCATATATACAAAAGAAAAACCATCTATCCCCATCTTCATGGCACTTTGCATCTCAAAATCAACAGCATCTTTTAATGACATCTGATTGGCTAAATCTGCTATCACAGGATAGTACAGTTCGTTATTATTTAACCAAGGTTTCTCTGATGAATACAAATAATTATTGTGAGTTAACCTTGGAAGAACACCTTTTGAGGGGGAATTAATAAAAAGAATATTATTGAAAGCAAAAACCTTTTTTTCTGAGTTGGCCTGTGTTAGTAAAGGAATGCTGAGGAGTAAGGTAAATAAGAAAGTTGTTTTGAATTTTCTCATGGTTATGTTATTAAAAAACTCACCCTGCAGGTAACAGGGTGAGTCTATATTATTTAGTTGAATACGATTCGTTTAGTGAGAATATGTTCATTTGATAGAATTCTTAGAACATAAACTCCTGTATTTAATTTAAGTTTGAAGGCTTGGTTTACATCTTCTAAACCATATACTTTCCTTCCTGACAAATCATATACTTCTACATTAAACTTCGAAAGTTCTACTTCCACTGTCATTTCTTGAGCTGATGGATTTGGATAGGCTTTCACCTGAGGTCCAGCAACTGGGTCTACTGATGTCACATCATCAGGCAGTGTTGTAAAGAACACTACTTCAGACTCTTCCGAAAGATCTCCTTCAATGTTTTTAGAGAAGATTGTCACACTATACTCTCGGTCGTTATCCAAGCCTGTCAATTTAAATGTTGTTTCACTTGTTTCGAACCATTCACCCTGAAGATTAACAATATAAGTCAATCCTTTTGTGTTTTCTACTGTCCAGTTCACTTGTGCAGTTGAAGCAGTAACGTTGTTCACTGTCACGTCTTTTGGTGTAAGTGGTATTCTAACACCATCCGTTTCTTGCTGTGCAGTAGCCTCTTCAGACATATTATTTACATAATCTACGGCTTTCAATGTAAAGGTATAAAGTGTCAGCTCTTGCAAATCTGTAAATGTGTAAGAAGTTGAATTAGCAACTACAGGTTCTTGACCATTAATGCTTATCAAATAATGCGATACTGCAACATCATCCGTTGAGGCATCCCATTTTATTGTGATAGCATTTGGAGTAACTATTGGGAAAGTGATATTAGTAGGCACTGTAGGTGCTTCTTTGTCATTTTCAATGTCACTCACCTTCACAGTACCATCTAACTGATAAGCACCACAATCAATATAACCTTCTTTACTAATACGAAGATAGTCTAACTGATCAGCTAAGAAATTATGGCTTTCACTTCTTGTATACAATTCCACCTTTGCAAAAGCTACAGGCAATGCATTTGTGGCAAAACCAACTACTCCTCTTTCATCAATGTCAAGCAATGAAAGAACTGGAATATCAGCTGTAGTAGTCCCTGCTACTGTTCCGTATTTAGTACGGCCATCACCTGTAAATGTACCATTAGAATTAGACTCTACTAACGTTCCTAAGATCGAAGAATTTACAACTGCTTTATCCGTCAACCCTATTGATAAATCTGAAACCACTTCATTAGCGACGCCAAAATTACTTTTGTTATCGTATACAATGGAGTTATTGATCACTATATCTAAATTGAGGTTAACGACTCTAATACCTCCACAATTACCTGTGTTATTTAAAGTGTAATTTTTGGTGATGGTATTATTTTCCAGAATTAATTTCCCTGCACCTTGGTTACCAGCGAAAATTGCTCCACCAGCATTGACAGTACTGTTGTTGTAAATGGTTGAGTTTTGAATAAATACATTATTCGGATTGTTTGTAGACTCTATAATAATTGCTCCACCGTGAGTAGCAGATACATTATCCTTGATCAATGACTGATAAATATTTAAGTTGACTTCAGCCGAATTTGAGTTTACAACAATTGCACCTCCACTTGGCTTACCATCACCTTCTGAGATGACTTCATTGCCAATAAGTGAAGAAGCAATAATATCCACAGTTCCTGACTGAATGGCAAGAGCACCGCCAGACTTTGTAGTAGCGTTATTTTCAAAAGTACAATTTCTGATCACTAATTTTCCTTCAGTGTTGATGAGAATCGCACCACCTAATTGTGCTACGCCATCTACTACGCCATTTGCATTCTTGAAATGAATATTTTCTATCACAAGACTGGCTTCATTCGTCTCACCAGTAAAGTTGAAAAACTTCGTTGCATTTCCAGCGTCTAATGAAGCATTGTTTTGCCCAATGATTTCCAGCTGTTTACTGATGCCTAAGAATACTTTGTGTTCTACTGCTCCATCAATAATTATCTTATCCCCATCATTAGCAAGGTTATAAGCTGTTATCAGATCAACCACTGCATTATCAAGTGATAATCCGTCATTATTATTGTCACCTGTAGCACTAACAAAAATTTCTTTAGCATTTGGATCAGTTCCTGTATCCTCATCAGTAGTAAAGTTGACAGCTTCACTTGGAGCTGATTGTTCCTCTACTATATTGACAGAAACTACTGATACAGTGTAAGAAGTTCCTTCAGTTAAATCTTCTATTGTAATGGAATTATTATCAGATGCATAAGTTTTATCTCCCAATATCACAATGTAAGACAAACCGTCTACCTGCAAATCATCCCATGTAACTGTTGCTGATGTTTTTGTGATATCTTTCACCGTTACATTAGTAGGCACAATTGGTGTAGGATATTCATCCGGTACTGATTCTGTAGTTCCTGATACCTCTTGTACTTCAGATTGCTTACCTGCAAAGTCATGTGCTATAACCTTTACAGTATAGGCTGTTTCTGGTTCTAACCCTCCAAATGTATAAGAAGTTGCTTCAGGATTAACAAAGATGTCTTCACCATCATTTAACGTTAAAGTATAGAAACTTAAACCGATATCATCTGTTGCTGCGATCCATTCTATTTCAAGGCTTTTCACTTCAAGCTTACTGATTTTCAGATCAGATACAGCAGTAGGGTTGGCATTATCAGTTAAAACTGTGGCTAGGTCATACTTGCCATCCAACTGATAAGCTCCACAGTCAATACGGCCGTTTCTCAACGCTCTTACTAAACCTAATTGATCTACTAGTAAATTATGCTCATCACTGCCCGTCATTAACGCACTCTTAGCAAAACCTGCTGCTAACGCCTCTGGTGAGAAGCCTATCACACCATTTTCATTAATTGCCTCAAGCACAATTTCAGGCGTATTTTCCAATGCTGTGCCTTCTACGGTACCATATTGTACATTATCGTCTGTATTGATGGTTCCGTGTTTATCACTTACTACCACAGCTGTGATGATAGAAGAATTTACAGTTACATTAGGATTGAGTCCAATTGAAAAGTCTGAATATACTTCATTATTCGTCCCGTAATTACTTAAGTTATGAGCTATTAGAGAGTTGTTAACCTGAACATCAATTGATGTGTTGACAATTCTTATACCTCCACTGTTTCCTGAATTAGCTGTATTACTATTTCCTGAAACTGTAACGTTTTCCAACTTTAATAATCCATTACCTTGATTACCGATAAAGATAGCACCACCTGCATTTGCAGCACTATTGTCTGCTATTGTAGTGTTTTGCATAAATACATTATTAGTATTTGCAGTAACTTCCATCGTGATAGCACCACCATGATTTACAGAACTATTTCCTTTAAAATAAGATTCATAGACATTTAAGAAAACATCATTCGATCCTGAAGTAATAAGAATAGCTCCTCCGTTAGGCGAGTCATCCCCCACTTTTACGGTACTGTTATTGATAAATGAGGAACCATAAATATTTACGGTACCATTTTGAATACCCAATGCTCCACCTGGTCGTGATGATGAATTATTTTCAAATGAACAATTCATAAATTTCAGTTCACCAACACTGCTCATTGAAATGGCGCCTCCTACCTCAGCTACACCATCTGTCATACCATTAGCATTAATAAACTTAATGTTTTCTACTACTAATGATGTACCTTCTGTTCCATCCGTGAAGGTGAATATTTTACTTGTATTACCCGCATCAATAGTGGCATTATTCAAGCCTTCAAGGGTAAGTTGCTTATTGATTATCACTGTTTGTGTATGTACAATAGTACCATTAATGATAATCTTATCTTTAGCGTTAGATAATTCAATGGCTTTGTTTAGTGATGCCAGCGCTGTACTTTCTGTAAGACCATCTTGAGTGTCATCTCCTCCTGCACTTACATAAAGCGTCTTTGGCTCTTGTGATTCTTCTTCCAATGTCGTAAACTCAACTGCATCACTTGCTACAGATTTTTCATTATTCTCATTTTTAGAAAGAACCGTAACCTCATATTTCGTATTCGCTGTGAGTCCCTCGATTTTATATGTGAAATCAGTAGTTTCATACATATCATCACCAATCATTACCTCAAAAGACAAACCTGCTACTTCTGGATCTGCCCAAGTAACAGTAGCTTCTGTTTGAGTGATCAAATCTACTTTTACATCTGCTGGGACTACCGGAGTAGGAAATGATGATGGCGCTTCATCTGTTTTAATCGTTTCACTCGCTTGTTGAGAAGTATTTCCTGCTAAATCTACAGCGGATACCTTTACCACATAATCAGTTTCTGCCATTAACTCTTCAAACTTATAAGAAGTACCCATGACTTTCACAGGGCTTTCTTCATTTAGCTGGATCATATAATGACTCATTCCCACATTATCTGTAGAGGCATTCCATGCTACTTCAAAGGAATTGAAGGTTACTTCACTAAAAAGAATATTGGTAACTGCAGACGGTGCTTCAGTATCATTCAACACATCATCAATATTTGCTACACCATTTATCTGATAGGCGCCACAATCAATCTTGCCATCAACCACCGTTCTGACATTATCCAACTGATCTACTTTAAATGCACCATGAGTTGGTTTTGCACTTAATAAAGATGCCATACCAAAATCTACAGGAAGAGCATCTGCTGCAAACGCTACAACGTTATGCTCATTAATTGGATCTAATGTAATAGCCGGCACATTTGTATTCGTGGAACCGCTTACTTCTCCATATAAATTATTAGCACCTTTTAATAGCTCAACATCAGTAACTACTATGGCACCAACAATACTATGATTCAAAGTAAAATTAGCTGATTTATTAGTTGAAAGATCTGACATCACTTCAGTACCTAAACCGAAGTTTGATTTATTGTCAAAAATTAAGGTATTATTGATAGTTGTTACTAAATCCTCATTAATACAACGCACACCACCACTATTGACGCCGTTTGAAGTCGTTTTATTATTAGCAATGGTTACATTCACCATATTCAAAGTACCTGCACCTTTATTTCCAAAGAACATTGCACCACCTGCATTTGCAGTTTGATTACCATATATAGTAGAGTTTTCAATGGATATGTCAAACGTATGGCCATTACTTGCATTTGTCTCTACATGTAGCACACCACCATGGTTAGCAGAATTGTTATTTTTAAAAGCACTTTGATCAATACTCAGCTTTGTAGAATTTGTAGTTGCAGAAAGGAAAATTACACCCCCGCTTGGTGTTGATCCTCCATCAGAAATTGTACTATTATTGTCAAAAACTGATTTTTTGATTCTCAACTCACCCTTCTGTATTGCAATCACACCTCCATTTAAAGAAGCCGAATTTCCTTCAAAAGTACATCCTGAAATTGTGACCACCGCAGGAGAGTTAATAAGTAGAGCACCACCAATTTGATTTGATGTTCCGTTATAACTTCCGTTACCATTTTTAAAATGGATATTTTCAAGTGTAAGGTAACTTCCTTCCTCTGGGTTAGCGATATTAAAGAACTTTACAGTTCCTTTAGCATCCAAAGTGGCATTATTAATTCCTTTAATTGTCAAGTTCTTCTGAATACCCATTGATTTTGAGTAATCTAATACTCCATCAATGATAATTACATCACCGTCAACTGCTTTATTGTAAGCCAATAATAAAGTGGGTAGGGCCGTATCAGGACCCAATCCATCATTCTCTTCCAATCCATCTGCTCTTACATAATAAGTTTGAGGAATGTAAGAAGATGTTGTGAATTTAACTGGTGTACTTTCAAGAGATTCTTCACCATCTGCATTTTTTGATTTTACAGTTACTGTATATTCTGTTGCAGGCTCTAAATTCTCTAATTTATATTCTAACACCGCAGTTGTGAATTCTTCTGTTCCAACAGTAATCACATACATCAATCCAGCATCAACAGTTGAAGCCCAAGAGAGTTCTGCCGTTGTAGACGTAATGTTATCTGCTTTTAAATCAGTAGGAACAACTGGCACAACTTTCCCTGCAGTCGTTTGATTAGCTTGAACTACTTGAGAAGTGTTGCCATTGTAATCCAATGCTTTGACTTTTACAGTATAGTCTGTATTGGCCGTTAAATCATTAAATGTTAAAGATAAATCTGTTGTAACTACAGTGGGGTTGTCATTGAGCTGAACTTCATAATGTCCAAACATAACATCGTCTGTAGAGGCATCCCAAGAAGCTTCAAAACTTGTTTCTGTAATAGATGAAAAAACAATATTGGAAGGGTCTGTAGGAGGTGTATTATCATTCAAAACCTCAGTAACCGAAGCTACAGCGTCCAATTGATAAGCACCTGCATCGACGGCATTATTCACAACTCTTCTTACCAAACCGAGTTGATCAGTTAACAATGAATGCCCTTCACTTCCTGATAGTAAAGATGCATCTGCAAAGTTGACAGGAAGGGCGTCAGAAGCAAAAGATACAACTCCTATTTCTGCATTATATGTGAGCGTTATATCAGGTACGTTCTCATTGGTAGCAGAAGTGATAGAGCCATATACCGACTTTTCGTCTACAGAAGTTTTAGGATTGCTAGTGTCTTCTATAATCACAATGTCATTTTTTAGTATTGCTCCAAAAATTGAGCTTTTAATAGTAATACTAGCATCATCATGCATTGATAAATCAGAAATTGCTTCACCGTTAGCAAAAGTCTTATTTTCGTAGATAAGGCTGTTTTCTATTAAGTAGCTAACATTAGGGTTATTGAATTTCAAACCACCACAATTATCTGCATTTCCTTGCGTAGTATTTTCTACTACAGTCACATTTTCAAGTTCAACAACTCCAGCTCCTGCATCACTTACGTAAAGCATTCCACCTGTAAGACCTACTGAGTTTTGATAAAAAGTAGAGTTTTTAATGGATAGTTTCTTTGAATTAGAATCTGGAACTTTAAAGATGAGAGCAATTGCTCCACCATGAGAGTCTACAGCATTTTTGTAAAAAAGACATTCAGATATATTGATTTCAACAGGTAATGTACACTCTGAATAAATCACACCTCCATTTGAAGAAGCAAGTGTATTTTCCTCAAATACACAGCCTTCAAAGTTGACTGTACCTTGCTGAATGGCAAATACACCCCCATGTTTTGGTGCAGTATGACCTTTAAAATTACAGTTTTTGAAAGTCAGTACACCGGTTGAATTGATTAGAAAACCACCACCTTGTTGTGCCGCTCCATTAAAGTTGCCATCACCATTTAAAAATGTGATGTTTTCAATAGATAAAGTGGCATCATCTGTTTTATGCGTGTAGTTAAAGATTTTGTTTCTTGAACCGTCTTCAAGTTTCGCATCGATGATCGCATTATTTTGCCCGATGATTGTCAATCGTTTGGCTATACCAAATGCTACAGGATTATAAATAGTACCAGCTGTACCATCTACATAAATGACATCATCATGTGCTGATTTTTCAAAAGCTGTTTTTAAATCTGCTACAGCATCAGCAAGAGAAGTTCCTCCATTACTGTTGCTTCCATCTGCTGATACGTAAATATCTTTTGCCAGGGAAACTTGAGTAAAGAGTATAAACAAATAAAAGAGTATTTTTTTGTTCATAGTTTACTAAAAAAAAGTAAATAAAAATTCATTTCATTGTATAGCATGTTTGAAATCGCTTCTCTTTTTAAAAGAAAATTTCAAACATGCTTTTCATTCAATACTTCTTAAAAAAATTGAAGTACTTGATTTCTTGTCTTTATTATGGTTGAGTTAACCGCTTGAGAATAGATTCTTTTTCATTTCTAGATAATCAATAAAATAGTAATTCATATTTGATATTGTGAAATAAAAAAGATTTGATAATGGTATTCTAATAGTGAATTAATCACTTATTAACCAAATATTAAAACACTGATTATCAACTACAAAACACCTATGTTAATTCAATTAGTGTTTTATTAATCTTCTTGTTTGTTGTGATCCATCTTCAAAAAATACTTTTAGGATATACACTCCAGATTTTAACTCTACTGTATTAAGCTCAAAAATAGTACTATTATTAGCATTAATCTCTGAAAACTGGATTTTACCCGAAATATCAAAAATTGTGGCTTCTGAAATATTTTTCAAGCTACTGATTGTCATTACAGATTGTACCGGAACGGGGTAGACTTTTAACTCACTTTTTTCATCTGTCAATCCTAATACCTCATCCACCTCTTTTCCATCTACAATTCTTACTGAAGAATATAGTGTTACTTTACCTTTGAATCTCATCCATCCTATATCTTCATTGGTGTGTAATAATTCCGTATCTGAGGATTTTTCTTCTTGCACAAAAAACTCCACGCCTTGATCTGTTAGGTTTCTATACCTCAAAGAATAAGGATCCTCTTCATTAGTAGTTTGAGCATGTCCAAAAATTCCCGTGTCACTAATCAGTGTAGGAAAATTGATTGTGGACCATGATGAATGAACAGTGTTATCAATCCTACCAACCTCAATATAGTTTTCAACAACTGATGCTTCTCCTTTTTCCATAGCAATGAACTGAATACTCTCTGTAGATATTGGCCCTACAGTACTTTCTTGTCCCTGCAATCTGTACTCAAATGAAGTAGAAGTAATGTTTCTTAGCTGTATAACCTTGGTCCTGTTTTCCATTTCTGAAACAATTGTAGTTAATACCACTGGAACAGTATTGAAACCTTGTTCAAAATTATAAGTCTGCCAACTGTCCTTTGCGTTCAATTGCCCTTGTTTAAAAGGTAAGTTACCAAGTTTTTTTAATTCTGGTACTGTAGCTAAAAAGAAAACTTCCTCCGCATTGTTGTGAATTCTATTTAGATAATCCCATTCTCTTATCTGAACTTCAAAACTGTTCTTAGTAATATTTCTCAAACGGTAAGTAGAGGGATCACTTCCTTTGTAAGATAATGGACCTAATGTGATCATCGGAATTGAAGCCATCTCATTATCTAGGTAAACCTTAAGCCAATCATCTGGTTGCATCTGCTTAATATTAATTTTTCCAAACTGTAATAAGTTCTGTTCTGATGAATAGACGTTTAATTGGAAGGGTTGAATGGTTTGTAGAGGATCACATCCGTTTGTGACTACCAATTCCCATTGTCCTTCCCAAACATCTCCATTTATCGCTTCCCATGCGACATCTGTATTTAATGGTAGTTCTTCTCCATTTGCTGCCCTCCAGAAATAATCACCAGAAAGATTCATTTCGGCTGACAACGTTAATACATCCCCCTCGATGGCATTTACATTATTGTCAATAAATTTTGGGCCTCCATTTATTGTGTAAGCAATCAACTGATTGGACTCATTACCGCTGTTAATGATCTTATAGGTAGGTCCTGCTACATCAGATGATTTATAATTTACATGAAAGCTTCCGAAGCTGTTATTATCAATAATACTGTATTTATGTTCTAAGTTAAATTGATCAAATTTCAATTTCTTATTGGAAGGCATCGTCATTTCCACCTCAAATGGAGATATTCTGTGGTATTCATTTTGAAGGCTAAGTAACCCATCTAGCTCCCACTTATAGGAAAGGTACGCTTCTATCAGTTCTCTTTGTGCATCATTTAACTTTCTATCAAAGATTATCACCTCAGCAATTAAACCATTATGGTACCTGATCTGATTTTTACCGGTGCTGATCTGCCCTAACATCAATGCACTTTGATTGGTCAGTACTGTATTAGAAGGGATCTCGAAATGATGTTCCAATTGACCGTTATTATAAGATTTCAACTGTAAACCTTGTTTCGATAACACGGATACTCTACTCATAGGAAATGTATTGGGTGATGAATTAATTGTGGTCTGACCAGCAGATAGAGCTCCTTGTCCTGTTTTTGATATTCTATAGAAAAAACCATCCTCATTAATACCATTTTTATTGCCTATGGTGTTTGACCAATGGGTAACATTATCAATGGTATGGACAACAAAAATAGTCCAGTTTTCTTGTAAGAAATCAGTAGATGCCGCATCAATCAGTTTTAAACCGCTACTTATGTTATCCTTTCCAAAAACAACTGCTGGTTTCCCGTTAAAAGCACTGCTAGTATATACTGGAATTGTGTTTTCGTTGATAATTGATGCATCGGGCAAGCCACCTGCCTTATTTTTCCAAGTTCTTACTGCTGCTCCATTTTGCAAACCATTGTCCGAAATCTCTTGGGCATCTACCCAGAAAATGGGATCAATATCCAATTCTAATTTATAATTAATTTCATCACCGATACATGCCAAAGTGTTATTGACAGGGTGCCATTCTCCTTCGTTAATGCTAGATAAGAGAGTGAAGTCATTGGGAAGTACAATAGTATCAGATGCGATAAAACTAGAAAGACATGAGGCTGTACTCTTCATTTCACAAATGATGCTATCTCCTGATTGTAAAAAGCGTTTTGGCAACTGTTTTCCGTAATATGGGATAACCACTCCATTTACACTCCAAGTGAATTTAGGGCTTATTCCTTCACTGGAAGTGACGGCATCAATAAATTCTATTTCATTGAAAAACTTAGCGTTGTTTGGCTTTCGTAATGTCAATTTTGGAGGCACATTAAAGCTCCAATTAATATTTGGCCATGCCTCTTTGCTCCAATCAATCAACTCCTGAACAATGCTACAATCTACTCCCAATTTTATAGCCTGCTGAATAGACCAATACATATGGTCCGCATAAAGAGGCACTGAAGGATCCAAACCTCCCAAACTTGGATCGTTATCACTCAGTGTTACATCGATAATCGCTGTTTTGGTTATTGGGTCTAAGTATTGTGATGCATTATTATTAGTCACTCCATCCCATCTTTTCCATGTAGATAAAT
Organism: Flammeovirga aprica JL-4; assembly: GCF_012844305.1. Taxonomy (GTDB): domain Bacteria; phylum Bacteroidota; class Bacteroidia; order Cytophagales; family Flammeovirgaceae; genus Flammeovirga; species Flammeovirga aprica. Next base: position 27,044 of record NZ_JABANE010000069.1, read on the forward strand.
CATGTTTCCGAACGGCTTTTATGAATTCATTTAATAATGCCTCTAACACCCATTTACCCAATCCCGGGTATACATCATCAAGCAAGGTGGGCCATAACCCCGGTTCAAAACCTTTGAATTGGGAACGTTGAGCATCCGGCTCTTTTCCAAAGAAATACCACGGCCCTTGTACACGGATTCTGAAACCATAGCCATCATTAGGGTTAAGATCCCCTGACCATGTTTTTGTTTGATAGAGAGAAGCTAAACTGTGATAATAACGCAATACTTCATAAATACCAGATGATTTTGAGCTCAATAAAATAAACTCAGGTTGATAGTTATAATCAACAGGTCCATTCCACCATTGTTCCCCTTCTCCACCTGCTAAAATAGATTGTAAGTGATACCATACTGTTGATTCATATTCTCCTGTGACTTTGGGCTGTCCATCAAAAGTCAGGCAATCTCCATCCAAACAGCCTGTAATATGTGCTGGAATTTCAAATACATGTTTCGAATCGCCATGAAACCACTGACGGGAATTAGGATTGTCTTCTGCCAGCAAATGCACAGGTGCTTGATCCTGCAAATTAAACTCCTGCATAAATTCAAAGTTCTTTACCGCCATTAACCTCGCTAAACTAGTGGCAGCAAGCTCTTGCCCCACACCATCAGCTAAAGCATTCAACCCTTTTCCGGTGGTTGTTCTCCAATGATCTACATCTGCATTAGGATCTAAATCCCTTGCTCCTTGTGCTTGAAAATATCGATAATGCCAACGGAATGTCTCATGGTTGTATTTCATCTTTGCGATAGCTTCTTTTGACATTCCAGCAAGGTTTATCGTAGTTCCATTAGCGTTTTTAGGAAGCGTCAATAGATAATCTCTGAAGATTTCATAAGCCGCATCAGGGTTTCTCACCACTTTATCCGCACCCTCTTTTACAAAGGGAGAACGCTTTACTTCATTATAAGTTTGCGTATAGAAATCGTTTTTATTGAAAGCATCTTTGGGGTGAATCATCGGCAACCAATGCTTCCAGTCCGGAAACTGAATCGCTAATGGCAGTACCGTTCTATCTTCAAATCTGTCAGCGTCAAAATACGCTTGTACACTGTTTTCATTCACACCGTTTGGAAACATATATTCCAACATATCACTATCATGATCCAAAACAGCTTCTAATCCCGCTCCTGCTGCCCAATGATCAATACTCTTTCCTTTAAGAGAAGGACCGGGCTGATAAGGTGGATTCCACGGTCTACCATATCTGTTTACATTATCATTTTTTGCAGAAAGCGATCTGATGTAAGAGGCAATTTTACGGCCTTCTTCTTCTGATAGATTATGAAACTTTGCTCTTTCAATAATCGATTCATTTGAATATGCAAATAACTCTAGATCTCTACCATCTTGAGTATGACAATCGGCACATTTAGCTTGAATTGGTTGAGCACCTTTGAGTTCATAGCCATACCAAAAACCTGTTCTACCAGTAGGAAGATAGTTTGACCATAAATTTCCATTTCTCCATAATTCTTCTCCTTCGGTAATAGATTGTGCGTCAGTATAAGGACCAACCCATAAATCAGGATTGTCTTCTTTGAAAAAATCTTCACCCAAAACGGAATTTCTATTCTCGTCCATCAGCTTCAAGTCTACCACTCTAAAACCATTTGATATGGCATCTGAAGTATTGAATCTAAAGTAAATCGTATTTTCTCCTTCTTGAAAAGCAGAAGGTATCGTTAACCGAATGGTATTAAAACCTCCATGCTGCATGCCACCTCTTGCTTTTTCTTGTGTTTGCATTGTCACAGACTGATGGTTTAGGTCATACCATGCATTATTGTTTATCTTGATAGAAACTTTATTCTCATAACTCAAATTATTGATCTGCAACCATAATTTTTTAGTGGCTTCTACTTGATTTAAAGATAAATTAAAAGATCTTGATTCAACTAAGCCTTCTTCACCAATCACTTCTATTGGAAGATAAACTCCACTCCAATAATCTGTTAATCTAGAATATTCTTCTTTAAATTGTGAAGTTGAAAGTGCCTGGTCATAGACCTTCACTTCACCCACCACTCCATCAAAATGCCTAGCATTATTATTGGCAGTTCCTATATTAAATTCAGCGATTGTAAAATCTGCAGGAGGTACAATCAGGGTATGAGTGAGTTTATTTTTTGAGTCCCAGAAAACTAATTCCTGAGTGGATTTATTGTAGTTGCAGGCTACTACAAATGACTCTCCTGCTTGTGCCTTATGACCAGGAATTATTTTAGAAACTCCTCCCAGATAGACTTCAAATTCTCCGGTAGATTTGTAGCGAATACCAAAACCATTTTTCACTACACTTGAGTTATTCCCAATAAGGTCATTATTATCATCATTAATAGCATTTACATGAAAGGCTACTGTGATAGCAAAGCCGGAATTACTGCTGGCCAATCCTAAAAAATCTAACCAACGGTCAGTCTGCTCACCTGTAAAAAGTCGGAGGTAGTTTCTAGTTGTTCCAAAGTTCAGTCCACTGTGACCACCTTCAGAAATGCTAGAAGAAGGGAAAGTTACATCTCCATTTCTTAGAAGTGCATGGTTGTTGTTTCCTGAGAGATCCGTCCATTGAGTGACATTTCCCAAACCATCTTGCTGCACTGTGTTTCCAACATTAATAGTTGAGAGATGCTGCATTGGGGTTTGTGCATAAACACACCACCGATTTAGCAACAGAAAAGAGAGTAAAATCAAAAGTGTTTTTAGAGTAGGTATAAGTTTATTCATTTCAATTCGATGTAATGTTAGTAAAATAATAACATTAATAAACGTACTTAAAACACCTTAACGATTTAATAATGTGCTATTAATCGGTTACTAATAAATTGATAATAACGCATACAAAGTTGAATTACAGAGCTTCTAATTAATAGAATTTTTCACTTCAAGATAAAAAAGAAGGTTTGCATTATAGTTGACTTCATCAAGAAAACTAAAATACAAACCACTTCTATAGTATTTTCCAATACCCGTATACGTAAAAAGTTAACGAATGCAGGAGAGGAACTTACTTCTTAATTTAATACAGGTACGAATATTCGTGTGCCTTTTCGGGTTCCATTAAGCCTACAACATAAATAACTACACCCTTTTCTTACGAATCAATTACTGATTTTTATTTTTTACAGCTGGAATATGCTTCCCTTTTGCTATACTACCCGTTTGAACTACCTTTTGAATAGTTCCATCGTCATCTATAAAAACATTGGGGTCGATTAATGGATCAAGTCCCTCAATGTAGCCTTTTACCTTAAAACCGGATGCCGGCTTTTTACTCACTGCAACCCCTGTTTTCCATGTAGTTTTACGATCGGTTCCGCTTGGGTGTGGAAAATAATAATAATATTTTCCATTACGGTATACACAATCAGGAGCCCACATAAAACCACCTTCTTCACGTCCCCATTTTACATCTCTCGAGTGCAAAATTTCGCCATGGTCTGTCCAGTTTACCATATCGTTGGTTGAAAAAACATGATAGCCATCCATTAAGTCGCAACCACGTGGTGGGTCAACATCGGTGGATGGATAAACATACAAACGCCCATCGTCCCAAACCCGTGCTGACGGATCTGCAGTATACATGTGGGTTATTATTGGATTCTCTGCTCTTTCTTGTCCTTTTACCAATCCCTTTGACAAGAAAAAGGATATAAAGAAAATAAGTAATACTTTTTGCTTTTTCATTTTTTTAGTTGATTTAAGATATATAATTCTTGGTTGCTGATACGCTATTTTTAGCATCACAAACAAGGTATAGTGTCAAAATATTTTGACAGACCTGTATCATTGATAAGGTGTTAACCTTCAAAGAGATTTGGGTTAATCTGCTATAACGTATTGCGTAGCTCGTTTGGGTCAGAATCCATATGGAGTATCAATGAAATCCGCTTTCTATAGTGGTTCGTAAGCATCTTTACCGTTATTTAAGCAACCCTTCTCTTGATCATCGGGATACTCAAAAAACTGAAATTGCCTTTCTTCTTTATCGGGATTTCAACAAGCTTTTTATAACTTACTTCAAAGCATCCCTCTTCTTCATTTTGCCATTGATGAAAAATAAGGCAAAAAAAGCTAGGCTTGACCGGGGGAAGTACTATCAAACGGATTGAGTGGAAAGTCCACTAACGCGAATGTTATGCGTTAGCATCTTTCGTGTCCTAAAAGTCATTAGAATGACTGATTTCTAAATGTCAAAAACTATTCAAAGAAGTACAAAGTCAAAAATAAAATATAGTTAATTTTGAATTTGTACTTACTTAGTTTACAATGGACTTAATAATCAGATTTTATAAACTCAGCATATTCATAGTCAAATCTTTCATTGTACAAGAGTTCATACTCTTGCACAAATTTACCAAATGTATCTTTGGCCATACTGTGCATGCCTTGTGAAGTATAAATCTGACATTTGATATGAATTGCTTCTTCATTCAGCGCATCATATTTTAATATTAAATCACTGACTCTCAGCTTTTCTTTGGGAGAAAGTGAAAGGTCAGAATTAGTAAGGTAACTGTACAGTTTTTCTATTAATGAATTGACAATTTGTGCCATTATTTCTTCCATCCATGGATAATCTGTACCATAAAGTAGCTTTCCATTTTTCAGAATTTTGGTCATCTTTTGAAGGTTATCAAAAGTACTCTCTCTGTCTAATAGCTCTTTAAGTTCAAATAATGGAAAAGAAACTGTATCATCGTACTCAATTTTCCAGAAATCACCCGTCTTTACTAAATTTATATTTCCTACAAGCTTGAAGAGTTGTTTTAGCTTTGCAATGTTTACACTACGGTTGTTCCTTGCTTTTTTGAGTGGCATATCATTCCAGAACACTTCCGTTAATTGTTCTATTGTCACACCTCTTCCATTTAGAAACTGGGATAAACTGATCATTAAAAATATTTGTTTAATCAGCGGAGTAAATTTATTTGATATATCGTTGCCTTCGATATCTATGATTCTAAATCCTCCAAAGAAATTTACTACACCCGTCTCTGCTCCCACTAAAGTAATTGTTTCCTCCTCAGTTTTCACTTTATGCTCCTTTGCAATCACCTTCTTTGTGACCACCTCATCTTTTGCTGTAAGCGCTTGGTTGACTTGCTTTTTATCTTCTGTTGGCTTTATTACAGGCGTTTCATGTGGAACTTGATTTTGTAGTTTTTTGCCCTTTCCTATAAAATATTTCCATATTATGAAAATCACCAATAAGAACAATACTCCAATGACTATGTAAAACAAAGGATTATTTTCATTGTTATGAGCAGTCAATACTTCTTCATTGACAAGGTTTTTGAATGTGCCTCCCGTGACATCTAAAGTGAATAGTTGAAGTTTTGAGGTTTCTCCTTCTTCATTTAAAATGATTGCATAAAGTTTTTGGTAGTCAACATCATATTTAAATTCGATTGTACTTTTTAAATCATGAAAGCTGAAAGGAATAGCATTAGCAATATCTTTTGATGTTTGCGTATTAATATCAAACAACTTTAACTTCAGTTGATTTTTATGCACATGATTGTCATATGTCAGTGCCAAAAATTGATTATTTACTGTATCGACTACAATGTTTTTAGAAACAATAAATGATTCATCAGTTCTCTCCCAAGTTGCTATTTTTTTAGACGTATTCGTTCTTTCATCAAAGTCATACAAGTCATAATAGTTTTCAGGGTGAGCAATTTGCTTTCCTGATTTACTTCCGTAGCCACCAAATATGTATTGATGTCCTTTTTTGGCTTTGCCAACACCAGGAAAATACCTTGGGGAAATGGTATCACCCAAAAACTGCAAGGGCTCATACGATAAGTTATTTAAACTTATTACCGCAAGATGGTTCGTATATTCAAAGTTTCCATATCCTCCAAAAAACACAATAGCTGACTCTTCATTATTGATCCAACTTGCATGCTTAGTATTACTTCTTTTCATGGGGAAGGAGATGTCTCCTTTAGTCATTTGCTTGGTTTTTATGTCCAGCAGGTGCAGATCATCTGTTGCTTGATTATAGAAAATTAGATCTCCATTTTTTTTCTCCAACAGTTTTGTCTTCGTATGATGCAGATAAGAATGTTCAACTTTAGTGATAAATTTAGGGGATTTTTGATGTAAATACTTCTTAAAAAGTGAATCTCCTTTTAGGAAATAATAATATGAATGTGTTTCATTAAAATAGAAAAACATACCATCTATTTCTCTTTCTTCAACTTTGGTCCATTTTGATTGAAGTTCGCTAAGCCAAATACCATTATTCACTACACCATTGTACTTTTCTCCCTGACGACAGTGTACTTTTGTTCCTTCTTTCTCATTAAGAGGCCATTCTAATTTTGTATCATCTAACTGAAGCTGAATATTTCTTATGGTCACTGGAGCTACATCATGTACTTTAAAATAAGGATTGTTATTCGCTCCAAAATAATATTTCAGGTTAGTAAATTTTTTAATTTCTTGAAATTGGGCAGTCTTACTTTGGTCTCCAACAGAAAGGGTAATTGTATTTTTATTCACATCCACTTCCAGTACCAGCTTCATCCATTTATTGAGCTGCTTTTGCTGGTCCTTCAGGTTAAACTGAATAGGGGTAATTTCATGATCATATATTAAACTGAAATTATAGTTTACTCCATTATTGAAATTGAATACAATATCAATATTTCTATGGTTGCTATCGATCATTCTTAATATGTAACCAAAATAATGTTTTGGAGACTTATTAAATAAAATGTCAGTAGACAAAACCATTCTATCACCAGCATTGACTTTTGCTGTCTCCAATAAAACCAAAGACGTACGCTCTTCTAAGTTTACCTCATGGTTTTTAAATTTTATTCCAGCGGAATGTTGAGAAAATGACCAGAATGGAGTTAGAATGATATATAGAATGGTTACTAAATATTGTTTCATTAATTGTAAACTATCAAAGTTCCTAAAGTATAGCCAGAGAAATTTCTGCTATTTAAAAAAATACCTGTACAGATAGAAGATGTATTCAGGCATTTTTGATCTCATGTTCTGAGGTATTTTCCCTGTCTTCTTTTGTACTGCTAATCTCTGTAAAATTATAAAAATTTAAAGAAATAAAAAATGTCCATAGGCTTTAAATGTAGAGGTTACAATAATAATTAATGAAGATAAAAATCAATAAAAATAAAATTTTTTTCATTGCTTTTCCATCCTCAAATAATGGGTAGTAAGATCAGAGTAGTTGTAATTGTTGTTAATGAGGGCGGTCACATTATAACCGCCCTGACAACACTACTTATTAAAAAATAACCCGTCTAAATTTTGACTAGTTGAGCTCCTTCATTGGGAACATCTGTCATATAAAACTCCAGTGTTTTCCCACTCATTATATCTTGGTGATCAATAAAAGGATCCTGCAATGGCTCCCCATCTAACAGCAGTTTATCGATATATTTATTGGTATCACTGTTGTTATGTACAATGATGTTAAAAGTCTTTCCATTTTCAAGTTTTACTTTCACATTGTCAAATAACGGTCTGCCAATTGTGTAAGTCGTTTCTCCCGGACTCATAGGATAGAATCCCATACTGCTTAAAATATACCAAGCAGACATCTGACCACAATCCTCATTACCAATGATGCCTTCAGGTGTAGCATCATAGTGATTGTTTAGAAGATAATCTGTCATGTATTGTGTTTTGTAAGCGGCTCCAATGTAGTTATACATATAAGCAATATGATGACTAGGTTCGTTACCATGTGCATACTGACCTACCATTCCTGAAATATCATTACTCACGTGTTCTCCTACCAAAGTAGAACTAGTCATGAATAATGTGTCAAGTTTTTCTTCCATCACTTTATTACCTCCTACTAACTCAGACAATCCTTCGATATCATGCGGTACAAACCAACTCCATTGAAAAGCGTTTCCTTCTGTATAATCATCTTTGCGGTGTCTACTGAATCTTGGGTTGAAAGGCTCTCTCCATCCTCCAGTACTCAATTTACCTCTCATAAACCCTGTTTCTGGGTCATAATACTGTTTATACCTTTTTGATCTTTCAAGATACTCTTCATAAATTTTATCTTTCCCTAATTCTTTCGCCATCAAAGCTATACAGTAATCATTATAAGCATATTCCAGCCCCTTTGTCACTGACTCGTTTTCTAGGTCAGCAGGAATATAACCCAAAGAATCATTATACAATTTTGCATTTGGCATAAGCTTCTCTCTCACTACTTCACTATGAGCTACAAAATCAAGATCTCTTGAATAAGTACTTACTTCAAGCATGGCTTTAAAAGCTTTTTCTACATCAAAATCTCTATCTCCTTTTCTGTAAGCATCAGCAATCAATGACACTGAATGATACCCTGTCATAGTTCCTGTATAATTTGCGGCCAATTCCCATTTTGGTAAAATTCCTCCTTCATCATATTTTCTCAATAAAGTCTGAATATACTTCTGATTTTGTGTTGGCTGCACTATTGTCAATAATGGATGAAGAGCTCTGTATGTATCCCATAACGAAAAAATTGTATACGAATCATAAGATTCATCTTTTTTAATTTTTCCATCAATTGTTCTATATCTATGATCCGCATCAGAATAATTCATAGGAGCGATAAATGAATGATACATTGACGTATAGAAAATTGTTTTTTGCTCATCATTTTTGCCTTCAATATCGATCAAAGCAAGCTTATCTTCCCATAATTTCTCCGCTTTTTCTTTTTGTGCATAAAAGTCCCAATCTTTAATTCCAGAGAAGAGGTTATTTTTAGCTCCTTCAATATCCACGTTACTGATCCCTACTTTCACTTTTACTTTTTCATCTTTTTCGGTGCTGAAACTTAAAAGTGCTTTGGCATTTTTACCCTTATATACATTTCCCTCAATCTTCTCATCATTACCAAAAACTGAAGCTTTGAAAGGCTTTTCAAATTTGGCATAAAAGTAAACATAATGTTCTTTAGCCCAACCTTTTGTATACTTCATCCCTGCAATTTCAGTATCACTGATCACTCTGATTTCATGCTCGGGGTTTCTATGCATATGGATCGTTGGAGTAAGATCGATAATGACACCCGCATTTTCTGCTTGCGGGAAAGTATATTGGTGAAAACCAACCCTTGGTGAGGCTGTTAATTCTACATCAATATCATAATCCTGTAATTTTACTGTGTAATATCCTGGTGAGGCACTCTCCTGATCGTGAGAAAAACGTGAACGGTACCCACTATCTGGGTTCTCTGCTTCTCCTTGAGATAATTTTGCTTCACCTGTGAAAGGCATCATCAAAATATCACCTAAATCACCTATACCTGTACCGGATAAGTGAGTATGTGAAAAACCTACAATGGAAGAATCTTCGTAATAATAGCCACCGCAAGCATCCCATCCTTCAAATCTGGTATCAGGACTTAATTGTACCATCCCGTTGGGCGTAGTTGCCCCAGGAAAAGTATGGCCATGAAATCCGGTTCCAATAAATGGGTCTACATAATCCATGGCTTCAGTTGTAGTAGTCTCCTTTTTTTCTTCTGTCAACTTCTGGCAGCCTAAGGCCCCCAGAAGTAACACTACCAATAAATTCTTATTCATCTAATTTTTCTTTGTTTGTTTCTTTAATAGTTCAAGAGAACTGCTTCCATAACTTTCACCAGGTTCCAACTGTGTATTAAAATTCCAGTCGTTGAATGAGTTGATAATGATTGTTCTGGAAGGTCCTATATTTTTCTTAGCTACGTTGAGAATTGACCAGAAGAAATCTGATTCTCGGTCAATGATAAAAGTGGTCGCATTTGGATTGTTGATTTTAGGGTTAATAGACGGTGCTACCGTAGGTATCATTTCCAAACCATCTTTTGACATATAATAATCTTTGCTGTATTGCCAATGTAAATCCATGGATTGTGGTAAGAAAGCGTGTCGATCATACCATGCATTATTAAACATGTTGGTAAATGTAACAGCGTCAAGTGCATTGAAATAATAATGTTCAAATCTTGCTGGAGGTGTCCATCCTGTTTGTTCACCAATCAAGTATAAATCATAGCCTATTGCACTCATTTCCTCTCTCAGCTCTTGATATACAAGCTCAAGGCTATCACAATAAAACTTGTTGGCAGAGATCATAGTGACAACATATTTACCATCTACTTTTTGATAATTAGGATGATCAAAATAAGGAATCATATCTTTGAAAGACTGAATAAAATCATCCTTTTTACCTTGTTGTTCCAATGTATTCGTCTTTGTCAGTTTAAGAGGAACAGAATTGTACCTGAAAGCGAAATTCAATAAACTATCAGAATTCTGCGTGAGGAAAGAAGAAATCATTTCCTTATCTACTGCCACTTCGGGGAAAGAATATCTAAAAAGAAAATAATCTATGCCTGCGCTATCAGCCCATAAAATATGCTGTTTCATTGCCGTTTCATCAGCATTAGGATATTGACCGGCTAATGGTACTTCTTCAATGTTAGCATTCCATGTGTTCGTGACATAAAGTGCTCCCACATTATAATCTTCAGTAACAGGCACTTCTTCAATATCATAATTGAGCATGTGGTCTTCTGCTGTGATTTCGTCCTTCTGACAAGACGCCAATACCAAAGCCAGAAGAAGAATACTATAAATATGTTTCATTTCTTATTTCTTTAAAGTTCTTCAATAATTGTGTATTCCACCCCTTGAGCATCTAGATCCTCAACAGTGCTTCCATACCAGTGCTTCAATAAATCGTTGTTCAGATCTGGCTGCATTGCACCCCAGTCTTTCCATTGTCTTCTTTTTGAAAAAATAAGAGGAATATCAAGGTAATCTACACCTCCCAGTAAGCTCACCCCCTGCTGGTATCCAATACCATTCAGGTTCATTTCTGAAGAAGGGTAAACCATTCTTTCTGGCACGTTTGTACCTAACCCGCCTCTATTCAGTGCATTAAAATGCGGAGGAACATCAAAATAATCTGTTCTTCTGATCAAACACCAACCATCAAATGGCTGGAAGTAACCGTCTATCCATCGTTGAGTAATTACTTGTTGAATAGGACCTCTATCTATTTTAGAAGTTACAATACCTCTAAAGTCTCTAACACCTTCAGAAGACGTTCCCCAACTTACACCATCATGTGAAAGATAATCACTGACTTTATCTGCCATTCCTTTTTGAGTAAATGAAGCTGCTATCCCCTCTTCATAATATGCTTTTGCTGAAGAGGATCCTCCCCAGTTCAACAGCCTTGCTTCTGCTTTCATAAAGCAAGTTTCTGCATAACCAATAAAAGTTACTTCAAGATCTGGAGCTAAATACTCTTCTCCAACGTTAGAAAAACTCTCTTCTCCAAGGCCTCCATAAGGATTTTCCTGATCGTCCATCAACCAATTATCATGGAACTGCATTGTTTTTGGTGAACCCAAATAGGGAGCTACATATTGTGCTATTACTTTTGAACCATTAGCACGTGATAAAGTATCTAATACAAAGAAATCTCTCTCCGGCTTTTGGGCGTATTTTGAAATCCTTGGATCATCAAGGTCTCTCATAAAAGTCATGAAGTAATGCCCCATCTTAAAGGATACAATGCTGTTTGTAAATACATATCTACGGTAAAACCAGCTCCAGTTTTCTTCTGCCGTACCCCATGATGCTTTTACAGCTTCTGACTCAAGGCTGATTAAATCCTCTTCTCTCTGCATGGCCATCTTACCAAATGCTCTACTTTCTGCTGATGCATTTTGATAACGCAATGCTAATTTTAACATCAATGTGTTGGAAAACTTTTTCCATTTCAAAATATCTCCCTGGAAGATGGGTTCATACATTGTGTCTCCATTCGAATCTAACGTATCATACACTTCATTAAGCTCTGTGAGAAGGTCTACTATTATTTCTTCTTCACTGTCATAACCCATTGATAATGCTCCTGAAAGACTCTCACTGTAAGGTACAGGCCCCCAAGTGCCCACCACCACTGACATCACATAGGCTTTCCAAATTTTAAAAATTCCCACTCTATTCGTGTAGCCTTCTTCACCTTCAAATTGACGGATTACATCTTCTATGTTATGAAGGATATCTACATAACTGTATTTCCACCATGTAGTGATGACTGGGTGAGAAAAGAAGTAAGATGCAAATGTTCCACCTCCTATTGATTGGTTGTGAGAATATTGAATATACATTTGGTTGGACATATCTCCTTTGATATAATCCAAGCTTCTTTTGACAACCCCCGGAAATACCAACTCCGGTTCTATTTTCTGGTATTCATGTCTGTTTGTATTGATCTCTTCAAACTGATGTGTACATGAGTTAGCGGTCAACATCAGGAGTAAAACGATAACACTATGTATAAATTTTTTCATTGCTTGATCGAATTAAAAGTTCACTCTAAAATCAAAACCTAAAGTACTTGTAGGTGGTAATGAACCAATTTCTAATCCCTGCCCATTTCCAGAATAAGAAGCTGCTTCAGGATCAATACCTTTTGGTGTATTCTGATAAATAATCCAAAGGTTTCTAGCTACCGCTGCTACACGCATTCTTTTAATTTTGAATCGCTTCAACACTTTATTTGGAATAGTGTATCCAATTGAGATTTCTCTCAGTTTTACATAAGAAGCATCATAAGTATTGTATTCATTGGCATTAGAAGTACCTAACTGCCAGAACAACTGTGGACTGATATAAGCATCATTTTTCTTGACTGCTTCCCACTCTCCTGTTTCAGGGTTTCGTTCTGCAATCCATGCATCAAGCATAATTCCTTTACTTCTGTCAATATCTCCATACACTCTTCCATCTTCACCAATTCCTGCTCTCTCTGAGTTATTTTCACCCAAAATCACATTACTGTACCAGTAATCATCTCTTCCTGCCAATGATGAATGAGTATTACCCCAAGTTTCTGCTCTTGAGTAAGTTTCACTAAATACATGGCCTCCAATTTTTGCATCAATCAAGAATCCAAAATCAAAATTCTTATACTTAAACTTACTGCTGACACCTCCCAGCCAATCCGGCTGTGCATTACCTAATACCTGCTCTGGATTTTGGATTGGCGCACCATCCGCCGCTACAAGCTTTCTTCCTTCATCGTCAGTAAGCCATGTAGAACCTCTGATCACACCAAATGGCTGTCCTACTTCAGCATTGACAGAAATATTTCTTAAAGCTCTATATCTTATGTTGGTAATATCTACACCCGACTGCTCATCTTTGTAAAGCGATTTCACTAAAGAGTTATTTTTAGACCAGTTCACGTTTAAATCCCATTGGAAAGCTTTTGTATCAATCACTCTAGCTCCCAAAACCAACTCTATACCTGTATTTTGTACTTCACCTGCATTGATCATTTTAAAATCATAGCCAGATCCCTTTGGCATATCAATTCTAATGATCTGATTGGAAGTTACATTTTCATAATAAGTGGCATCAAAAGTCACTCTACTACCAAAGAATTTGAACTCTGCTCCCAATTCCCATGATACTGTACTCTCGGGTTTTAGGTCTTCATTTCTCATCACTGTTTGATTCGTCACCCATGAGTAACCATTATAGTTACCTCCAAAATTGTAAGTATTATTGATCTGGTTAAAATCTGTATCATTACCTACTTGTGCTAGAGATCCTCTTATCTTACCAAAAGACAGCACTTTATTAGAGATATCAAATGCATTTGTAAATACAAACGAAGTACCTATACTTGGGTAGAAATAAGAATTATTTCCTGCTGGTAATGTTGAACTCCAGTCGTTACGTGCTGAAAGGTCTAGGTAAATCATATCGTTATACCCAATAGAGGATGTAGCAAATACAGAGTTAATTCTTTTCTTCTCTTCTGTTTGCAAAACTTCAGGGTAAGCCGCTGTGTTGGAACTACTTCCAAAATCAGGAGCTACTAATGAATTAAAATCCGTTCGAGTATAATTCATTCTTCTATCAAATCTACTTGCACCTACATTGACAAGGATATCAAGTTTATTGAACCTCTTGGTATAATTCAAAAATGCTTCATAGTTCCACACAGTGATGTCTCTATTAAAAGTTCTGAAAAAGCCATCGGGGTCATTCACAGATCCTTTGTTATTAAATACTTCACCTTTTCTGAACTGCATGTCCCCCCCTACTCTTGTTTTAATGGAAAGTCCATCAACAATTTTAGCATCCAATGTCACATTGGGTAGAATTCTGTCCATTTGATCATTATTAGAATTCTCATAAATGGCCCAATAAGGATTTGAGAAAGTATTTTTACGTCCAAACTCATTTCCATTTTCATCCTTCCATGGTTTCAGACTTTCAAGGTTGGCATTTCTATGCATAAAAGTAAAAACATAGTAAGGGTTCATAGCACTGCCGTTTTTCTGCATTCTATTATCTGTCTTTTCCCCTACATAAGTCACTTTAGTGTCAATATCTAAGAAGCTTGTGATTTTTTGAGTTGCCCTGATATTAAAAGTGTTTCTTACTTGCTCATTTTGAGTGTCTACAATGTCATCTGCATTAAGATGTGTGTATGAAATATAAATTGAACCGTCAGCAGTGCTTTTCTGTAAAGAGATCGATTGTGTTAGGTTCGTACCTCTTTGGAAAAAATCTTTGATATTATTTTTATTTACATCATAAGTAGTGGGTTGACCGTTGTAGCCCATTACTGCTTGCCCCAACATTGGTGAACCCCAGCTTCTGTTATATTGATTCAGATCAGGAAGTCCAGTTTCCGGGTCAAGAAATTGCTCTGAAGCACCCAAACGAAATGAATTACCAGCACCATAGACATTTTGATAATCAGGAAATTGTGTCACTTCTCTCATTTGATAGTTTAATCCATAAGAGACACCCCATCCGTTGTTTTTTCTGCTGCTCTTTTTAGTGGTGATCATAATCACACCATTTGTAGCTCTTGAACCATATAATGCCGCCGCATTTGCTCCTTTTAATACCTGAATATCTGCAATATCTTCTGGGTTGATAAAACTAGCACCACCGCCATAATCGATGTTGTTCTCACCGCCACCAACTGAAACGCCTGCATCTCCAGAACCGCTCTCAATAGGCACACCGTCTATTACATATAAAGGCTGATTATCTTTAGCCAAAGAGGATACACCTCTTATCACCACTCTACTAGAACCCGTAGGCGAATCAGATGAAGTTATCTGAACACCAGCTAACTTACCTGCAAGGTTGGTTACAATATCTGATTGCTTGCCTTGTAATAGCTCTTCTGAATCCACTTGCTGCGTGGCATAACTTAAACTTTCTTTCTCTCTGTTGATACCGAGCGCTGTTACAACAACTTCTTTTAGTTGTTTTGCATCTTCCTTTAAAAGTACTCTGATAGATGTTTGGAATCCAACTTTAATTTCTTGAGGTTCCATCCCGATAAAAGAGAATATCAAAATATCCTCATTGCTTACTTCTAAGCTAAACATTCCTTCCACATTCGTCACTGCACCTTTTGTGGTTCCCTTTATCAATACATTCACACCGGGCATCGGAAAATCCGACGCTTCCTCCAACACAACACCACTTATCATGTGCTGTTCTGTTTGTGCTATGGACGATGAATAAATACAAAGAATAAAGAGTATAGTAGTAATTATCCGTTTCATATAAAAATGTTGGTCATAGATAAAAATTCATTCCATAAAAAAAATTCTCAATTCTGAATAAATTGAATACTCCAAAGGTAAATTGTTGTATTAATCGAATTATAGTTATTAATTAATACATTCTTAATGGGAGTTGCATTATTAAAAAATCAGTTGATGAATAGGTAAAACATGTATTAATTAACGAAATCGTTATTTTTAAATTAAAAAATAAATAACTGCAACTACTCCATTTTTTCGCTTAACAAGATAACATTAATCTATGGTTAAGACTTCCTTAGAACAAAAATATAACTTTATAAGGAATTATTTGATCACTTATTAATTATGAAATGAAATGAATTTTTATCTACAAGAATTAAAACCTCTTATCAAAGGAGTGCTAACGTTACTTGTGCTGACCACTTCTTTAATAACACAAGCGCAAGATAAAAACTTAGTGATTGAAGCTGTTCTTCATGATGCTAAACAAGCATCAGGTTTAGTTCCTTTTAAAGGGCCACATGATACCGCTTCTACTAAAGGAAAGGGAGCTTGGAAAATCAATAAAAAAGAAGGACACGCTATGTCATCCCTTTATTTTGATGTTAATGAAAAACATTATAACCTTAAAGGTCAAACTCTAACAATTACCTTAGAGTACCTTTCAAAGGGACCTGGATACATTCAGTTTAAATATGATAGTTATGATCAAAATGTAAAAACAAAAAATGCTGAAAGTGGTGCTTGGAAGTTAGGTAAACAAATCAATCTTGAAAAACACAATAAGTGGATCACTGAGACTTTTACCATTAATGATGCTCGCTTTAGTAAAAAATGTAATAAACACGATATTGCCATAATGGTGGGGTCTGATGATCCTATCTATATACACTCCTTGAAAATATCACGTGACCCAAGTTCAGGTCCAAAAATAATTCAGTCGGTTAGTGCTACTTTAGGGCAAAACCCAAAGTTTGATCATATAGAAGCTATTAAAGGGAATGGTGAAACAGCCACAGAACCTATAAATATTGATGGAAAAGAGGCTTGGAATATTAAATCGAAAGCCAATAACCGTGTAAAAATGATCTACTTTGATGTGAAATCTAAAGATTTTGTGGAAAGTGGTGATACTAAAATATATGCTTATTTAGAATACTTGGATAAGGGAAATGGCAATGTGGTAATCACATATGACAGTAAAGATCAGAATGTGAGAGTGAATCCTAAAGCTAAACCTGGAGCATTTAAAAAAGCAATTGGTTTTCCTCTCTCTAATTCCGGACAATGGAAAAAAGTCTATTTTGAAATTGATGATGCTCGGTTCCAGAAAAATTGTAACGGACATGATATCAGAATCAATTTCAACTCTAGTGATAAAGCAATCCTGCATAGCATTAAATTCGCTAAAAGTAAAGAAGCTTTAAATAAGGACGATAATACATCTTTAAATACAAATCAGTCTATTACGGCAACTCTTGGCAAAAAGGCGGTTTTTAATGAGCTTTACGCAGTAAAAACGAATAAAGAGACAGAGACAGCGCCTATTGAAATCAATGGAAAAGAAGCTTGGAACGTAACATCAAAAGCGAATAATAAAGTAAAGATGATCTACTTTGATGTAAAATCGAAGGCATACATTAATACTAATGATAAAATCTTTGCTTATTTAGAATACCTAGATAAAGGAATTGGTAATGCTGTGATTACTTATGACAGTAAAGATGAAAGTGTAAAGGTAAATCCTAAAGCCAAGCCAGGTGCCTGGAAAAAGGCAATTGGTTTTAAATTGTCAAATACTGGAACCTGGAAAAAAGTCTATTTTGAAATTGATGATGCTCGATTCCAAAAAAACTGTAACGCTCATGACATCAGAATCAATTTCAATTCTGATGATCAAGCCATTGTCCGCCAATTAAAATTTGCAAAAGACAAAGCCGCTCTAGATTTTGTGGACCCTTCTACTCATCCTATTATACTTTCTGCACAACTTGGAAAAAAGCCTATATTCCATCAACTAATTGCAGTAAAAACAACTAAAGAAACGGAAGCAGAACCTATTACAATTAATAATACAGAAGCTTGGAATGTAAAGTCAAAAGCTAATAACAAGGTGAAAATGATCTATTTTGATGTGAAGTCAAATGAAATTGTAACCGGTGCTTCTAAAATTTATGCTTTTATAGAATACTTAGACAAGGGTACAGGTAATGTTGTTGTCACTTATGATAGTAAAGATGAAAATGTACAGGTAAATCCTAAAGCTAAGCCAGGTGCTTGGAAAAAAGCAATTGGTTTTAAACTTACTAACTCTGGTGAATGGAAGAAAACTTACTTTGAGATGGAAAATGCTCGATTCCAGAAAAATTGTAATGGCCATGATTTAAGAATCAACTTCAATTCCAATGATCAAGCAATCATCAAAACACTCAAGTTTGCTAATTCTAAAGAAGGTTTAGAGAAAGAAGTTGCTGTCAATGTTAGTGCAAAAGTGAAGAAGCCTGCTGTAAAAATGAATACAAAACACAGCAAAACGTTTACTATGTCTACTGCTGACATGAAGGTTTATACAGGATATCAAGGCTGGTTCAATGCTCCGGGTGATGGCTCAGGGTTACATTGGAAACACTATCAGAAAAACTTCCGCAAAAAAGAACCTCTATCTGAGGAGAACATTAGAGTGGATGCTTGGCCAGACTTAAGTGAGTTCCCTAAATCAGCAAAATATAATACCCCTTTCAAACACAAAGACGGCTCCACTGCTCAATTATTCTCTTCGGCTGATCCTGTCACACAAGACATTCATTTCCGATGGATGAAAGAATACAATATTGACGCCGCATTTGTACAGCGTTTTGTGGTTTCTGCGTCCTCTCCTCAAATCAATAAAAACTTGAATAAAGTACTGGTCAATAGTCTTGAGGCGGCTAAGAAACATAAAAGAGGAGTGGCAATTATGTATGACCTATCAGGTATGCAGGGAGATGAAGGTGTGGCCTCTTTTATAAAAGATTGGAAAGAATTGGTAGATAATATAAAACTGACCACAAAATATAAGGATGTTTATTTATCCACTAATGGAAAACCATTAGTAGCCGTATGGGGTGTAGGTTTTGATCCTCAAAAGAAAAGAAGAAAATACTATTTAGAGCATTGCGAAAAGATCATTGATTTTCTTCAAAACGATCCTATTTATGGTGGATGTGCTGTGTTATTGGGTGTGCCTACCCGATGGAGAGAAGGAGGCGGTGATGCCACAAGTGAAGCATTATTTCATGAATTGGTAAAAAGAAGTGACATTGTTTTACCTTGGTATACTGGTAGAGTGAAGAATGGAAAGTATGATCAGTTTTACCCTCTGGTAGAGAAAGATGTAGAATGGTGCAAGAACGAAAAACTAGGTTTTATGCCTGTTTTATTCCCTGGCTTTAGCTGGTATAATATGAATCGTGATTCGAAATTCAATCAGACACCAAGGGAACAAGGCCAATTCTTCTGGCAACAATTACATGGAGCGGCCAAAGCGGGTGCTGATATGGTTTACATAGGCATGTTTGATGAGATTGATGAGGCTACTTGTTTCTTTAAAATCACAAATGATATCCCTGTTGGGTTAAAAATGATAGATAATGAAGGAATGCCCTCTGACCACTATTTATGGTTGATCAAAGAAGGAAGAAAGATGTTGGATAACTCTGCCGAACTAAAGGAAAAAATGCCAGTACGTAAAGTCTCAAATTAAGCAATTACTTTTAGGAAGAAGGAAAAAGGAAGGTAGTTCGTGCTGATGAGTATGAACTACCTTTACTTTTGGATAATATTCAAACTCTTGACTTATCTAATTTTTTGAAGCTTTTGCTGTTTTTTTGAGAATTACACTCTTGTTTTGTAATACAGTAATATATATCTTGTAGTGATCTTTCAACAATCTAATAGCAAACTAATTTTTTGATCGGAGTTGGAAGGATTTTTTACTTAGGGATAAACGCCATTGTTGTTTATCTAATGTTATGGACAATTAAAGCAAATGAATACCAGTGAATTCAAAAAACTAATAAGAAAACATTATTCACCTAAAATTAGAGAATTAGGGTGGAAAGGTTCAGGTTTTCATTATCGAAAAGTAGAGGATAATCATGTAGTGAAAATCTTCGGAATTCAAGGTAGTTGGTATGGAGGTTCTATTTGTTGTGAAACAGCAATTCATTTCGACTTTATACCAGATCTTTCCGGTAAACTATACAACAAAACTACTTATGCTAGTTGTTTAATAAGAGAAAGATTATCTCCTAAAGGAGTTGGTGATTACCATTGGGACCTTAAAGAAAATGAAGAAGAAAATATAAAATCAATTAATGAAATTTGGGAAACCTTTTCAAATCAAGGTCAAAAGTTTTATAATGATTTTGAGAATTTCCCTGAACCATTTCTATCGATTCAACCTAATGATTTTAATCAAAGATATTGGTTTGGTTTTGGCAAGAAAAAAAGAGTGAAAATTTTAAATAAATATCACATATTTAATGAAATTCATTTTATATGGCTTTTAAAAGAAATAAATCTTTTTTTTGGGAATATCAGTAAAGCAAGGGAGTTTTCAGAGTTAGGAATTGAGATCGTAAATGAAGATGCTATCAAACAACGTCAGCGAGTAAGAGGTACATTTGATCAATCCTACTTTGACTCTAATATTGAAATGTTTAAGATATAAAAAGTCCATAATAACAGTAGCTAATCTCCATCCACAGGTCGACACGCCCGCTGGTCGTAGTTTAGTCATTACGTTACCATTCATAAAAATGCATATTATTAAATTAAGAATTACAGGTGCAAAGGTAAAAGGAGAGTCATTTATAGATGAAACTTCGTATTATTTGAGCATACTCTTTAGAAGCAAACAAATTATTAATGAAGAATGGCAGTTTGAACCAATTTCCAATGGAGTTCAAATTAATTTATTTTGTCCTGAAAAAGATTCATATACTTCAGAATATTCTACGAAGTATGCCATAAGGCAAAAGCAGAAAATAAAAAATGAGTTTGAATGCAATTTTGATTACAAATATGTTGGTTTAGACCCAGAATTTGGAGAATTAATTATTCCAGAAGTTTCTGAGTTTTATATTTTGAAGTTTGGAAGGATTTCTCCTTTAGTAGATGGGAAAAGTTTTGAACAAATTCCTCTTTATAAAATCCCTTACACAAGTGAAGAATCAGAAAATTATGAAGATCTTACATGTTGGGAAAATAAATATGAGCATATTAGAGGAATCTGGCTATATAGTTATGGTAATGATAGATGGTCTTTGCAACAACTACATAATCATAATAGCGAATTAAATATAGAAGGTACTAATTGTTGTCAAACCATCGAAAAACTTACTAAAATACCAACTTATAATTTTCTATTTAATTATAGAGCTTGGGGGCAGAAAAAAGATAAGGAGCGTAAATGTCCAAATTGTGGAGGAGACTGGTTTATAGAAGGTTCAACATTTAATGATTTTTACTCATTTAAGTGTGATAATTGTAGATTAATTTCTGAACTTTCATCAAACAAATAACAACGATATGGTAATAATTAGGGCTTAGTTTGGTCTTCAGACCCAAAAATTAATCCCTATTTGAACAACGGTGATGAGTTCAACAATAAATTCAGTATGGAACTTAGGGCAAACTTTTCATTGATTTGAAAGTTTTTTTTGTGACATAATTTTCAATCCTATTTAAAATTCTCTTCTCCAGTACTTTTTAACTAAAACATATTTGCTATTTGCTTAAAAATCCATTCTTGTTTTGTAATACATAAATATGTAAATTCAAATCTTCTTTCAACAATCTAATAGTAAACTTATTTTTTGATTGGCAGTTGAGAGTCCTTTTTACTAATGTATATATACCATATGGCGTATATCCGTAAATTTTGAGGGATAAACGCTATTGTGTTTATATAATGTTAGCCAAAATATTTCATTAGTGCTTAATAAATTAATAATTATCATTCCAATTGAATTAAAAAAAATATTGATACTCTTTTTTCAGCTATTATTATTACTTAGCTGTAAACAAGAAAAAATTAAAGCTAACGTATTTTTCTTTGAAAATTTTACAAGTAACTACTTTGAAAAAATGCATCATGAGGAATTAATTACATATAGTTTAAGTTTTACTCCTTTAAAAGATACATTATATGTTACATTTGAAAATTCTACTTCAACGAAAAAAATGACAGAAATTTATGAAAAAGTATTAAATATAAAATCTAATAATGATATATTTTATGAGTCAATAAATGATGATTTAGATAATAATAATATTCTAAATCTTAAAGATGATAAAGAAATAAACTTCATTTATTATAAATCATTTAGATTATTATGTCTTTACAAAGAAATTGGTGAAGATACAATCATAAGACAAAAAGAGATAATAGATCAGTTACAAACAATAAATAAACATAAGTAATAAAATAAACATACTTTGGCTAGTCGAGTAAGCTAGGGGAATCTCACCCCTAACTTCTCACAGAACCGTACGTGAACCTCTCAATTCATACG
>NZ_JABANE010000007.1 GCF_012844305.1 Flammeovirga aprica JL-4
ATTCATCACCATGTCAGTGATCAATATATCCAACGATATTTAGATGAATTTCATTTTCGATTTAATAGAAGGGTATATCGGAAAACAATTTTCAAAAAATTATTGGCACGGATGGTTTCTTCAATTCATGTCACCCAAAAACAGCTTTGTGATTGGGCGACGTAAGTTTATATACCTATTTATTTTTTACATGTATATTATTAAAGTAAAAGGCAAAGCCAAAATCCCGAACTACATTCAGCTAAGAGACGAAGATTTTGTTCTGATCGCATATTTCAGAGCGGACAGACCGTTGACAAAATTGGAGAAATATGGTCTTGAAGGCAAAGAAGAAGTTTTAAAAGAGGTAATTGAACAATTGCCTTTCGGGAAAATTCAAAAACTAGATATCTAAGATGGATCAAATTGTTACTATCCGAGATGTGAAAGTTGTTTTTGAGGGTGCTGTCATTCTTAAGGACATCAATTTTGATATCGCTAGGGGTGAGTTTATTTATTTGTTAGGAACGACAGGTAGTGGTAAATCCTCTCTTTTGCGTTTGTTGTACGCAGATTTGTACCCGACGGAAGGAGTAGTTAGAGTGAATAATTTTCAAGTGAATGAGCTTGATAAAAAAGATATCCCTTTCTTGCGCCGTTCTGTAGGTGTCATTTTCCAAGACTTCGAACTCTTGACGGACAGATCTGTAGAAGAGAACTTATTGTTTGTGATGAAAGCAACAGGTTGGAGTAATCAACAGAAAATGAACAATAAGGTGGATGAACTCTTGGAAAAAGTAAATCTTCCTCGCTTGACAAAAGATAAGATGCCTCATCAGCTTTCTGGTGGTGAACAACAAAGAGTTGCAATTGCTAGAGCTTTGGTAAATGACCCTGATCTCATTATTGCTGACGAACCTACTGGTAACTTAGACCCTAAAGTATCAAGAGCAATTCTTGACCTATTTAAAGAAATAAATGAAAGTGGAACCAGTATCATAATGGCCACGCATCAGCATTCCTTTTTGAGGGTTAACCCTGAAAGAGCTTTAATATGCGAAGGTGGTAACATTAAAGATATCTCAAAAGAACAGGTTCAACAAAAACTAGACTTAACCTAATTATGAGTAAAAGTAAGCTTCAAGCCATTGTACAAAAGAAATGTCCTCAATGCAGAGAAGGAGATCTTTTTACAAATTCAGCTTTATCTCTCAAATTCAATCAAATCAATTATAGATGTACCAAATGCAACGCCAACCTTGAGCCTGAAACAGGTTTTTATTATGGTGCTATGTATGTAAGTTACGGTATTAATACTGCTCTTATGTTTGTGATGCTTGTGATCACTGCGGTTTTAATTAAGCCAGAAGACACAATCACTTATATCATTATGGCTGTAATTCCTATGATTGTATTATTACCCTTTACATTCCGACTTTCTAGGTCAATTTACCTTCATCTCTTTGGAGGAATTGATTATAAAGGAAAAGCATAAAAAATGCTCCATTGTAGCTTCTGACTATAATGGAGCATTTTCTTTTTTTATTGAATTTCCTCTTAAGGAATCTTCTTTTTCTTTACTCTTTTATAAGGTGCTTTTTTCTCATTTACCTTTAAAGTACTTTCTGCTTTTTCACCTCCCATTGATACAGTAACGGTATAAACACCTGGCTTAAGGTAATTCACTTTATTGTCCGTTTCCTTTAATTCAACTTCCAACGCTTTTTCCAAAACCTTCCTGTTTTTTGCATCTATTGAAAGATTGTAATCAAGATAATTCAGGCCTTTTTCTACATCCACTGAATAAGTCTTTAGCGTTTTTCCTTCACAGGAGATCTTAATTTCAACCGTTCCTTTTTTATGATTGAAAACAGGAATTTGAACTGTACTTTCAATAGGTTCTCCCCATTCAAAGTAGCCTTCAATCATTCCCCATTTAGGGTTTTCTGTGATTTCATCTATAGCAAAAACTTTTAATGTAGTTTCAAAATCTTCCTTTTTAAAGTTTTGACTAATAGAAAGATCTCCAACATAAATTGCTCTACCATGAGTACCTACGACAATTTCGTTATCTCTTGGATGAACTACTAAATCATGAACAGCAACATTGGGTAGGTTGCCTAATGTCATAAATGAAGAACCCTTATCGTAAGAGACATAAAGTCCATTGTCAGTTCCTACATAAAGTACATCGTTGTTATTGGGGTCTTCTTTTACAACATTGATAGGTTCTAGTGGTAAATCACTTCCAAGTTTTGTCCAAGTCTGTCCTCTATCTTTAGAAGCGTAGAGGTAAGCATTAAAATCATCATTTCTATATCCATTTAAAGCAACAATGACAGTATTTAAATCATGCTTTGAAGCAATTATTCTACTTACCCATAAACCTTCAGGCAAGCCTTTAGAAATATCTTTCCATGAAGCACCAACATTTTCAGATAGGAATACTTTGCCATCATCAGAACCAGTATAAATTAAACCAAACTGAATAGGGGATTCTGAAATACTTGTCAATGTTCCATAAGGTACATTTCCTTTTATTCCTTTATTTGTCAAATCACCTGAAAGAGCTTCAAACTTTTCTCCTTTATTTAGTGATCTGTGAAAACGATTTGATCCAAAGTAAACGATATCTTCATTATGAGTGGAAACTTGAAGAGGGGACTGCCAGTTCCAGCGTAGAGGCTTTTCACTTAAATCATGCTTTGGAGTAATGTATTTCTCAACGCCTTTTTTCGTATTGATTCTATAATAGTTTCCAAATTGATAACCAGTATAAACCGTTTCATTATCTCTAGTATCCACACCGATTTGCATACCATCACCACCCATGATTTCTTGGAATGGATATTTTCCTGAGTTTTGCCAGCCTCTATCAATTTTAGATTTAGAAGAACCTACCCAAACGCCATTATCCTGAAGACCGCCATAGATATTATAAGGTTCTGCCATATCCACGTTTACAGCGTAGAATTGTCCCACAGGTATTGAATTTGCCTTGAAATAAGTATCACCTCCATCATAAGAGATGTTGACGCCTCCGTCATTTCCTAAAACAATGTGTTCTTGGTTTTTAGGATTAATCCATAAAGCATGATGATCAACGTGAACGTTAGGATCTCCTTTGTCTTTCCAAGTTTTACCGCCATCCGTTGATTTTAATACAGGAACACCAAGAATGTATAACGTTTGATCATCTTGAGGACTCACACGGATATTCCCAAAATAGTAACCAAATGTATATACCACTCTATCTAAATGATTGCTATGTGTCTTTTTCCAAGTTTTACCGCCATCTTTAGATTGATATACTTCTGCACCTTTTATCTCTGTATTAAATAGATCATCTTCAGCATCACCTAAGTATTCAACTAAGACAATCGGATTATATTTTCCTTTCTTGATATCCTTTTTAATTGATTCTGCTGAATAAGCTTTAGGGAAATTATAGTGATCTAGATATTTATTGATGTTTTCGTCAGTCTGATTCAGAAAGTCGTCAGAAGACATGTTTTTTAACTGAGTTCTTGTCAGCGGTAACTCTTCTTTCTTCTTTTGTTCCTCTTTCGGGTCTTGATTATCAAGGAAAGCATACAACATGTTAGAATCTTGATGCGAAATAGCAAGGCCAATTCTACCTACACCATCTGTTACAGGGAAAGCAGATTTTTTTGTAGTGATTCTATTCCATGTGTCTCCTCCGTCAATCGACTTATAAATTCCAGACTCTTTGCCTGAAGCTTTGAAATCCCAAGCCTTACGTGTTCTTTCCCAAGCTGAAGCATAGAGTACTTGGGGATTTTTAGGGTCAATAATTATATCTATAACACCTGTGCTATCAGAAATAAATAAGGTCTTCTTCCAAGTCGTACCTCCATCTACTGATTTATAAACCCCTCTATTCTCATCCTTAGAATATAAGTTACCAATAGATGCTACCCAAAGCGTATTTTCTTCTGTAGGGTGTAATACGATACGACCAATGTGCTGTGTGTTTTCAAGACCAGCATGTTTCCAAGTTTTACCATGATCATCTGATTTGTACAAACCAAGGCCAGCGTAACTTGAACGGCTTGAATTATTTTCTCCAGTTCCAACCCATATTGTCTTTTGAGGTGAACTCCAATTGACAGCAATATCACCAATTGTCATAGTTGCTTCCTGATCAAAAATAGGAGAGAAGTCTACTCCGGAAGTTGTAGTATGCCACAAGCCACTAGATGCATATGCTGCATAAAACTCTTTAGGGTTGTCTGGATTAACATCAACATCCGTTACACGGCCACTCATAACCGTTGGACCAACATTTCTGAATGGGATATTCTTTAGAAATGACTTTTCATTAAGTTGTTCATGTTTGTCGAAATGTGGAAGTCTGCTCGTATTCGAGTCTTGAGCTTTTGCAGTAAAAGAATTGGTGAGTACTACAAATAAGCTCAGTATTAAACTCAGCGTATAAGTTCTTTTCATGTTTATTTATTAATTGAATTGTTATAGATACAAGAACGGAAGAAAACAGATAAAATGTCCGTTCACTTTTGTCCTAGTACTTACTATAAATATAGTAGAATATTATGAGTACAATTCAAGAAAATAAGAATTATAGCTGTGTTCTGTCTTTGAAATGATAAGTAATACCAAAAATTAGATTAAACTGAAGGTAAGTAGTTTCAGTATTATGTTTTCTATCATATAATTCTTCGTATGGCCTTGCTGTTAAGTTGGTGATTTGTGTGTCGTTTTCAGAAAATCCCATATCACAAACCAAACCGCCTATAATATTAAACCTAGACCCAAACCATTCGAAACCTGCTGACAAGTGATAAAGATCCCAATAGTCAAAAGACAAACGATTATCTTTGATCGGGTCAATGTCTTCAAAATCTAAAAAGTTGAAATCCGTTCTGAAGCCTGTTAAAATGTTCACATCCTCCACAATTCTATGCTTGAAACCTACAGCAAAATTTACGATGGGTTTGTTGGCTACAAAGTATTGGCTAAAAGTATCATCATTTGAAGAGAAAATTGATTTCTCTGGCTTTAACTCTAGAATCCCATATTTTTTCACTTTACCAAAAACACCTATTCGAGCTGAATATTCTGTTTTGGGAGTTGTATAACCAAGGTTTAACTCAGCTGTAACAGGTAATTTATAATTTGAATATACCCTTTCTTGATCACTAATTTCTTTCAGTACATTACCAGAATTATCTAGTGTTTCAATGATTCTCCTCGAATTAGATCTTGATAAAAAGGGAAGGTTAATGTCGGCAGTTTCAAAATTGAAACCAATATTCAAACGGTCGTTGTAATGCCATGCAATACCAATTTTCCACAAAAGAGAAACCTGATTGAATCTTAGATTTTTATAATCATTACTGTAGTTAGTAATAGTGTTATTCCTAGACCATGTTTCATTAGTGTTATTAGTCAGTTCAGATCCTTTTATATCTATGAAGTGTGTGACACCTATACCTACAGATTCACTTATTCGGTAAGTTGTGCCGATAGCAATACGGTCATTTCTCAATTGACTTTTATAATTGAAATAACCTTCATAATAATCATTAGTATTCGGTATTTGCCCTTGATTTGAGCTCGTATATTCTCTTTTACTATTCAATAAATTAATGATCGCATAAGTAACCTTAAAATGTCTTTTCTTCAAATTAAAAGCAGTACCCGCAATCATCTGAGGTTTTGTTTCAAATTGATTCCCTTTTAAGTCAATACCTTGACCTGCACCATTTTGTATGTTAAAAAAAGTATAACTTAAAAGATCTGAAGTAAAGGATACGTTGGGGGTTTCTGTAAAGGCTAATGCACCAGGATTGTAAAAAATAGCACTGTTATCAGTTGCACCTGAAGCGAGTGAACCTCCCAATAAATTACCATTGGCACCTTGTTGTTGTTGCCAGTAAAAGTTACCCTGTCCCATTACCGATGAGATAGAAGTAGTCAGAATAAACAGCAGGAAAAAAATATAGATACGGAGCATGGATCAAAAATAAAAGAAAAAGTACAGAAAAAAAAGCCATCAATTCTGATGGCTTTTCTGAAAGTAAAGTTACTTCCTTTATTATTTTGTAGGATAAGGTCTTGCAACTGCACCAGTATAAACCTGACGAGGACGAGAGATAGGTTGTCCTAAGTTTCTTGACTCTTTCCATTGTGCAATCCAACCTGGAAGACGACCCAATGCAAACAATACTGTAAACATTTCTGTAGGGAAGCCCATTGCTTTGTAAATAATTCCAGAATAGAAATCCACGTTTGGATATAATTTTCTTTGTTGGAAGTATTCGTCGTTCAATGCTTTTTCTTCTAAACCTTTAGCGATCTCAAGAAGTGGATCATTGATACCTAATTTATCAAGTACTGCATCTGCGTGCTTCTTAATGATCTTCGCTCTTGGGTCGAAGTTTTTATATACTCTATGACCGAATCCCATCAAACGGAATGGATCATTAGGATCTTTTGCTTTTGCAATAAATTTATCAACATCACCACCGTTAGCGTGGATGTCTTCTAACATCTCAATTACAGCTTGGTTAGCACCACCGTGAAGAGGACCCCAAAGTGCATTGATACCTGCAGAGATAGCAACATATAATGAAGCTTGTGATGAACCTACAACTCTTACTGTAGCAGCTGAACAGTTTTGCTCGTGATCTGCGTGTAAGATTAATAGTTTATCTAAAGCGTCTACTAATACTGGATCGATATCGTAATCCTCAACTGGCAAGCCGAACATCATTTTCATGAAGTTTTCGATATAGCTTAACTTGTTTTCAGGATACATCAATGGGTGACCAACACTTTTCTTGTATACCCATGAAGCCAAAGTAGGAAGCTTAGCAATCAATCTGTGGATTGTTAAATCTACCATTTCGTGATCTCTATTCGGATCTAATGATTCTGGGTGGAAAGCTGTCAATGAAGTTACCAATGAAGATAAAACGCCCATAGGGTGAGCATCTGCAGGGAAACCATCAAAGATCTTTCTTACGTTTTCGTGTACTAATGTGTGGCGAGAAACGTCTGATTTGAACTTGTCGAATTCTTGGGCAGTGGGTAATTCTCCATTAATCAATAAATATGCAACTTCAGAGAAAGTAGAATGCTCACAAAGGTCTTCAATAGAATAACCTCTATATCTTAAAATACCTTTTTCTCCATCAAGGAAAGTAATATCACTTGTTGTAGAACCCGTGTTTTTGAATCCTACATCCAAAGTGATTAATCCACTTTGAGCACGAAGCTTACTGATGTCAACACCAATTTCTTCTTCTGAACCTTTTACAACTGGTAATTCGTAAGTGTTACCAGCATATGTTAATTGCGCTGTCTTTTCATCCATGTTTTTGTCGGAATTTGTTTGAGGTTTGTTGTGGTCAAGTTCTACTTCTTGCATAACTAAAAAGTGTTAATTATTCTTTATTTTCGCACGTGTTTTATTTCCAAAACCGATTGCTACTCGTTTTGAATGCCTAAATATATTTCAGATTTTACGTTTTTGCAAAAAAACAGGGGTAATTCAATCGATATATGCGCTAAAAACGCTAAAAATCAGAAGAATTTATTTTTTTTATATTTAAATGACCTAAATCATTAAAAAATGGTAATTTGAAGTAAAATCCCTCTAAAAAAAATAAAAACGTAAAATTCTTTGATCTTTATTCAAGTTTGTAATAAGTTGTTTCGCGCGGGAGATATTACCATTTATCATTCTGCTGTTTTTAAGAATTAATAGAGATTATTATTTATATATATGACTAAGAATTTACTGATTGTCGAATCGCCAGCAAAAGCCAAGACTATAGAGAAGTATTTAGGAGGTGATTATACGGTTAGATCAAGCTATGGTCATGTTCGAGACTTGAAGAAAGGAAATGATGCCATTGATGTAGAACATGATTTTAACCCAACCTATGAAATATCGTCTGATAAGAAAGATGTTATCAGAGAACTAAAGAAATTATCTAAGGAAGCTGAGATGGTCTGGCTAGCGACCGATGATGACCGCGAAGGAGAGGCCATTTCATGGCACTTAAAAGAAACTTTAAAACTCAAAGAAGCTGATACTAAAAGAATAGTTTTCAGAGAAATTACAAAAACTGCTATTAAAGCAGCGATTCAAGCTCCAAGAACTATTGACATTGATTTAGTAAACGCGCAGCAAGCCAGAAGAATTCTGGACCGTTTGGTAGGTTTTGAGCTTTCTCCAGTTTTATGGAAGAAAATTCAAAGAGGACTGTCAGCCGGCCGTGTTCAAAGTGTTGCTGCAAGACTTGTAGTTGAAAGAGAAAGAGAAATTGAGGCCTTTAAGCCAAAAGACTATTTTAGAGTAGTAGCTTCTTTTGATTTAGGTAATAATAAGGCATTAGAAGCTGAATTATCTACCAAATTCAATTCAAAAGATGAAGCAGAGCAGTTTTTGAATGACTGTCTAGGTGCTGATTTTAAGATCAATGATATTAAAACTAGACCTGGCAAGAAAACGCCAGCTCCACCTTTTACCACTTCTACATTGCAACAGGAAGCAAGTAGAAAACTTGGTTACTCTGTAGCTTCAACAATGTCCATCGCTCAGAAATTATATGAAGCGGGACACATTACTTATATGCGTACCGACTCCTTAAACCTTTCAGAAGAAGCAATTCAATCTGCTACGAATGAAATTGCAACGGTGTATGGAGAGGATTATGTACAAGTAAGACATTTTAAAACTTCTAATAAAGGTGCTCAAGAAGCCCACGAAGCCATTCGTCCAACCAATTTCAATAATCATAAGCCAGATCTTTCTGATAATAGAGAGGCTCGTTTGTATGACTTGATTTGGAAAAGAGCTGTTGCTTCGCAGATGGCTGATGCTAAATTGGAAAGAACGACTGCCGAAATCACTACTGCAAAGAGAACTGAAAAATTTGTAGCAAAAGGTGAGGTAGTAATTTTTGAAGGTTTCTTGAAAGCTTATATTGAATCTAACGATGATGACCATGAAGAAGACGAGGAGACAAAAGGAATGCTTCCTCCATTATCTGTTGGTCAGGACATGCCTTTAAATGTAATGTCTGCAACACAACGTTTCTCAAGACCTCCTGCTAGATATACAGAGGCAAGTCTTGTAAAAATGTTGGAAGAAAAAGGTATTGGACGTCCATCAACTTATGCACCTACAATTTCTACGATCCAAAAAAGAGAGTATGTAATTAAGGAAGCAAGAGATGGTAAAGAAAGAAATTACACTCAGTTTGTACTAGAAGGAGGTGCTGTAACTGAAAAGAACCTTACAGAAACTTACGGTACTGAGAAAGGAAAGCTTTTCCCTACAAACATGGGTATGGTAGTGAACGATTTCCTTGTGAAACATTTCACTAACGTTATTGACTATTCTTTCACAGCAAAAGTGGAAGAACAGTTTGATGAGATTGCGCATGGTAATTTACAATGGCAATCGATGTTGGGTGATTTCTATAAGCCATTCCATCATACTGTAGTAGATACTGAGGAAAATGCTGACAGAGCTGAAGCTCATGCTGAAAAAGAATTAGGAATTGATCCTGCAACAGGGAAGAAGGTCTTAGTTCGTTTAGGTAGATTTGGTCCTATTGCTCAAATTGGTGAGCAGGATGATGAAGAAAAGAAATTTGCTTCCCTAAGAAAAGGGCAATACTTAGAAACGATTACTTTAGAAGAAGCTTTAGAGCTATTCAAGTTACCGAGAACATTAGGTAAATATGAAGATAAAGTAGTAGTGGCGGCAATTGGTCGTTTTGGTCCATACATCCGTCACGATGGTAAATTCGTTTCATTAGGAAAAGAATACGCTCCTGAAACCGTTGAATTAGAAACTGCAATTGAGCTTATCTTAGCGAAAAGAAAAGCTGATGCTGAAAAACTAATTAAGGTGTTTGAAGAAGAAGAAAATCTTCAACTCTTAAATGGTAGATGGGGACCTTATATTTCTTATAATAAAGCTAATATTAAAATCCCTAAGGAATTAAAAGAAAAGGCAAAGGAATTGACCTATGAGGAAGTGAAGAAGATCATAGAGGAGGCTCCAGAACCTAAAACTCGTGGTAAGAAAGCAGCGGCAAAAAAAGAACCCGCTAAGAAGGCAACTACTGCCAAGAAAACAACAGCGGCTAAGAAAACCACTGCTAAGAAGACCACTACAAGGAAAAAGACAACCACTAAAAAATCATAATTAAAGATTTTTCTTTTGGAGTTCGATGAAAAAACAAGTCAAAATTTGGCTCTGTTTTGAATCGAACTCTTTTTTTTCTCTATTTTTCATTGAAAAATGCTAAGAAAATCGCATTACATAGGCATGTATTCGCGTAAGCAAATTAGACTTTACATTTATTTTAATTAGAATTGTATTACCAAACGGACATGATGAATATCATTGTGTTTTTTTTAAGTAGCAATACGTAAACAAACTTGTGCACCCAACGGGTCAATTGTCATGAACATTCACGAATACCAAGCAAAAAGCATCCTTAAGGAATACGGAGTAAAAGTTCCTGCAGGATATGTAGCAGAAACTCCAGAAGAAGCTGTGGAGGCTGCAAAAAAACTTACTGAAGAAACAGGCACTAATTTCTGGGTTGTAAAAGCTCAAATTCATGCTGGTGGCCGTGGTAAAGGCGGTGGAGTAAAAGTTGCTAAAAGTATGGACGATGTGAAAACGCTTTCAGAGCAAATCATCGGTATGCAATTAGTTACACCTCAAACAGGACCTGAAGGTAAGAAGGTTAACAAAATCATGGTTCAACAGGATGTATATTACCCTGGTGAATCAGAAATCAAAGAATATTATATGTCTGTACTGCTTGACAGAGCTACAGGTAAAAATATGATCATGTACTCTACAGAGGGTGGTATGGACATTGAAGAAGTAGCGGAGAAAACTCCTGAGCTTATCTTCAAAGAAGAGATCGATCCAGCTGTAGGTATCCAAGGTTTCCAAGCAAGAAGAGTTGCTTTTAACTTAGGAACATCAGGTAAGTCTTTCAAAGAGATGACAAAATTTGTTACTGCTCTTTATAACGCTTACGTTGATACAGATTCTGAAATGTTTGAAATCAACCCTGTTTTCAAAACTTCAGATGATCAAGTGATGGCCGTTGATGCTAAAGTAGGTATCGATGATAACGCTTTATACCGTCACAAAAATATCGCTGAAATGCGTGATATCACTGAGGAAGATCCAACAGAAGTTGAAGCTGGCGAGTCTGGTCTTAACTATGTGAAATTGGATGGTAACGTAGGTTGTATGGTAAACGGTGCAGGTTTAGCAATGGCAACTATGGATATGATTAAGCTTTCTGGTGGTGATCCTGCTAACTTCCTTGACGTAGGGGGTGGAGCAAACGCTACTACTGTAGAAGCTGGATTTAGAATTATCCTTAAAGATCCTAACGTAAAAGCTATCCTTATCAACGTATTTGGTGGTATCGTTCGTTGTGATCGTGTAGCAAACGGTGTTGTTGAAGCTTACAAAAACATTGGTGACATTCAAGTGCCAATCATTGTACGTCTTCAAGGTACTAACGCTGAGGAAGGTGCTAAAATCATTGACGAGTCAGGATTAAAAGTAACTTCAGCGATTACTCTTAAAGAAGCTGCTGAAAAAGTAAAAATTGCTTTAGCATAATTACTTTTATTAGAATATTTTCAACCCATCTGTTTTTCAGATGGGTTTTTTATTATCTATTTTTGAGGCATGAAGTATATATTAAAGCCCTTTTCTACCTTATACGATTACATTACAAGCATTCGTAATAAAAACTATGACAATGGCAGAAGTCGTGTTGTCTCATTTACTTTGCCTATTATTTGTGTTGGAAATTTATCAGTGGGAGGTACTGGAAAAACACCTTTCGTAGAATTTCTGATCCAAAACTTTTCAAAGAAGTATAAGGTAGGCATCTTAAGTAGAGGATACGGTAGAAAAACTAAAGGACCAATATATGCGGATGAAATAGCTACTGCTAAAACAATTGGTGATGAGCCAATGCAGTATCACTCAAAATATAATAATGTGGAAGTGGTAGTAGCTGAACAAAGAGTACTTGGGATGCCCTTCTTTATGGATTCTGATATGATCGTTCTAGATGACGCTTTTCAGCATAGAGCCATTCACAGAGATTTGAATATTATGCTTTCTGATTTCAGCTCTCCATTTTTCAAAGATGAAGTATTGCCTTTAGGTAGATTAAGAGAGAATCGGGAGGGAGCTTCAAGAGCTGATATCATCATTTACACAAAAGTTAAAAATCAACTTTCTCAAACTGAAATTGATACTTATACTCAGGAAACACATAAGTATGCTCCCAATGCACATGTATTCTTTACTTCTATCAAATATGATGAAGCTTATGTCTTGAATGAACAATCAGATGTCAATGCTGATGATCAAAAGGTGTATGTGATGACAAGTATCGCTAAGCCTGAACCTATGATTGAGTATATCGAAGAAGAATTACAAAAAGAGGTTGTAAAGCACTTTAAGTTTAGAGATCATTACTCTTTCACTGAAAAAACAATTCAGAGAATTGAAAATGAGATAGGGTCAAATAAAGTGGTGATCATTTCTGAAAAAGATGCTGTCAAACTTAGACCACTTTTAAGAAATACTACACTTCAATTTATGGTTATTCCTATTTTACCCGAAGTGCTGGACGATAAAAAAGATCAGCTATTAGCACTTATCGAAACCGCTTTATCAAAAGAAGAATAATCAATCCACTTGTCTTTATCCCACAAATACGTTTCCATTGCCGAGAACTTCTTTTTATAATCATAGAAGGATGGAACGTCATAACAGTAACCATGATAGTAGTAATCGCATTCCAGTTGATTAGCATACATGATCTCTACAAGCATGGTAAAAATGCCTAAACTATAACTTCTATATTCGGGGTGAAACATTCCATAAATACTAGAAAGAGAACTTTCACCAATTCCAAAATAACTAACAGCAATTAGTTTATCGGCATCATATACTCTTAGATCTAGAATAGTGGTGGGGGTACTTGACGTTTTTTCTTTAGACAGAAAATCAAAAATGCTTTGAGGAACATTATCCTCAAACTTCATCTTATGCTCATGAAATAATTCTTGTGAGATATCATCAATTTCTGCTTTTTGAATACTTAATTTGAAATGCTCACATTTACGTAAAATTTTACGTTGTGACTTTGAAGGTTTAAAATCAGTTACTCTTAAACGTAATGGTAAAACGTTACAAACTTTTTCATCATGAATGCTAATATTATACCTGAAGAAGTTTGGTCCGAAATGTCTCCAGCCCTTTGCCAATAAATAGTCATATTGAGAAGGAGATACCCATGTCCTTGAAAACTCATCTAGTATATAGTTCATTGATTGATAATTTTATAACCTAAAAAACAGGTAAAGAATGAAATGTTTAACATTAAAACTACAAATTTTATTTAGAAAAAGAACTTCTATTTAGATTCTTTCATCAAGTCTCTGTCTTTTTTCATGATCCTACTCAAGGTCTCTGGTTGCATTCTTAGATAAGAAGCGATGTATTTCATGGGTATATGTTGAAACAATTGAGGGCTTCTCTTTATTACCCTTTCAAATCTTTTGACAGGAGAAGTAGTCAATAAATCAATCTCTCTTTTAATCTGTTGCTTAAAGAAATTTTGTAGATAAAGATCATATTCCTTTTGATAAGCTGGATCTGAAGCAATTATTTCAAAAAAATGTGTTTTATGAATCTTCTTTACCGTTGAACTTCTGATACACTCAATAGTAAATAGAGATGGGCTTCCATCAAAAAATGAAGGGATAGATGCTAAAATGGAATTTTTATAGCCAAACCGAATAGTATGCTCTTCCTTATTTCCTTCCTCAAAATAAGTAACACGCACAGCACCTTCTAAAATGATATACATGTGCTTTTCAATTTCTCCCACTCTGATTAGTAAATCACCTCTCGAAAGCTTTTTTAGTTCAGATATATTTTCGTTTGAATGTACAAGAGCATGAAATAGAGAATCCATAGTATTTTGCATTGAAGAAAACGAATAGTTTATACTTAAAATGAACGTTGTGAGTGAACATCCTTTGTAAAACTTTATTGATGATATTTTTATCTAGAATTATGCGATAAGCTAAATAAGCAGTTATACAATCAAAATCTAACTTTTTCCAATTTTAAATGTATAACTGCTCAAAAACAAAGAAAAAACCTTATTTTCGCACTCTAACACTTACAAAATTACAATGATTAAATATTTTATCTTAACTGTACTACTTGCTTTTGCCATGCAAGTGCAGGCACAACAAACAGATTATTCTTTTGAAGGATTAATAAATACTGAACTAAAAGTAAGACTTCGTTTTTCTATTGAAGATCAAAAAGCAGAAGGCTATTGTATATATGTAGACACAAAAGACAAAAAAACACTGACAGGCGAGATCGCCGAAGATGGTACACTTACATTGCGTCAAAAAGACGGTGAACGTTTTGAAGGGAAAATCATCGCAAATTATATGTATAAAGGTGAGTTTTTCAATAATGAAAATGTAGATCAAGGTACTTTCTTGTTTTCAAAAATTGAGACACCAATTACTGAGGATGAGGCACTTTTATCAGGAGCAGGAGCAACATCAAAAGAAACTATTTCTACATCAAAACCAAAGCAGTCTTTAACAGAAGTTGAGTTAAATGACATTTTGAATAAATACGTAAAGGAATACAAGGAGTGCTATCAGAAAGGTATTGACCCAATGAAATGCCGTCAGTATACTTCCAGAGCGATCACTGAAATCTTTAACATTGATGATTTCAAAGATCCTTATGTTGGTGGAAGTTTCCTTACGATGACAGAAGCATACGATAAAATCTCAGCGGATAGCAATTGGAAAATGTTAGGTGAGGCTAGCAATAGTTCCACTTTAACAGAAGCTATTCAAAAAGCCAACGAGGGTGAATTAGTTTTAGTCGCTTATGCTTTTAAAGGTTTTATCCAACTGTCATTTATCCGTAAAGGAGAAGGGAAAATGTCTTCCAAGTGGGGGGCAAAAGTTCCTGAAGTAGCAATCTTCTTCAATAATGACCCAAGCAAGTCGTATGCATCAAAGGGATTGAATTATTTATGGAGAGATGGATCTAATATCGAAATTTGGATCAAGAAATAGTGCTTTTTGAAACTTCATTTATTATCTTATAGTTGTGTATATAGAGATTCATATAAATTAGTTAAACATTTAAAATTGGGAAAAGTTAGATTATTATTTTTTTGATTAATCAAGGCAGAATTGAAGAGCATAGCATAGCTACGTGATGAAATTCTAACGCTGAGTAGTCAAAAAAAGAAGATCTAAAACTTCCGATTTTGATTGTATAATTACTTAAAACTATTAATCATAAGATAATTGAAATGAAAACGTCAAAAGAAAAAGTATTATCATTTTTACAAGCACAAATCAAAGACTCTAAAGAAAGTACTCAAAGCAATTTCCAGAATGTAGTGCGACTGATGCATCAGCCTTATTTAAATGAAGGCATTGGGAAAGGGAGTATTTTCGAAACCGAAAGTTCATTATTTGTAGTAGGAGTAAAGCTTCCTGCTTTAAAGTACGAAGGCAAGAACATCATTGGTCTGACAACAGATTCTCCATTTTATAGGTTCTTTAAAGATAAAAAGGATGGGGACGAAGTGAAGTTCGGGAATGATATTGAGCATATTAAAATAATATAGCTAAGAGGCATCTATCTTACAGAAGGTAGATGCCTTTGCTTTTAACAATTATTCAGGTTCTTTTTATATTATTGCCTAACTGTTGCACATTATTAATTCCTAAATTTGTTATTGATGAATAATGTTAAACAGTACATATCATTTTTTATATTCTTAGTGTACACAATAGGAGTTACTCACACTTTTATTGCCCACTCTGAATACGATATACATTGCTCAGCTGAGCAGAAGGGTTGTTGCATTAAAGATGATAGTACAGACCGTAAAACATACAACTATAACGAGCATACTGATTTAGATCTGTATGATTTTATTGCTTGTCTTTTAGGTCATATTAATCATTCTGCAGTGGTAGATAATAAGATCTCTACCGATAACGAAATGATCTTAAAAGCTCCTAAGTTGATTAGAGAAGTAATTGCTTTCTGCATTTTATGGAGCACCCCAAAATCTATTACAGAAGTTGTTAATCACTATGTGGTTGATAATCTCTCTGTAAAATCACTTCTTTACATTACCTGTTCAGGTAAACGGGGACCTCCTACAGTATACTAACCTACTTGATATAACTTCTGTTCGCTTCTCAGCTAAAAAGAGTAGCCTGATTGTTATATCCATTTTTTCTCCTTTCTAATTACTGAATCATTAACTGATTTCTGTATATGTTTTCGTGTACAATGAGAATTGGACTAGGAGTAGTATACACCAACAAAAAAAAGTAAAGAAAGATGATAAGTAGTATCATATCATTTTCAATCAAAAATAAACTTATTATTGGCGTATTTATCATGGCATGGATATGCGGTGGTATTTGGTCAATAACAAAGGTTCCTGTTGATGCCGTCCCTGACATCACAAATAATCAAGTACAAGTCATTACTCAAGCACCTAGTTTAGGTACTGAGGAAATAGAACAATTTATAACCTATCCTGTCGAATTAGCAATGTCAAACCTTCCTGATGTGGAAGAAATACGATCTGTTAGCCGTTCGGGGTTGTCTTTGGTTACCATTGTTTTTAAAGATGAAATAGGTACATATCTTCCCAGGCAACTTGTCGTCGAAAAACTAGCTGAAGTAAAAGAAAAAATTCCTGCAGGTTTTGGAGAACCGTTTGTAGGGCCAATCAGTACAGGTCTTGGGGAGATTTATCAATATACATTAGAAGTTGATTCAGCTTATAAAGATCAGTATTCTTTAACTGATTTAAGATCTATTCAAGATTGGATCATAAGAAGACAAATGGCTATGGTTCCGGGAGTCGTTGAAGTCAATGCTTTTGGAGGAAATATCAAACAATATGAAGTGGCCGTTGATCCTGATGTTCTTAATTCAATGGGTATCACCATTGGTGATGTTTATAATTCATTGTCCTTAAATAATCAAAACTCAGGTGCTTCCTATATTGAAAAGAATCACAAAGCTAATTTCATTAAAGGAGATGGATTAATCCGATCATTAGATGACATTCGTAAAATTGTAATTAAAAATGAAAATGGCATCCCTGTTCATATCGGAGATATAGCAAAAGTACAATTTGGGCATGCTGTACGTTATGGTGCTTTGACCAAAGAAGGTGAAGGTGAAGCGGTCGGTGGAATGATTCTGATGTTAAAAGGAGCCAATTCTAATGATGTAATTCAAGCTGTCCAAGAAAGAGTAGAATTGATTCAGCCTTCATTACCAAAAGGTGTCAGAATTAAGGAGTTTCTTGCAAGAAATAAGCTGATTGAAAAGACAACCTCTACCGTTTGGAATAACCTGATTGAAGGGGCTTTGATAGTGATTTTTGTATTAGTGCTTTTACTCGGAAATTGGAGAGGAGGTCTTGTAGTTGCATCAACAATTCCATTATCATTACTTTTTGCCTTTATGATGATGTATGTATTTGATGTATGGGCAAACCTGATGAGTTTAGGGGCTATTGATTTCGGTATAATCGTAGATGGAGCTGTGATTATTGTTGAGGCAACAGTCTTTATGATGCATAAGAAAGTATTGAGTACGGAAGGGTTAAATCAGGAGCAGAAAAATGAAGTCAGTAAAACAGCATCTACTAAAATGATGAACTCTGCTTTCTTCGGCCAATTAATCATTCTTATTGTATTTGCTCCAATTCTTACTTTAGAAGGTGTAGAAGGTAAAATGTTCATCCCAATGGCACTTACCTTTATGTTTGCCATGATCGGTGTGATGATTCTTTGTTTGACTTATGTACCTATGGTTTCTTCATTGTTTATCAATGTAAAAAGGAATAATAAATCCTCTTTTGGTGATAAAATTATTCAGTCTATAGAAAAAGCATATGAACCCGTCCTTTTACAATCTCTTAGTAAAGGAAAAGTGATAATAGTAGCATGTATTACGGTTTTACTTTCTTCATTCTATCTTTTCTCAACATTGGGGGGTGAATTTATGACGCAACTGGATGAAGGTGATATTGCCTATCATGTGATTATGAAACCGGGTACTTCTTTAGAAGAGACAATAAAAGCGACTACGAAAATCGAAAATATCATGAAAGCCAATTTTCCTGAAATTGAGCAGGTGATGAGTAGAATTGGAGTAGCGGAAGTTCCTACAGATCCAATGCCAATGGATGTGGCGGATTGTTTGGTTATTTTAAAACCCAAGAAGGAGTGGACAAGTGCTTGTACAAAGGAGGAATTGATTCAAAAAATCAAAGAAAAGGTTTCTGTCGTTCCAGGAATAAACTTTGAATTTACCCAGCCCATTGAGATGCGTTTTAATGAATTGATTTCTGGGGTAAGAGAAGATGTTGCAATTAAGTTATATGGTGAAGACTTGGATATTCTAGCTGAAAAAGCAGAAGAAATCAGTGCTATAATTAATGATGTAAAAGGTATTGCTGATAAAAGAGTAGAAGCTACAGATGGCCTTCCTCAAATTGTTGTCCATTATGATAGAGATAAAATTGCTCAATATGGTCTCAATATCAATTACCTGAATGACCTTGTACAAACTTCTTTCACCGGAAAATCTGCTGGAATGATCTTCGAAGGGGAAAAAAGATTTGATCTAGTGGTAAGATTTCAGAAAAATAGGAGAAATGACATTGATGATATCAAAAACTTATATGTGAGCCTTCCTAATGGATATCAAATTCCTCTAAATCAAATTGCCGATGTAGTCTATGAACCCGGCCCGATGCAGATCAGTAGAGATAATACACAACGTAGAACTTATGTTGGTTTAATGGTGAGGGGAAGAGATATAGAATCAGTAGTCAATGATATAAAGGAAAAACTAGACCAAGAGCTCGTATTGCCTGCCGGTTATTTTATTCGATATGGAGGACAATTTGAAAACCTTGAAAGGGCCTCTAAAAAATTAAAGGTAGTAGTACCCATCGCTCTTCTCTCCATTTTCCTATTGCTCTTTTTAGCGTTGAAATCTTTTAAGCAAACACTTATGATTGCGATGGCTATCCCTTTTGCAACGATTGGCGGAATCATTTCTTTGTGGGTAAGAGGAATGCCATTTAGTATTTCTGCCGGAGTTGGCTTTGTCGTATTATTTGGCGTGGCTGTACTTAATGGATTAGTCCTTATTGAAGGATGGAATGAACTGAAAGAAGAAGGAGTTGACAACTTAATGGAAAGAATAAAAATTGGAGCAAGAAGGAGAATACGACCTATTTTATTAACGGCCTTGACGGATATTTTAGGTTTCTTACCAATGGCGATTTCCACATCAGCAGGAGCAGAGGTACAACAACCTCTTGCCACTGTGGTTATTGGTGGAATGATCACTTCAACATTTTTGACATTAATTGTTTTACCAGTTTTATATTCGATGATAGAAAAATCAAACTCAATTAAAGTCAATCCTAAACCAATTATTGCCTTATTTATCGGTTGTGCGTTCTTTATTTCTGGAAATAAGACCTTTGGCCAAGACATTACAACTGTTACATCTTTGGATCAGGCGATATCAATTGGTTTACAGCAGAATGGTAATATCAAAATAGCCAACTCTGAAATTGAAATTGCTGAATTGGGTAAAAAACAGGCCGTCAATATCCAGAAAACTGAGCTTACTTCCACTTATGGTCAATACAATTCCTTTCGAAATGATTTGGGGATAGAGATTTCTCAACGTATTGAATTTCCTACAGTCTATTCTCGCCGTAAAGACCTTGCAAAAGAGAATATTATTGGAAGTCAGTTGAAACTCAGTATGACAGAACAAGAAATCAAAAGGGAAATAAAAAAGGCGTGGTTCCAATTAAGTTATTTGAACGAACAACAGACTTTGATGTTCTATCAAGATAGTTTGTACAAAAGGTTTCTTCATGCTTCTACCATCCGTTTTGAAACTGAAGCAACGAATTTCCTCGAAAAAGCTTCCGCTGAAACACAGGTAATGGAGATTGAGAATAGACTTTTTGTATTGAATTCTGAAATTAATATTCAGAAAAACACCCTAAGAGTGTTACTGCAAGATACTACAGGATTGAAGTTTCAACCCGAAAAGTTGAAGAAGAAAAATAATTTAAATACGAATACTGTTGAAAATAATCCTACACTCGCATTCATCAATCAGCAAGTTCAAGTAGCAGAAGCTGAAAAGAAGATTGCTTCTTCTGAAATGCTTCCTGATATAAACCTGGGTTATTTTAATAATTCGATGAATGGTGTTCCTCTTTCAGAAGATGGTGGTATTGCAAATTCCTCTAACCGTT
Source organism: Flammeovirga aprica JL-4 (assembly GCF_012844305.1). Lineage (GTDB taxonomy): Bacteria > Bacteroidota > Bacteroidia > Cytophagales > Flammeovirgaceae > Flammeovirga > Flammeovirga aprica. The sequence goes on from NZ_JABANE010000007.1 coordinate 20,430, forward strand.
TCCAAGGAGTATCAGTAGGGTTAGCAATTCCAATATTTTATGGCTCGAGTAAAGCTAAAGTAAATGCTTCTAAATTGAAAGCTCAAAATGCAATGATACAGTCACAGCAATATAAAATTCAATTAGAGGGTGATTATATCAGATTGGAACAAGAAGTAAATCAGCTTAATGGAAGCTTGAATTACTATGAAAGTAAAGCCCTTCCGCAGGTAGATCGTATCATCAAAAATGCTCAGAAAAGTTTTGAGCATGGTGCCATCAATTATATCGAGTATTTCCAGAATATTAATCAAAGTCTGGAGCTAAAGTATAATTACTTGCAAACCCTCAACAACTTCAATCAAACTATGATTGAATTAGAATACATTACTGGCAAATAACAAGACACAACAATGAATCAATATAAATATATTATAGCTTTTCTATTTTTTGGATTAACAACAATAAGTTGTCAACCCACTTCAAGTTCTCATCAACATGAAGGTGATGAACATTCTCATGAAGAAGGTGGACACGATGATCATGATGACCATGAAGAGGAAGTACATTTATCAATGCTTCAGTTTAAAAGTATGGAAATGCAAATAGGTAATATTCCTGAAATTAATATTGGAGAGTATGTATTGACAAATGGCTCTCTTGAAGTGCCACCACAAAATGAAGCTTCGGTTACTGCTGTTATTGGAGCCAATGTCAAAAAGATTAATGTGATAGAAGGGGAAAAGGTAAAGAAAAATCAAGTTTTGGCTTATTTAAATCACCCCAATCTCATCAAACTTCAAACGGATTATGTCACAAAGATCAATCAATTAAAGTTTCTGGAGGAGGAATATAACAGACAGAAAAAGCTTTATGAAGAAAAGGTGGGCTCAGGAAGAGAATACCAAAAAGCTTCTTCAGATTTCTTTTCAACAAAAGGAGAGGTGAAAGGTCTAGAAGCTCAATTGAAAATGCTTCATTTAAACCTTAATAAGATTAAGAAGGGAGAGATTTATGAAAACGTTCCTGTCATCAGTCCATTGAACGGTTATATCAAACTTGTTGAAGTAAAAACTGGGCAATATGTTGATCCTCAAAAAGAAATGTTTGAGGTGATTAATCTGGATGATATCCATGTCGATCTTATGGTTTTCGAAAAAGATATCTCAAAAATTCAAGTGGGGCAAGAAGTGTTATTTACAACAGAGGTGAACCCAAAGCAAAAGATGAAAGCAAGTGTGTTCAATGTTGGACGATCATTTGAAGAAGGACCTAAAGCAATTCACTTACATGCTGATATTGATGGAGATAAAAATGGATTAATTCCTGGGACTTATTGTAAAGGAAAAATTATGATTAATAATGTCTTCACAACAGCACTTCCAGAAGATGCATTGGTGAGAGAAGATAATAATATGTATTTCTTTACCGTTGAAATGGAAGAGGATGAATACGCTTTTAAGCCTCATAAAGTAATTACTGGGGAAAAAGATAATGGTTTTGTTCAGGTTAAATTCTTAGAGGAATTGAATCAGAATCAAAAAGTTGCTTTAAACAATGCCTATTATCTAATGGCAGAAATGAAAAAGGCTGAAGCTGAACACCATCATTAATATTTTTAGTTCTATCAAGTACCTGAAAAAAAGAAAATGTCCCTTTTCTTCTTTCCATGTACTTAAAACGCATCTTAGGATTCTTTCTTTGGATGCGTTTTTTTTGCGTTAGGATAAAAAGGATCTCATTTCAAATATCAATCTTCATAAACAGAAGTTCAACAGTATTAAAACATTAAATCCTTCAAAACATAATTTACTCTTAAACGGTTATTTTACTCCAAGAAATTATTAACTTTACAATAATTATTATAAAGATTTGCGAATGAGTAAAAAAATAGGAGCAAATAATTCATACTTCGGAAATATTAAAGAAGCATTTGAAACATCCAAACATGGTCTAAAAATTACAATAGATCACTTTAAAGATGCTTTGAAAAATGAAAGGAGAGATCCTATAGGAACCAGTGATGATAATTATTTTGAAAAACAAAATGCTATTGTAACACTGAAATACCCTGAAGAGGTATTGCCTGTTCCTGATAATGGTAGATATAAATTAGATCTTGAGATTGATGATTGCATTGTTTGTGACAAATGTGCAAAAATCTGTCCTGTAGATTGTATTGATATAGCACCCATCAAATCAAGTGAGGTGATTGGAGAGTGTTCTGATGGTACACCAAAGCGTATTTATGCAGCAAAGTTTGACATTGATATGGCAAAATGCCTTTTCTGTGGCTTGTGTACTTATGTTTGCCCAACGGAATGTCTGACGATGACAAAATCATATGATTACAGCGAGCTAGATATGCGTAGTCTTACTTATGGTTTTGCTAATATGTCTCCTGAAGAGGTAGAAGAGAAAAACAGATTGTATGATTTAGAACAAGAGAAAAAGAAAGCAGCGAAGTTGGGTACAACTACTGAAGCGAAAACTCCTGTTGCTAAAGTTGAGGAAAAAGAGGTTGAGGCAAAGTCGGTTAAAAAAGCGGCTCCAAAACCAAAATTCAGACCTAAAGTGATCAAAAAGAAATAATGATAACATTAATAGTATTTTATTTTTTCATAGGTGTAATAGCATTATCATCTTTGGCATTGTTCTTTACAAAAAATGTCATCCATAATGCAGCATATCTACTTTTTTCATTATTGAGTGTAGCAGGATTGTTTGTACTTTCAGGAGCTGACTTCCTTGCAATAACACAAGTAATGGTTTATATCGGTGGGGTATTAGTGCTTTTATTATTTGGAGTAATGTATACCAAAAATTCTATTGATCATGAAATGGATAGTGGTTCCAAAAGAACTTTCATTGGTTTTTTATTTGGTGCGGTGTTATTTGGAATATTAGCCTTTGGAATTTTAGAGGAGGACTTAGATAGAGATTACACGGTCAACAATGAAGGTATTACTTCTAATTTGGGTATCAGTTTTATGACCGATCAAATCTTTGCATTTGAACTTACAGCTATCCTTTTATTGGTAGTCTTAATTGGTGCAGTTTTCGTGGCTGGCAAAGCTGATAAAACCATAGATAATCAATAAAATTCTTTCTAAATAATAGAAGAAGACATATATTTGTCTTCTTACACGATTATAATACGATCTAATTTAATTGGATCGTTTTTCATTTATAGATAAAAACAAAACTTATGGCACAAGTTACTTATTATACAGCGGAGGGCCTTCAGAAGTTATCAGACGAACTTACAGAGCTCAAAACGAAAGGCAGAGCTGATATTGCTCGTCAGATTGCTGAAGCAACAGATAAAGGAGATTTAAGTGAGAATGCTGAATATGATGCAGCAAAAGATGCTCAAGGTCATTTAGAAGCTAAAATTGCCAACTTAGCCAATCTAATTGCCAATGCAAGAGTAATTGATGAATCAAAACTTGATGCTTCTAAAGTTGGTATTCTATGTACTGTTAAAATCAAAGCGCCAACAGGTGCTGAGATGTCATATACATTGGTTTCTGCTAAAGAAGCAAACGTTAGAGAAAATAAAATTTCAATCGATTCTCCAATCGCTCAAGGTTTAGTGGGTAAAAAAGTAGGAGAGACTGCTGAAATTAAAACTCCAAGAGGAATTATGAAATTCGAGGTATTAGATATCTCTTTATAATCTCAATTCTTACAAAATAATAAAGGGTGATACATTCAAATGTATCACCCTTTATTATTTCTAATCAAATATGATTGTCTTATTTTTATACGTCATCAGCTTGCGGTTTACATGTTGATAAAGTGCTCTTGATAAAACGATCTTCTCTAAATCTTTACCCTTACGGATCAATTCCTTCACGGTATCCTTATGACTTACTTTGGCTACATCTTGTTCGATGATTGGTCCTGCATCTAAGTCTGAAGTTACATAATGTGAAGTAGCTCCAATAATTTTCACACCTCTTTCATGTGCTGCATGATATGGTTTTGCTCCAACAAATGCTGGTAAGAAAGAGTGGTGGATATTAATGATTTTATCAGGGTAACTCTTAATAAATTCAGGAGAAAGAATCTGCATGTATCTAGCAAGAACTACAAAATCAATATTATGTTCTTTCATTAATTTCAACTGTGCTTCTTCTTGTTCCTTTTTATTTTCCTTATTCATTTCAAAATGGAAGAAAGGAATCTTGAATTTATCTGCTACTTTTTTCAAGTGTTGATGATTACTGACAATCATAGGGATCTCAGCTTGTAGCTCACCAGAATCAGTTCTTGATAAAATATCATATAAACAGTGAGACATCTTCGTCACAAAAAGAGCCATTCTTGGTTTTTGCGTATTAAAATAGAGCTTCAAAGTCATGTCAAACTTCTTTGCTAAAAGTGTCTCTATATAATCTCTGATTTTATCTTCTGGAATCAAAAAAGAATCAATATCAAATTCTATTCGCATAAAGAAACGTCCCTCTTCTCGGTCCACATACTGATCAAGGTAAATGATATTGCCTTGATTTTCGTGAATAAACTGAGTTGTATATGATATAATTCCTTTTTGATCTGGACAATGCATCAATAAGATGGCTGTCTTTGGTGTTTGTTGTTTCATGTTTAGTTATTATAGTGAAGCTAATAAAGAGTCTAAATATTCTCTATGATTAGCCAATCTAGGTACTTTATTTTGGCCTCCTAATTTTCCTCTTGATTTCATCCAATTATAAAAAGATTTTGGTTGCAGAAAATGAATTTTTGGTTCAATCAATGCCATGTCTTTATAACGTTTTGCATCATAATCTGAGTTGATTTCTCTTAACTTTTTATCAAGTGTTTCAATAAACAGCTGTTGGTTATTAGGAGTATGTTTAAATTCAATGGCCCATTCATGACCACCTTTTTGACCTTCCTGGAGATAAACAGGAGCTGCTGTAAAGTTTCTTACTTCAGCTTGAGTTGCTTTACAAGCGGCCTTTATTGCTTCTTCTGCATTTTCTATGACCACTTCCTCACCAAAAGCATTAATAAAATGCTTAGTACGGCCTGAAATCTTAATTCTGTAAGGATATTTTGATGTGAATCGCACCGTATCACCAATCAAATATCTCCATAAGCCAGCATTTGTTGTAATTAATATTGCATAGTTTTTTCCAATTTCAACATCCGCTAATTGTACTACTTTAGGGTTTTCTTTATCAAACTCTGACATAGGGATAAACTCATAAAACACACCATAATCAAGGAGTAATAAGAGTTCATCGTCATTAGTAGTATCTTGAATCCCAAAGAAACCTTCAGATGCGTTGTATACATCAGTGAAGTGCATATCATCACGGCCAATCAGCTTCTTAAACGTTTCTCTGTAAGGACCAAAAGCTACAGCACCATGGAAAAACACTTCCAAGTTAGGCCAAACTTCTGCCAAGCATGATTTTCCCGTCTGTTCTAGAATCTTTTCAAACAAGACCAAAGTCCAAGTAGGAACACCTGCTATACTTGTTATATTTTTATCCGTTGTTGTTTCAGCAATTCTTTCAATCTTAGATTCCCACTCATCCATAAGTGCTACCTCAAGGTTAGGAGCTCTCATAAACTCAGCCCAAAAGGGGAGATTCTTCATGATAATTGCAGAAACATCACCCATCAAACTATCATTATAATGATGGTTCTTCTGTAAACTGCCACCTATTCCTAAGCTCTTTCCAAATAAAACTTTTGAAGTTGGATGATTATTAAGATAAATAGTGATAAGATCCTTACCCGCTTTATAATGACAATCCTCCAAAGCTTCTTTAGAAACAGGAATAAATTTACTTCTGGCATTTGTGGTACCTGATGACTTTGAGAAATCAGTGATTTTAGAAGGCCATAAAATATTTTGTTCTCCTCGAATCATTCTTTCGATGTAAGGGCTCAAATCTTCGTAAGTAGAGATAGGCACTCTTTCTTCAAAAGTATCAAGATTCTTTATCGAACTATAATCATATTTCTTGCCCCATTCCGTTTGAGCTGCACTAGAAATTAAATCCTTGAATAAATATTCTTGTACCTCAATAGGATGCATCATAAAATGTTCAATCTGATGCATTCTTCTTTTTGAAATCCAATTAATAGCAGAAGCAAGTATTTCCATATGTTAAGATAGTTCTAAGATCAATTGTGAAACTAAACAATTAACTATCCAATTCTCATAGGTGATTGAGAAAAAAATAGTTACGCACAGTTGACTGTTATTGTTAATTTAGTTTCAAGATAAACGCTAAAGTAATATAATATTTTGGGTATCAAAAAAAGGACACCCATCTGAGCGTCCTTAGTATGATTTTTAGTTTTCTTACTCAGAAAAATCTTTCTTTTTGTATTCAGCGTATTCACCAAAGTAAGCTTTTCTAACCTCTGGGTCATTGATAAGCTGATCAGGAGTACCGTCTCTAAATACAACACCACTTTGTAAGATGTAAACTCTGTCAGTAATTGATAAAGTTTCTGTTACGTTGTGGTCAGTAATAAGAATACCAATATTTTTCTTTTTCAAGTTATAGACAATTCTTTGAATTTCTTCTACGGCGATAGGGTCAACACCTGCAAAAGGTTCATCTAAAAGTACAAAACTTGGGTTTGTTGATAACGTACGTGCAATCTCAGTTCTTCTTCTTTCACCACCTGACAGAGACATACCTAAGTTATTGCGAACGTGTGTTAGAGAAAATTCATTCAATAAGTTTTCAACTCTTTGTTTTTTCTCTTCTTTAGAAATTTTTTCCATCTCTAAAGGCAACATAATATTTTCTTCAACAGTCAATCCTCTAAAAACCGATGGTTCTTGTGCTAAATAACCAACGCCTTTTTGAGCACGTTTAAACATTGGAAGAGTAGTGATATTTTCTGCATCAAGATGAATCTCTCCGTTGTTTGGCTTGATCAACCCAACAATCATATAGAAACATGTAGTTTTACCAGCACCGTTTGGTCCTAATAAACCAACTATTTCTCCCTGCTCTACTTGAATAGAAACATCATTAACTACTGTACGCTTACCGTACTGCTTTATAAGATTATCTGCTTTTAGTATCATTATATAAAAATAATATCTTCTAAATTTTTATTTGAGGAAATATAATAGGTATTGCTCAAATTTTCCCTCAAAAATAATATAATTTTTTGGTGCTTGACTAACCTTAAAGTTAGCTAACTTTTTTTAACACTCATTTTTTAGGTAAAATATCAGAAAAGTCGGTTTCATGTACCAATTTACCAATATAAGCATGGAAATTTTTGGCTCCAATTTGCTCAATTGTCAAATACTCCACACGGCTTTCATCATAATATTCCCATCTTGAGTATTTGTGTGTGACTTTATTTTCTGTGAAAGAGTAAAAAGAGCCTGTGTGATTGGCATCTCTGTAATATCTTTTTCCATTAACGGTGAGTATCGCTTTTGGCTGCTGTTTCAGAAGAATTTCAGTATCCAAACCTTCATCAATACTGTAAATATTTACCTTCTCCGTTACTCTGATTTTTAAATTGACTTGATCAAAATACTTAAATAGAACAAGCTCGTTAATACCAGACAATAATACTAATTTCTCTTCCTCTGTTTCATTATTAGAGCTTAACTGATAATGCTCTACAACTTGGTAGGTCTTGAGGTTATAATCAATCAAATAACCTAATTGTATATCATTGATTCCTATAGAAGTAGGATCGTAATTGAAGGTTCTTCTTTGAAACGATTTTGTTGGATTATTTGTATGTATTTGATGTCCTGCTAATAGGTTAAATATTTTCTCAGGTGTTTTTTTAATTTTCTTGGCTTGATTGTAAAGATAAAGTACTGAACCGGTAAATAAGATGAAAGAGACTTCTGAATTATAGACTAAAGCTAAAACATTAGCCGCTACAATTCCTTTCCTTACTACATCAAACTTATAAAACTCTTCTTCAATTTTTTTTAGAAAGGTTCCTTTTTTTTGGAATGGTAAAGCTAATTCATATTTTTTTTTCTCAGTGGTTAATTTCTCTTTTGATAATTTAGGCCAAAAATGATTTTCTAAATATTTTCCTATATTCTCTTTCATAAAAAAAGTCTGAATTCAGATTAATAGTTTATATTTACAATGATAATGAGTTTAATTCTATTTTTTAAGTTTATTTTTTGTGAATACTCTTATGGTACGATTTTTTTAGATTTATATTCATTAACTTTGTAAAATCATATTACCTTAACCGTTTTTTAGATATGGCAGTTGAAAAATTACGCTATTCTGCGGAGGATTTAAAGGAGTTTGAGATCCTTTTAAATAAGAAGCTAGAGAGGACTAATAAGGAGCTTGATCATTTAAAACATTCTATTACCAAAGATACTAGTGGTCAAGATTCTAATCACACAGGTGGGAAAACTCTAGAAGATGGAGCAGATGCCTTTGAAAAAGAGCAGTTAAACCAATTAGCTGCAAGAACAGTAAAATACAGAACCCAATTAGAAAAGGCCTTAGTAAGAATCAAAAATGGTACTTACGGAGTATGTGTGGATACTGGCAACTTAATTTCTAAAGAACGTTTACGTGCTGTTCCGCATACACAACATTCGATTGAAGCGAAATTGAAAAGAAGTTAATTACAAAGAATTAATTAATTGAAATGGCACTTGATAGTACACAATTATCAAGTGTCATATTTTTTTATGGAAAGAATAGATATTGCAATTGAATCCCTAATTTTTGTCTCTAACGAACCTGTTTCGGTCGACGAAATTTTAAATACACTTCAGGAAACTTTCGAAGAGGAAGAAATTACCAAAGAAATGGTTCTTGAAAACATTGAGCGTTTAATCAAAAAATATAAACGTAAAGACTATTCTTTCGAAGTCATCAAAAGTGGGGAAGGATATAGTTTCTTGACGAAAAAAGAAACTAGTGAAGTAGTGAATACTTTCCTGAAAAACAGATCGAAGAAAAGGCTGTCAAGATCTGCGTTAGAAACATTGTCGATTATTGCCTATAAGCAACCTATCACGAAAGGAGAAATAGAAAAAATTCGTGGGGTAGGCAGTGATTATGCCATGAAAAAGTTACTAAACAGAGGTTTGGTGAAGATGAAAGGTAAATCTGAAGCAATAGGAAGACCGATGCTTTATGGTACTACGGATCAGTTTTTAGAGTATTTCGGCATTACTACTTTAAGAGACCTTCCTTCTCCAAAAGAATTTTCTGAAGAAGATTTAGGAGATGGGCCTGATGATGTTCCAACTACTGGTACTGAACCGTCTTAATTCATTAAACTGAGCCATCAATTTACCCAAAAACACTACTACTTTTTTGATCACTGTTCCAGACTTTTAATGTATTCTGAAGGAGTCTGACCAATTTTTTGTTTAAAGATTCTATTAAAGGTCGTCTTTGAATTAAAGCCAGCCTGCTCACCGAGGTGTGGCAAGTTAAACTGTATATGCTTTCCTTCTTCTATTAACTTTAGGACTTCTTTCAACCTAAAGTCGTTCATCAATTCATAGAAAGAAGTGTTCAATTCATTATTTAATAATTGAGAGATCTTTTTATAAGAGAAATCTGATATGTCTGCTAGGTCCTGCATTTTTAAATCATTCTGCAGATAGGGTTTTTTCTCTTCAATTAATGCCAGTAATCGTTGACTTTCTTCATTCAATACCTCATCAGTCTTGTGTAAGAATTCTTCCTCGCTTTTATCACTTTTTATTTCTTCCAATTCAATAGTAGCTAAATGAAGGAATAGTTTTGGCCATTTGAAAGCACAAAATCCAATGGTCAGCATTAAGCAGGTTAAACCAAAATAAAAGAAATGAAAAAAGTTGACAGGTACTTTTACGTTCATGATTTGAAGCACAACGGCTGCAGTCCCTAAGGCCCACAAAAAGATATTGCTGAAAACAAAGTATTTCATAAAGCGAATAGACCATCGGAAATCTTTTGAAAGACTTGAGGTGTCATGAAACTGATACAAAATTTTTGCGGACTTTAAAGAGTAAATTACTCCTTGTACAATAATTATTGAATCAAAAAATAGACTATAGGGTAAAAACCAATCGGGCAATTCATTTGTTAGGTGTTCTACTTTTTCATTGGAAGATAGAATCAGAAATGGAGAAAATGCGACGAAGTATAATAATACTGGTAAAAAATGAAATACTAATTTATAATCAATTTTTGAAGAGGGAGTAAAGTAGAACTTGATGTAAAAAAACATCAGCGGAAAAAATAATAATACAATGGGGTCTATGAGAGAATAGAGATGAGGATATTGAATGAAAAACTCATCTGATTTGAAAACATATACAAATACTGTTACAGTCCAAACCAAAATCAAACTTCCCAAAGTAGTATTGGAGGGGTGTTTTGGTGGAACAAAAAAGATATACATCGAAAGTAAGAAAGATAATATTACTCCTATTAGTAGTGATAAATGAAAAATACTGTCCAAGATCATGAATGCTATTATTGTCTATTATTATACAGTCTAGTGAATCCCATTCAAAGTTTAAATGAATGGTATAATTAATGGGATAAAACTAGTGATGAGATGGTTTTAGTTCAATTTTCTGAGAGATTCCATTAGTAGATAAATATTGAAATCCCCTAAACACAAATTTAGAGCTCATGTAACTAAAAATCATAATTAAGAATGTTAGAATAACCTAATTTACACTGTTCAACCCCCACTAAATACAATTTAATGACAGCTGATATGCTTTTTGTCTATATAAACCATAAAAAGAGTAAGTAGCAATATATTAGTTGTTTAAGGTGTACCACTCGTGGAAAATACAGTGTACCACTCGTGGATGTTGTACCATTAGTTACTATGGTACAACTTATCATAATGCAAATTAGTTTACGATGCATATTTAACGAAAATTTACATAAAATTTCCAAAGAGTATTACAACTCCTTTCTATTTATTTAAACTTTAAATTATGCTTCGTAACAAACTTGCACTTTCATTAGTAGCACTTTCGTGTTGTATGGTAAGTTGTCAAGAAGACAACCTCGACATTCAAAATCAAATTGACAACCTTAGTGGAAAAGTCGATGATCTGAATTCTAACTTAGACAGTTTAGATCAAGAATTAGCTGCACTTAAAGAATCTCATCAAAATGCATTACTTGAGAAACTTCAAGAAATGGATGAGACTATGGCAGGAATTATTGCCGAAAACACAAAACTTTCAGATCAATATACAGCTATTTCAGATAGTTTAAACTCAATCAAAGAAGAAGTAGCTGAGAGTGACAACTCGGTTTATTATGGTGACTTATTAACTGCTGACAATTTTTCTAAATACACTACACAAGGTGCTTCAATTGTTACAGGTAATATCTTAGTTACTACAGAAGATCAATTAAAACAATTATCCAATTTAAGAGTGGCAGGTGGAAACCTTCATTTATCTGAATTAATGGATGTCACGCTTCCGGCTTTAGAAACTGTAGGAGGTGACTTGGTATTATCATCTGTAAAAGGCTCAGTAGCATTTGATAATTTATTTACTGTAGCGGGCAGTTTCTTTGACAATAATAATGCAGAGCAAACTTCATTAGTTGCTAATAAATTAGCTTTCGTTTCTGGTAATGTAGAAATCCAAACCAACATTCTATTAGAGACAGTATCTTTTGAGTCTTTGGCTTTTGTTAGATCATTAATCTTAAATAGTTTCTGGGCTGAAGATCCTGAGTACAATAACTATGGGGCATTATCTTCTGTAGTTCTTTCAGATGTAGACGTTGAAAATGACCTTACAATCGCTTACGGTGGTACAGGCACTGTAAACATTGGAAACGTGGGAGGTCACCTGAAATTAGAGAAAACAAAATTTACTGATATTAATATCTCTGCGACTTCTTTAGGTGGTTTAGAAGTAATCAATAACGGCGAGTTGTCTAACCTTATGGTGGATAACTTAAAAGCAGTGAATGGTAACATTAAAATCTCGAATAATGTAAAAAGTTCTGGTGTAGGTAACTTCACTGTTTCTAATACGGAAGGTTTTGTCTCTTTCCCTAGCTTCAGTGCATTAACTGAGATCAAAGGCAATATCAACGTAGAAGGTAACTCTTCATTAACATCAATCGAAGCATTTAATGCGGTTACTTCAATCGAAGCAGACGAAATTTTATTCAATAACAATGGTTCATTATCTGTTTTAGATATTTTCAATAATGTCACTGAAGCGGGTGTACAGGTTACTCAATTTACGAGAACTAATACTAAGCTTTATATCGTTGAAAAAACAAACTGGTTCAATGCTTTCACAAACCTTGCTGAAGGTGGAGACATCACAATTGAAATTAAAGATCCGGCTGCTGATGACGGTGGTTTTGGCCTTTTCTCTACTTCTGTCATTAAGTTCGAAGGTTTCTCTGCAATGACAAGAGCAACACGTCTTCGTTTGACAGTAGGTGATGTTACGGAGTTCAGTGCATTTAATGCATTAGAAACCCTTTCTCCAACATGGGATGACTTATCTTACCTTACATTGGCAATGCCGAAAAGCACTGACGTTTCACTTTGTTCTATTTCAACTATTCTTTCTAAAATCAAGAATAATGAATTAGGTAATTCGAATTACATTGTTAATATACAAGAAATCAATGAATGGGGGTGGTATCAAAATGTAGAAGACCAAGACGCTGCTCTTGATCAACTTTTATCATCTTGTGAATAATTATAGTTTTTTACCCAAAAGGTAATTTTACCATTATTAAAAGGGCATCACATTACAATTAACGTGATGCCCGAAATCCAATTTTTTATAAATCCAGCTTTTTTAGTTCCATCAATTTTTAATGAGAAATGAGTTAACCAACTCAGTTTTCTTGACCAATTCAAATCTTATTTAATGAAGAATTTATTATTATTTTTTCTTCTACAATTATTTGCAATGACTTCTTTGTGTGCGCAAGAAAAAATTGTAAAAGGTAAAGTTGTAGACGAAGAGGGAGTAGAACTTCCTGTCGTAAATATTCAAGTGTTAGGCACTAATATTATTACCGTTACAGATATGTCTGGTAAATATCAGATAACTGTCCCTTCTGATTCATCGACATTAATTTATACTTTCATTGGCATGTCCAAGCAATATGAAAGAGTAAATGGAAGATCTGTGATCGATGTAACTATGGAGCAAGACCTCCAACACTTGGAAGAAGTGATGGTCGTTGCTTATGGTACAACTACAAAAGAAGCTTTCACGGGTTCAGCAGAAACTATTGAAGATGAAGTTATTAAAGACAGAGCTGTTACTTCATTTGATAAAGCATTACAGGGTACTACGCCCGGCCTGATGGTGTCAAGCAGTTCAGGGCAACCGGGAGCTGCATCAACTGTTAGAATTAGAGGTATTGGCTCCCTAAGTGCAAGCAGTTCTCCATTATATGTTTTAGATGGAGTGCCAATGACAGGTTCTATCACTGATATTAATCCTAATGATATTGCTAGTGTAACAGTATTGAAAGATGCTGCAGCTGCTTCATTGTATGGTTCCCGTGCGGCGAATGGTGTAATATTAATTACTACAAATCAGGGAAAATCAGGAGAAACAAAAATCTCTTTAAACTCTCAGTTTGGTGTTTCAAGTAGAATTTCTGATGGATACCAGTTAATGAATTCAACTCAAATTTATGAACATTCATGGCAAGGTTTATACAATAGAGGATTAGTGGATAATCTTTCATCAGATGATGCTCGTCAGTTTGCCAATGACAATGTTGAGAGTATTGTAGGTTTCAATCCTTTTAGTACAGAAAGCCCGTTAGATCAAAATGGAAAAGTAATACCTGGAACACATGTTCATACCAATACAAATTGGAGAGATGAGTTATATAAAGATGGTTTTGTAAATAATCACAATTTAAACATCAGTGGAGGAAATGATCTAACGAAAGTCTTTTTCTCATTAGGTTATTACGATGACACGGGAACAATTTTGAGTTCTAATTTCACTAGGTATACAAGTAAGATCAATGTATCACACAAAATTAATGACTTCCTTACTGCTGGAGTTAATTCAATGTTATCTTACTCAAAAACAAATGCACCACCAAGTGGCAGTGAAGGAGCAAACCCTGTGCGATCTGTAGAAATTATCAATGCAGCTTCACCTGTACGTAATGCAGATGGTACATACAATTGGGACAATAAAGCGGTATTTGATTTTAACCCAATTGGTTTAGCTGAAAAAGATAAATATTTATATGAGACAAAAAGAGGGGTTTTAAACTCTTATTTGAAAGTTGATTTTGTGAAGAACTTCTCTTTCAAAACAACTTTAGGTGTAGACAACTCTATCAATAAAGGTGTAAATTATTATAACCCAGAACATGGTAACGGTGCAGGAGTGAATGGTAGAAGCAACATGTCTCAATCAGATAATTTTGCTTGGAACATTTCAAACTTATTCAACTATAACCTATACAGAGATGGATTCTCAGTTGAAGTTTTAGCCGGTCAAGAAGCAGCAGGACAAAGTATTTCTACGGTAAACAGTGGTGTGACTGATTTTTCAGTAGACGGTTATTATGATTTGGTTTGGGGTTCTAAACCATCACAGCCAGGCAGTTTTACATCAGAATGGAGCTTAGTATCTTACTTGGGACAAGCAAAAATTGACATCAAAAACCGTTATTATTTTAGTGGAAGTATTCGTACAGATGGAAGTTCGCGTTTTGGCAAGAACAACAAATACGGATTATTTTATTCTGTAGGTGGTGGATGGATTATCAGTAATGAGAGCTTTCTGAATGACATCACATGGATAAATCATCTAAAACTAAGATCTTCTTATGGAACTTCTGGAAACAATAATATTGGTAATTATGCCTCTCTTGGTTTGTATGGCAGTGGAGCTAATTACGGCGGATATGCAGGTTTAAGTCCTGTTCAATTAGAAAACCAAGATTTAAGTTGGGAAAAAATCACAAGTTTCAATGTTGGATTTGAATCTAGGTTAATGAGTAAACTAACATTGTCAGCTGAATATTATATCAGACATTCTGATGGGTTATTATTCTCTCAGCCTCTTTCTGCTTCAAAAGGTTTTGGATCAATTTTAACCAACCTAGGAGCAATGGATAATAAGGGTGTTGAAGTGGCCATGTCTTATGATATTAAAACAGGTCCAAACTTCCGCAGTACTATTGGCTTTAATATTTCGACGAATAAAAATACCATTTTAAAGTTAACCACTGATGAAATGATTAGTGGAACAAAATTGATTGAAGAAGGAGCAAGTCTTTATCAGTTTTATTTAAGAGAATGGGCTGGAGTTAACCCTCAAAATGGACGTCCAATGTGGTATGTAAACCATACTGGAGAAAATGGTGAAACTATGCCTTCTTCAGCAATTGAAGATCCAAATGGTTCTGGAAAAATGGTTACAAGTGAATACAATGATGCAGAAAGAGTTCGATTAGGTACTGCATTACCATCAATTTTTGGCGGACTTAACTATATGGTAGGTTATAAAAACTTAGAGTTGAGTATGTTATTCTCCTTCAACTATGGAAACAAAGTCTATAATCACGATTACGCAACGAATATGCATGATGGTGTAAACCCTGGTGGCAATTTGGCAGTAGATGCTTTAAATGCTTGGACTCCAGATAATATTTATACAGATGTTCCAAGATATATTACCAACAATACTGACAGAGGTAATGAGATGTCTTCAAGATATTTAGAAGATGGATCTTATGTAAGATTGAAAAATGTGACTTTAGCTTACAGATTGCCAAGAAGAATCTGTGATAAAGTAGGTGTAAGTGGATTAAGAGCATTTGTCTCAGGTGAAAACTTATGGACCTTATCTAACTACAATGGTTTTGACCCTGAAATGAGTATCAATGGAGTTACAGGTAGTAATATACCAGGTGTAAAAGTGGTGTCAACTGGTTTCAATTTAGATTTTTAATGAGAAAGAAAATGAATAATATTATTAAGAAAAGCATCATCACATTATTCTCGATAAGTCTTTTATTCTCATGTAAAAGTGACTTTTTAGAACTTGAGCCAACAGATGCAATTCAAGACGAAGATGTTTTCAAAAATTATAATAATGCACGAGCAGCGCTAATTGGTGCTTATGATCAACTAAGTTCTAATAATTTCGATGGTCTTTACAATCCTATTATGGCAGATATTATGGGAGAGGATGTAATGATCAATTCAGTAGATAACTGGAATTGGTTTACTGAAGTATACCAAATGAATCTGTTACCTACTTATTCTTATGTAAATTCCCCATGGTGGTCAGGTTATAAATTGATTTTCGATTGTAATAAAATTATAGAAAATGTTCAATTTATTCCTGAAGCTACTCAAGAAGAGAAAGATGAACTAGAAGGACAAGCCAAAGCATTAAGGGCATATGTCAATTTAAAACTGGTTCAAATGTATGCTCCTGCTCACAAGCGAGATAATATGGCTCAATCCATTATGATTGTAGATCGTATTTTGGATGTAAATGCAGAAGACCCAGGTAGAGCCACATTACAAGATGCTTATGATTTCATTGAAACAGATCTTCTTCAAGCCATTGAATTATTATCTGATCTAGAAGTAGATGAAATCGACAGAGGATTCTTTTCTAAAAAAGGTGTTTATGCTTTGCTTGCGAGAACTTATTTGGATCAAGAAAGATGGGAAGAAGCTAGGGATAATGCACTAAAAGCCCACCAAGATGTGCCATTGATGACAGCAAATGAAATGCTTCAAGGTTTCCTATACAGAAATCAAGAAACCATTTTCTCCATTGCTTTTACACAAGAAGACAACAATATCTATTTGAGTTTACCTTCTTTTTATTGGCCTGTTGCTGGTTATAGTTCAATGAGAGCCAACGATAAATTTGTTGAAAAATTCTCTACTGAAGACCTTAGAATCTACTTTTTCTTAAAGGAAGAAGAGATCGATGCTGAGAGGAATTTAATTCTAAAGTTTGGTCATAATGGTACAGTTGGAAATGCCGAAAGAATTGTCATTAGAGCATCTGAAATGCACTTAATTGAAGCGGAATGTGAAGCAGAATTAGGTAATTACTCAAAAGCTCAAGATGCATTACATTTAATTCAGGCGAGAGCATACCCAGGTGTACCAAAAAGTAAGAATACTGGACAGGAATTGATTGATGAAATTCTATTAGAAAGAAGAAAAGAATTATTCGGCGAAGGATTTAGATGGAATGACATTAAGAGGAGACAATTACCATTTGTACGTGAAGGTGATCACTGGGTGAAGTTTAATTTCACAGCAAACGACAACGATTATTACCGTCTAACTTTCCCAATTCCTCAATCAGAAATCGATGCTAATCAGAATATTTCTGAAGCAGACCAAAATGTTGGGTATTAAAAACTAAACCAATTGATGATCTACAAAATCATCACAATAGCTTAAATAGAAATTCGTAATGAATAATAAACTCATTCAAAAAAGTATCAGTTTGCTTTTACTGCTGGTCTTCGGATTTGGTTGTAAAAACGATACTGAAATTATAAAAATCACCCCTGATGCTGGCCCTAGCTTTATTGATATTGAAAGCGATGGATATATGGTTGAACTTTCGGCAAGACCTGTTGATAATGGGCAATTAGGCACATGGAAAGTATATATTGGTGATAATGGAAGCTTTGAAGATATACATAATCCAACATCAAAATTTTATGGAGAGCCAGGTGTTACCTATCAATTGATTTGGGAAGTAACAGACGGTGAGCAATACAAAACGGATTTGATTACTGTTTCTTACAAAGAGCTTAAACCTACAATCCATACAAACATTCCTCAGGATACACTTTTTCATAATATATCGACATACTTAACTGCAACAGCACCAAAATATGGTGCTGCTGGTAGTTGGTCGATTTTAGAAGGTGAAGGAGGAGTTATCGAAATGATAAATGATAGTACAGCAACTTTTGTAGGTTTAAAAAACAGTGACTACAAAGTACAATGGACTTTGACTTTCGGTAACAAAATTGTCTCTGAAGAATTAGATTTTGTCACAGATGAACTTCAAGCCTATGCAGGCGAAGATCAGTTGGATATTATCACAGACTTAAATAGTGAGGAAAAAAAGTATTACACTTTGCAAGGCTTTCTTCCTGCTGGCGCTGATGGAAACTGGACTTTATTAAACGACAGTAATGGTGAAATTTTCCATAATAAACTTCCTCATTCGCTCTTTAGAGGTGATCCAGATACTGAATATGAATTAGCGTGGAATGTTCAGCTCGGCAATACCGTTTCTTCTGATACTGTGAAATTAAGATTTAGAGGCAAATGGGGTATTTGGGTTGATGAAAGAGACAATCAAAAATACCGCTTTGTAGAAATTAATGGGCTAGAATGGATGGCTGACAATTATAACTATGCACAAGAACCTGGCGCTCAATCATGGTATTACGGTTATGGTTATAGAGCTTTGATTGAAGACGGTCACGCATTAGATGATGAGGAGGAAAGAAAACGTTATGGTCGCCTTTATTATATCGATGCTGCCATGAACAGACCTCCTGAAGGCTGGAGATTACCCACTTCAATTGAATTAGATGATATCATTCGTCTTTATGGAGGTGAATTATATGCCAAAGAAGCATTAAAAGTAGGAGGTGAATCAGGTTTAGAGATTAATTACCCTGGTTATCTGTCATTCAGCGATCCATCTGATCCTGCGTTCAGACATATTTTTAAAAGTCAGGAAAAGGAAACATTAATTATGACTTCTGATATCAATCCAAGCACTGGTATGGGATATGTTTTTTTAATGAATACTTCTATTCCAAATGTAGGCTTCGCAGTAATGAACACCTATTTCAATGGCATGACAGTTCGTTACGTACGTGAAAAACAATAAAGGCTAGAATTAAGAAAATGAAGAAATTATTAATACTAATGTTCTTAAGTATTGGCTTTTTGTTCAATGCTTATGGGCAACAATCTTTGCCTCAGGGTGAAGATATTGTTAGCGGTAAGATTAGAGTAAAGTTTACAAAAGATGCGGTTGACGGGGCTTCTAATATGAGATTATCTCCGTCTAACGGCAGAGTAGGAATTGCTCATGTAGATGATGTCAATCAGCAATCAGGTATTTATTCTATCAAAAGAGTATTTCCTTTTTCAATGAAACATGAAGCAAAACATAGAGAATATGGTTTGCACCTGTGGTATGAAATAGATTTTGATACACTGGTTGACCCTTATGAAATGGTAGAAAACTACAGAGGGTTAGCGGAAGTGGATATTGTAAAGCCAGTCTATTCAAAAATCAATATTAATAGCGAAACCAAACCTGTAGTTTTTAAGCAAGATGCTTTTCAAGCGAAGAATGATTCAGAGGAGGAAGAGTTTAAATTTGATGACCCATTATTGAAAGACCAATGGCACTACATAAATCATAGAGAGATTGGCGGAGAGTTCCATACTGATATTAATCTGAAAGAAGGATGGGAAATTCAATCAGGAAATTCTGATATTATCGTTGCTGTGGTAGATCAAGGTGTGGATCCGTATCATGAAGACCTCAGTGCTAATATGTGGGTAAATGAAGCGGAATTGAACGGCACACCAGGTGAAGACAGTGATGGCAATGGCTATATTGATGATATCTATGGTTACAACTTTATCGTGCCTGGACCGATTACGCCTGGTGATCACGGTACACACGTTGCAGGTACGGTTGGTGCAGTCAATAATAATGGGATTGGTGTTTCTGGTGTAGCTGGCGGTGATGGTTCTGGCAATGGTGTTAGGATCATGTCCTGTCAAGTATTTGATTACCGTGAAAGTGATGGAGCTAACTTCGCCGAGGCTATTGTTTATGGTGCAGATAATGGAGCTGTGATTTCTCAAAACTCTTGGGGATACAACAGTCCAAATTATTATGAGCCGGAAGTGTTAGAGGCAATCCGTTATTTTATCGCTGAAGCAGGACAATATGAAGGAAGCCCTATGAAAGGTGGTGTTGTCCTTTTCGCTGCAGGAAATACAGGACTTGAGCAAGATAAATACCCTGGTGCATTTGATGAGGTAATTGCAGTGGCGGCATTAGGTCCATCTGGTTTGCCGACTTATTATACAACGCATGGTAATTGGGTAGATATTGCGGCTCCAGGTGGTGATCAGCGTAACTTTGATCAAGAGGGCGGAATTTTGAGTACACTGATCAATAACAACTATGGTTATATGGATGGTACTTCAATGGCATGTCCTCACGTGAGTGGTGTTGCTGCATTGATTATTTCAAAATTTGGAGGAGAGGATTTTACTGCTGATGATTTGAAGAGGATTCTACTCAATTCAGCAGAACCCTTCAATTTTAGTAATCACGACAACAAATTTGGTAGAGGGGTATTGAATGCTAAAAACGCTTTAGCAGATGATAATCGAATTCCACCGAATGCTATTGATGACTTAAGAGCTTCTGAAATTCTTCATAATGAAGTGACGTTAGAATGGACAGTGCCAGAAGATGAAGACAGCCAAGGTCCAGGTATTTTTTACCTAGCTGTTTCTACTTCAGAAATCACAAAAGAAAACTTCAATGAGCAATTGATTTTTGGCATTGAAAATTTCCTTGCGGAAGGAGATACGGTTAGAATACGTTTCAATCAATTATTCAAAAAATCAGATTATTGGTTTGCAGTGAAATCTGCCGATCAATTCGCAAACTTATCAGAAGCATCAAATATTCTAAAAGTTACGACTGTAGACGAACCTCATTTTATGTCATCTACAGATGAAATATATGTGAGTATTGATGTGAAAAAGCAGACAACAGCCACTGCTCCTTTAGAATTTTCAAATATTGGTGATGGTACTGTTTATTGGTCAGCATTGGTTACAAATGAGAACAATTATCATGAAGAATATGGCATTGAGTCTCAAAGCGCATCAGTAGCTCAGACTGAAGTCAGTAAAGTTTTAAGCATGCCTTTGAACTACAACAATGAAGTGTCTTTAAATACAATAGAACAGTCTGTTGAATTTGCAACGTCTGCTCAAGTGAGTGAAGTGGAAGAAGGAGTATTACACTCTAATGAGCATTGGAAAAATGATGTAACTGAGTTTGTATCAGGTATTTCTTATGAACTGTATGATGGCCCAAGCTTAATTGTAGGTTCAGGTAACCCCAATGCCGGATTAATCTACGCTACAAGATTCCACCTTCCATATGATTATGAATTCAATTTAACACACATTGAATTAGGTATGTTGCCCACGGTCAGTGATAAACCGTTCTTCATTGAAGTACGAAAAGGAGGGTATAGAAACTTTATGGAATCTGAATTGGTGTATACACAGGAGTATTATCCTGATACAGCTA
The DNA here is from genome assembly GCF_012844305.1 of Flammeovirga aprica JL-4. Lineage (GTDB taxonomy): Bacteria > Bacteroidota > Bacteroidia > Cytophagales > Flammeovirgaceae > Flammeovirga > Flammeovirga aprica. The sequence continues at coordinate 41,755 of NZ_JABANE010000007.1, forward strand.
ATGTGATGAAGTATTACAGAATGCCATTGTATGAGCCTCAATTTTTTGGTGAAAACGAAACGTTCTGGACTGTAATTCATTTCCCTAAAGAAATTGAGCGCCCAATGTTGTTACAATATGGTTTTATTCCATCAGAAATAGATAATTTCTTAGTTTCAAGGGATAATGGCAGGACATATGTATCGGCTGTAAGTCTGACAGTGAGGAGTACTATTCCTTTATTAAGAGTATTAAGTACAGGAGATAATGGTTCATTTGTATTTATTGATCCAAAGTCAGGAAAAATAGAATCCGGTAAAACTGCTTCAGTAAACGCAACCGTAGATGCTCAATCTTTACCCAATGGAGAACACCTTGCTTCATTAGGTATTCTTACCAATGACATTCACAAGCCAATTGTTAATATTGAAGTAAAAGTTGATGTTTCTGGTCATGAACCTAAAATTGATCTTGCAAAACAATATGATTTGGAATGTTTCACTTCTATTGAAAAGGAACATGAGATTATCTTAGAGAATAACGGTTTTGGTGATTTTGTGATAAGGGGTTATGAAATTGACGGGCAAAGTATTTCTCTTGAAGATTCAATAGTTGTTGAAGCTAAATCAGCCCAAGCATTTACTTTTAGCCTTTCTACAGATAGTGATGGTATTCATAGAAAAGATTTGATTTTAAAATCTGATGAGAGCCAAGTCAATATTCCTCTAACAATTTCAAGTATTGTTGCACCAAGTATTAATGCAGTATTAGAAGCAAATGCATTTAATATCAATTATGGTGAGACAAAAGAAATCACGCTAACATTAGAAAACACAGGTTCGCAAGCTGACTTAGAATATGATTTAACTCCGTATAGTCAATTGGCATTGAAAGGTGGAGTTCTACCACAGCCATTAGAATATTCTATTAAAACGAGTCCATTTGATGGACAATTATGGGACGAAATCAATCAAATAGGTAAGGCCATTGATACTGAAGTGAATTTTGAATCTTATGATTTCGGAATGGGCTTTCCATTTTTCAATGAGCAACTTAAGAAGTTTGATTTAACTTACAATGCAAGATTCTTTTTCTACAACTACATGGCTATTTTTCCTTTAAAATTTGAAGAAGGATTTCAACGAGCAGTAGAAATGAAATACCATGCTTATGGTGATAAATTTGTAGTTTCAATGAAGACGAATCATGTTATTTATGCTGATTCAAAATTCAATATCAGTAATACAGACTTAGAATACCAAGTAGTATTCCATAGAAATGGTTTAATTGAATACAACTATGTCAATGTTGAGCAAATAGATCCTGAGACGAGGTATCAAGTGTATACGTTAGGATTTTTAGTTACTGATACTTTGATGTATAAAGACTTCGATGACGAGCCATTGAAAAATGGTACTACAGTAGCTTTTGAGCCTAACAATGATATCAATATGGTATATGATGTCACACCGTCAAAAGGTATTATTGCACCGGGGAGAAGCGTAGATTTAAAAGTGACATTAGATCCTGAGTTTAATAAACAGATCAATGGGACTTATAGTAATTCTATCGTTGTAAAATCAAATACTATTGAAGGCTCGACACATGTACCTTTTGAAGTAAATGTCTTGGGAGCACCGGATATGCAAGCGTCAGACTCATTGATTTTTGAAGAAGTGAAAATTGGTTTATCTGGAACAGAATTTATTACCATAGAAAATACTGGTTCAGCACCTGTAACTATTTCATCTATTTCATCAACCAATAATTTATTCTCTTTTGATGAAGCATTATTGAATACAGAAATCAAAGGACAATCAAATTTCCCTCTTCCAATCATCTACACACCTAATTCTAATGTACAAGAAGAAGGGAAGTTAAACATCATCTTCAGTGACGGAACAATTACTCAAACTTCTGTTGTAGGAAATGGGATTAATGATGCAGATTATACTCACAACTTCCCTGCAGAAATAGTTGTGGATGCTACAATTGGTGAGGTGAAGAATTATGATGTGTACATCCAAAACGAGAGTAAGGGAGTTGACTTCGAGTATGTAATTCAAGAAGGTTTATTTACTGGTTTAGAAAACAATACTTTCCAAGATACATTTGACAGTACTTCTTTCGGTTTTATGAGAGATGATTATGGTTACACATGGCATACCAGTAACCCTGAGAATGATTTTTACCGTTGGGAGAATATCAAGAATGAGGAAGTACTTCCATTAAAAGACGGCGAACCTCTTGCCATAGCATTGCCATTTGATTTTCCTTTCTACGGAGAGCAATATGACAGTATTTGGGTTTCAATTCATGGTATGGCCTCAGTGCTTCCTATGGAAGAAGATTTCTTAAGTCAAACTTTCACAAAAGACGATGGTGTAAGTGGAATTATTGCTCCATTCTGGTCGTACTTGAAATATTCTGGTACTGATAGTGTGTATTACAAAATGACAGATGATCGACTTATTGTTCAATGGAATAATATCATTGGTAAAGATGCTACGTCTAGTCCTGGTATATTAAGTTTCGGTTTTGAGATCGTAAAAGATGGTCGCATTTATTTCCTCTACAAAAAACTAGAAACTTGGGGAGGTCTATTAAGATATGGTTTAGAAAGCCCTGATGAAAAGTATACTTTACAAGATGAAGACATCCTGATTGTCAATCAATCTTTCCTTACAGATCGATCTTCTATAGCGATTGTACCACCTTTACATCATAAAGCAGAGAATAATGCAAAAGATGAATTTCAAATTTCTGTCAATACATCAAGGTATAATTACACAGGATCTTATGTGGATACTTTAAGAGTTCGTACTAACAGTGAAATCAAACCATTAATTGAGGTTCCTGTTAAGGTCAATCTAACGGGTACTTCTGAATTATCAGTGTTGAATGACATTGATTTTGATGAAATTGTTTTTGAAGAGAACTTAAGAATTGCTGGAAAAATTCAATTGATGAACAGTGGTAATAATGATCTAGAGGTGACTAAGATTACAACCACTGACCTTGATCAAGTAGACTTTTTTGATGAAGAGGGAAATCAGATGATTATGAATAGTTCTGGAGTGCTTTTATCACCAATTAAAATTGCACCATGGGAGGTCGTAACAGTAGAAGTATCACTTCCAATTGCAGAACAAACGGATATCAATGGTAAAGTGAACTTCATCAATACAACGGGTGAATTAAGTGCCAATGTAAGAGCTAAACTTGTTGATTCTCCTGTTTTTGACTGGGATGCAACGGATCAGGAACTGTCTTTAAGAGGTACTGATACAACCACGTATACTTTTAACATTGATAATAATGGTACTTCAAAATTAAAGTACACTATCACTCCAGCTGTTTTACCAGAAATTGATCCAACAGTAATTCCAGGTGTAATTGATGAAATTGGAGAAATTAAAACGACAAATGGATTAGCTGTAGATTCATTGGCATTGGATTGGAGCGAAGAAGCTGACGGTGTATTTACACCATTTGTGGTAGGAGCGAAGTTGGCCTTTGGAAACCGTTTTGTTGCTCCTGAAGGAGGTTTTGACATCACACATGTGAAAGTGTATTCTTACATTCAGAATATTAATGAGTATGTCCGTATCATGATCAGTCAAGGTGGAGATCTGCCACAAGAAGGTCAAGTATTATTAGATCAGCGATTCCAGATCGTTGAGAAAATTGATGAAGATTGGATGTATTTCGAATTGGAAAAACCTTTCCATATCCCTGAAGGTGAAGTTTTCTACATTGGAGTAGGATTGCCAGTTACAAATAAGTATATGGGCTTCAACTCTTCAGAAGATAGAGCATTACTCGATAATACTTTCAGTGGCGTTTTTGGTGGAGAAGAAACGAATGGAAAATATCGTTGGTGGCAAGCTAATAATTATGAAAAGTTTGTTTGGAAAATCAGACCGCTCACAGCTAGTGCTGAAAATAATTGGCTGACTATTGATCAAAATGAAGGCACCTTGTCAGAAGGAGGGCAATCTTCAGTAACTGCTTCAATCAATGCTTCAGAGGCAAAACCTGGAATCAACGTAGCTTCTATTATTGTCAAATCAAATGATATCAATAATAAGACGAATGTGGTTAAAATGAAGGTAGATGTTAATGGCCGTCCAACTTTTGAGCACAGACCAAATGACTATCAAGATACTTTAAGTGTAATAGAAGATGGAGAATATATTTTTACCTATTTATTTGAAGATCCAGAAGGCGATGAGATGACTATTGAAGTTGATTCAAATGACATTCAAAATATTGTGTATCAATTACAACAGGATGGTAAAAATACAGCTTCATTAAAAATCATCACGGATTACGAAAGTGAAGGAGTCTATCACTTTCCAGTTTCTGTAACAGATGAGTTTGGCAATGTGACTAGAGATACTACTTTAATTCAAGTAAAACATAAAAATAGACCACCTGTATTTAACCAAGAGTATGCAATCATCAGAGTAAATCTAGCGGACACTATCCAAACAATTACAATCGATCCATATGATCTATTTACAGATCCTGATGGTGATGCACTTCAGTTCTTTGCTAGAAATGATAGTGAGAATATGATTGATTTAGCGTTAGGACAATCTTTCATTCATATCACTCCATTAAAAGAAGGAGTAGGGCAATTAGTTTTTGCTGCCCATGATGGTTATGAAGATGGCTTTATAGGGCACTTTGTATATATGGAAGTCATTGATGACCCGTCAGCAGTGATGAATGCAAAAGATGCCAATGGTCAGCCTATCCATTTAGATCTTGGATCTTTTGATCAATCTACAGTTTACCCTAACCCTGTTACTGATGGTAAAGCATTCTTGGCTTACATCGTGGAAGAAACAACAAATATCCAAATTGAGCTTGTGAATATTAATGGTAAAAGCATTTATCAAAAATCATATTCACACCAAGCTACGGGCATTTACGCTGAGTCTCTTCCAGTTGAGAAATTGCCACAAGGAGTTTACGTTCTAAAAATTAGTGTTGACAATCAATATGTCAAATCGCATAAACTTCTCATTAAATAACTTTGTTTTGAATTGAAGTACTAGGACAGAAGAAAAGGGACAATTTTAGGTTTTTATTTTTAATACTATTCGAGGCAGATTTGCAGAGCATAGCCATAGTTACGCTATAAAAATCTAACGAAGAATAGGATTAAAAAGATAAGATTAAATGTCAGTTTACTTCTGTTTTAGTACTTAATATTGAATTGGATATAATAGCAAATGCACTGAGTTATTCTCGGTGCATTTCTTTTACCCTTTAGACTAAGAGTCTTTTAAAAAGAAAAATGTATTAAAAATAAAAAGACAGTATCGGAATAAATCTGATACTGTCTTTTTTATATGTAATCAATATTATATTGACTCTTATTGTCTCTTTGAAATTTCGTCTCTCAGCTGTGCTGCTTTCATGTAGTCCTCTTCTTCAAGTGCTTTTTGAAGCAATTTATTCAATTGCTCTAAGGAAGTTTCAGATAAATCACCACTAGCAGACTCTGCGATAGCACTAGTTTCCTCTTCATCTTCAACGCCTTCAAAATCTTCGATTTCAAGATCGTCTTCTTCCTCTAAATCATCATCAATATGATCTACTTCATCCTGCTCTAATTCTTCTACTTGTATACCTGCTTCACCCATTATGTTTTCATAAGCATAAATAGGAGCATTAAAACGGATTCCGATCGCCACAGCATCTGAAGGTCGTGAATCTAATACTATTTCCTCTCCATCAGCAGTGATGATATGAATATCAGCATAAAAAACACCTTCTTTCAAATTAGAAATCTGTATATGATTGATAGATGCTCCTAATTTCAAGGCGAAGTTTTTAAACAAGTCATGAGTCATTGGTCTGTTAGATGAAATCTTTTCAATTTCCAATGCAATAGCTTGTGCTTCAAACATACCAATAATGATTGGCAGTCTTCTATTTCCATGTTTCTCTCCAAGTACTAGAGCAAAAGAACCATGCGAAGTATGGCTAGCTGATAGCCCTAATATTTCTAATCTTACTTTATTCAAGACGCTTTTTATTAATTTCTACACAAATCTAAACATTCTTGGCAAAAATCTAAATTGAATTTTGCTGACTTAGCTGTTTTATCGCAATATCTAGCTCATCCATGGTGTCAACTTCACTTAAAGTTTGTTCAGAAAGCGGAGCAATCAATTTAATATTGGCATCTTCAATGACCTCTCTTAAACTATTTTTCCCAAATGCTAAAGACTGAAGCAATAGGAGGTACGCTCTCGGTTCCCAAATACCAAGCAGAGGTTGAGGGTCTCCAGTATTCGTTGATTTATATAAAGTAGCCACCTTCGTAGGATCTCTTTGCTCAATTAAATGCATAATTGTTTTGTCATCTACAAAAGGCAGATCGACAGCTACCGTAATCCAAGCCGCATTAGGATTGCTTCTGAAAGCGGTAAGCAAGGCACCAAAAGGTCCTAAATTCATAAATGTATCAGGAAGTAAGTTCAATTGATCTGAGAAAGTATCTACCTGATCAGGTCGGCAAGACATATAAGAAATGTTTGTATACTTCGACAATATTTCTTTCATATGAAAACGTTGCTCTCGACCATGATAGTTGATCTTTGCTTTATCTTTCCCGCCCATTCTTTTACTTCTACCGCCAGCTAGCAACAATCCATTGATCTGTCCAACATCCGCTCTGATACGGCCTTCAATTACTTGGCAGATATGATGAATTTTTTCAATAGGGAATGCTGGTTTCTGAAGTATGTTATGAATACGTTCATGTAAGATTTCAGGAATATCATCTTCTGTAGTGCCATCTGCATAAATGATACAAAGCACATTGCTCAATCTGCTGATTTTTCGGCTGAGCTTTGATGTATTTTCCTTATCAATAATAAGAATCTGCTTAGAAGCCTTAAAGTGGTTTCCATTAATGAATGCCACGTCCACATCATTCAAAGCAACATGTCTGTCATTTACGCTTAAAGCTTTCTTATAATCAACTCTTGAAAACGTAATTTTATCTATAATTTCAACTCTTGATTTATGAGATAAGGAAGTTTGGGAGTCCACACCTAATTCTTTCTCAAGTTCAGAGAATTGATGATCACAATCGATGTAACCAATATTCCAATTTTTAGATAAACTCTCTGTCAGCCTAAAAATCAACTCTTTTATTTTACTAGAAGAAGTACCTAAAAAAGCAACTTCAGTTCTGCAAAACCTTCCAACTTTTGGACGTACTAAATCATTTCCCTGCATAAGATCTTCGGTTTATTCTATGTAAAGTTACAAACATTGATTAGAGGTGCAAAATCATTTTCACGTTGAAAAATCTTTGCGATAATGTATTCGGTACTGCATATTGTGTACCATCAAAAGTAGAAACCCATGTATGTGATATAACATTATTATTCCCCAGAACATTTAATATTTCAACTCCTAATGAAATGTTTTTCAAAAACTCTTCACTTGGATTTTCTACTTGTTTATTCAATGCAATTATTTTTTGGAAACCCACATCCAATCGCATATAATCATTTCCGCCACTAAATGAATTTCTCAATTCTGGATTATTTGGCGGGCCAAAAGGAAGGCCAGACCCATACATAAACCTTAAATTCATTCTCATAGTTGGGTTATTTGGCAAGTGATCCTGGAAGAACATCGTAAATGTCACTCTTTGATCAGTAGGCCTTCTTATATAACCTCGAGGATCTCCATCTACTTTTTCCTTCGTACTCATCACACTCAAACCTACCCATGATTGTGTTCCTGGAATAAATTCGCCACTCAATCTTGTATCGATACCCATAGCAAAAGCCTCCGCTTCATTTTCTCCGGAATAACGGATTCGGATATTATCCACATCATAAGGAACAACGTTCCACATCTTTTTATAATAGACCTCTGAGATCAATTTAAATGGTCGGCCCCAATGTTCAAAATTGTAGTCAACACCACCTATAAAGTGCATGGAACCTTGGGCTTTTAAATCCAGATTCAGAGTGCCATCAGGTCGTCTCATTTCTCTGTAAAAAGGTGGCTGATAATAAACACCTGTTGCAAAAGAGAAAATCACATCATTTTCCCATTCTGGTCTGAAAGCATATTGTAAACGTGGGCTAACATTCACTTCTTGATTGATAGACCAATACGTACCCCTTAAACCGACAGTTATTCTGTGCAGATCATTAGGAGAGAGGTAAGTACTTTGAAGATAAGCAGAATAACGCTGAGATGAAATATCATTGACTGCTTTTAATTGATCTTCGACTGCTATTACATAATCCGCAGAGTCCTTTACTTTATATTCGTTCAGATTATCTTCAATATCTTCAAACTTCACTTGAAACCCTAATTCAGATTTCCAGAAGTGATTATGTTCATATTCGTTTCGGTTTTCAACAATAAACACGTTTCCCTTTAGGGTATTTCTTGAGTATTGAAATTCTCCACCCAAACCTTTCTCTGTTACATTTCCATTGATACCTCCTAAGTCTTCCAAATCACTGATTCTATAACCACTTTCCAAATTACTTCTTTCACGTTCTTGAGTGATCATAGCAGAAGTAATAAGGTTACTTGTCAGTTTTGAATTGAAATGATGAATCAATTTTAAGCCACCCTGGAAGGTATCATAATCCAATTGTTCTTTTCCTTGAAACGCAATTGTCAGATTATTAATTCCTTCACCCGTTTGGAAGTTGGTGCTCCTAGTTGAAGGGAAAACGCTATATCTGTTGGCTCCATAAGACAAAATTGCATCAATATAAGTCTTGCCATATTTTTCTTTACCTGAAATGTCAAAACTCAAATAAGACTGTACATCACCAAACCTAGGTTTATATTCTCCCTGTGTCTGCAACGTACTTAACAGGTATTCAGTCGATTTATAACGTGCTCCAATAATAGCTGAATGCTTTTTATTTTTTGATGCCCCTTCCAATGTTAGTGAGCCACCAAGGAGTGATGCTTCTAGCGTACCTCCAAAATCTACAGGCTTTTTATACCTTATATTCAAAGAAGAAGAAAGCTTATCACCATACTTTGCCTCCCAGCCACCAGAAGAAAATTCAATATCTTCCACCATATTGGTATTGACAAAGCTCAATCCTTCTTGCTGTCCTGCTCTTGCTATAAATGGCCTGTAAATTTCTATATTGTTGACATACACCAAGTTCTCATCAAAACTACCACCACGTACTGAATAATCAGAGGACAACTCATTGTTAGAGGCAATACCCAAAGCACCCGAAGCTACTAATTGCTGTGTAAATTCTCCGTAACCGACTGGTATTTCCCTGAGATCTTCTCCCTTTACAAAAACGATACTTGGCTTATCCCTTAGTTCCTTTTGCTCTTTATTTCCAGAAATCTCAACTTCCTTCAAACGGTAAATTTGTTTGAATAACCTTGCATCCAATGTTTTTATCTCATTTTCAGTCAATCTTATCTCGAAGGCTCTAGGAGAGAAGTTGGGATGTGAAAAGAAAACCGTGATGGTTGAATCAGACGGTAATGTAAGTATGTAACCTCCTTTTTCGTTGGTCAAATAGAAGTTCTGCTTGTTTTTGCCTTCTTGAACTATTGCTGATCGAATTGGGTTTCCTACTGAATCAATCAGGACTCCTCTTAAAGTAGCTGTCTGAGCCGTAGAATTTTGATGAATCCCTATAAAAAATACGAATAATAGTGAACAGAAGGATAGACTAAGTTTTTTAAACATAGTTGCAAAAAACGGTATTAAAAAATTGCTATACTTTAAATAAAGTACATCTAAAAATTAATCTAATTTAATGAAATTAAAATCTAGTTTACGTTTTGCACGTAATTTATCTAAAAAGTTAAGTAATTTTTGCTTTTTATATTTATATTAAATCTGCGAAACTAACTTTAATTACTAAAAAGGTAGATAATGAATAGCAATATTGTAGATAATGTAAGGAATTATTTTGGTTCAAGTTTCCCTGATGAAGTGGCGTTAGATCAGGCTTATCTTCATATGGGTGTATTCATGGGTTGGGTAATCAAAAATGATTTCTACAGTGATGACTATGAAGATGAATACGGCGCTCAGATAATACACTTCATGAACAATGAAATCTCTCCAATTATTTTGGCAGAAACGTTGGACGGGATCATTGACTACTCTCTTTTCAGAGAAACTTTAAAGCCGTTTGTCAGAACATACTATGGAGGCGGTCAGTATTTAGCTGATTATCAACATACACTTTCTGATGGGCTGAATTCTATGTTTCATGTTAAAGACAGCTGGGAGAATTTTGATGCTATGAAAAGTGTGATTTCTGATAGATATCAGGACTGGCTTTCTTCTTAATCCCTCATTTTTTTTATCTATTTTTTTAGAATACTTTTTTATTTCACCGTTTAAATTGGGTCTACTTCTAATATTTAAGTAATTTTATATTTAAATTTTAAAAACAGATCACAATTTCCTCTATTCGATAATGAAAGGAACTTTCAAGCGGATATTTTTTGGTATTCTTCTTTTATTCATAATTCTTTTAGGCTCAGTTTATGGCATATTAAGAGTGCCATATATTCAAAACCTCGTCATTCAAAAAGTCACTTCTTATGTTTCTGAAAAGACAAACAGTGATTTCAAAGTAGGTTATATTGCTCTAAATTTCCCAAAATCTTTAGTGATTGAAGACATTTCATTGGTTACACCAAAGAATGAAGTGCTTTTCTCTGCTCAAGAATTGGAAGTTGATATTGATTTTGAAACATTTTCATTAGAAAAAATTATTCTTGATGAAGTTGCTTTAAAAGGATTCAATTCTACAATAATTGTAGACAAAAACGAAAAATTCAATTTTGATTATTTACTGGAAGCCTTCGCTTCAGGAGAAGAGGAAGAAGTAGTAGAAGATACTACAGCTTCAGCTCCTTTACCAGAAATAGTTATTCATTCTATTCTAATTGAAAATACTACTTTCAATTATATTGATAGTGTTTTAAACTTAACATCTGAAGTTGAAATTGGAAGGGCAGAAACTTCTATTCCTCAAATTGACCTTAATAATAGTGTTTACGATATTGAATACTTTGGTTTAAGTAACTCAAAGGTCAATTATACACAGTTCGGGCCAATGCCTGTCAGTGAAGAAGCTCCTGAGTCTGATGATAAAAATGCTGAAAGCACTCCTTTTATTTTGAAACTAAAGAAAGGGCAGATTTCAAATTTCTCTCTTCAGTACAATGAAAATGTGATTAACGAGAAAGCTCTCATTCAAATAGGTCTTTATGAAATCAATGATCATTTATTTGATTTAGAGAAAACCATCATTTCAATTGAAAATAATAAATTAGCCAACACCTACATAGAGTATGCAATGGTTTCCGATACTACAAAAGTGGAAGAGCCTTATGTAAAACCAAAACTGACAAGGTTGAACTCTTTAGATTTAGGCTGGAATATCGATATCAAGGAGACTCAAATCGAAAAATTGTCTTTAAAATATGATGATAATCTTTATGAGCCTGTTACGGCAGGTTTAGACCCTAGTCATATTTATTTCCAACAAATTGATAATACGGTTAACAATCTTGTCATTGATGATGAGAAAATAGATTTAGAAGTCTTTTCATTTTACTTAAAAGAGAAAAGTGGTTTCAAAGTCAACAATCTCAGATCTGATGTTTCCATCAAGCCAAGAAGCTTAAAGGTGAATAATCTATTATTAGAACTAAATAATAGTTTTATTCAAAATGACCTTTACCTGAGTTACCCCAACTTATTTCTGATAGGGGATTATCCAGAAGAATTGTATTTCAAAAACTCCTTAAAGAAAGCACATATTGCCTTTAGTGATGCTACAGTATTTGATCCTTCACTAAAAGCGGATACACTCATACAGCCTTTCTTAGCACATGATTTAGATTTAAAGACTGATGTTGAAGGTGATTTATCAAAAATGACCATTGATAATACACAACTCTCAACTTCACTCGGAATAAGTACTTACTTTAAAATGGATCTAGCCAATGTGATGTCTGATGATTCATTGAGCTACAGTATGAGTATTGATTCTTTACAATTCTACACTCCACCATTGCTAGACATATTTTTAGATTCAGCAATGCAAGAGGATTTCAGAATCCCTCGTAGAATTCAAGGTAATATAGGTGCTCAAGGTGGACTAACACATGTCACCACTCAATCGCAAATCAATATTTTTGACAACGGTTATTTCACGCTGAATTTTGACCTCAAAAACGAGGACGAATATTCTCTAAAAACAAAAACGTACAATTTAGATGTCGGCAGAATTCTTAAAGATTTAACGATAGGAAAAATAAGTACTGATTTTAGTTTAAGAGGAAAGGGTTTTGATGTTGAAAAAGATCTTCTTGCTGAACTGTCATTTGAACTTCAGAAAGCAGAATACAATGAGTATGATTACAAAGGTCTTTCTATGCATATGAACATTGATAGACAATCTGCAAAATGGAAAGCGAATGCGGATCGTGAAGCAATGAATTTCGACCTTACGGGAAGTGTAGATATGAATAAAGAAATCCCTACAGCTTCAGTTAACGGTAAGGTAAATGTGATTGACCTTTATGCACTGAATCTATATGAAGATACGCTTTCCTTTGGGATGGATATAGAATCAAACACCATTGGTTTTGATATTGAAAATCTTAATTCTACACTCAACTTGAATAAAATCTACTTTATACAAGACAAGGATAGACATGATGTCAGTTTTGTAAGGTCCCATGTTGAATTAGACAGTACACACTTTTTTGTAAATCTAGAATCTGAAGCTGTCACTGCTCGTGTCGAATCTGACGTAACACTTGATAGCATTTCAGTAATGATAGAACGTTACTTCTCCCAATTTTTATCTTCAAGGCAAATGATTGGTCAGATACCTCCATCCAAAGGAAATCTGAATGGATATGTTGAAATTAAAGATAGCGAACTGCTGACAAATGGAACAATTCGAGATCTTGACAGCTTAGAGTTTAAACAGTGTGAATTCCATTTCAATGCAGCAGCTAACACCTTCGATTTTGATTTAGATATTCCAAAATTAGCCTATGCAGATTATCATTTAGATTCTATTTATACGAATGTGCATGCCAATACGGAGAGATTAAAATATGATTTAGGTTTTCACCGTTTCTTGATGCTGGGCTTTGAAGACTACGCCGTACATCATTGGAACTTTGGAGGTGATGCTTCAAACAATCATTTATCATTTAAGACCGAAGGTTTCAGTGAAGGATATGAAAAGCAATGGCTGTATTTGGGTGGACACCTTCAATTAGACACGACTACATACAGGTTTAACCTGGAAGACAAGATCATTGTCAACGATGAACATTGGGCTGTCAATAAAGACAATTACATACTTTCTGATGGCGACATGCCGTATGTCAATAATTTACATATCAGCAAGGGAAAACAGCTGATCAAATTAGAGACCACGCAGTATGATGAAAAGGACACTGTCTATACTTTCCAAATCAATCAATTTTCTCTTGACTCTGCAACTTACAATGCTCAAACTGATACGTCTGTAATCAATGGAGAAATTAATGCTTTAGTCAATATTGGAAACCTTCATAATGGCGGTGATTTGAAAGCGGATTTATCAGTAGACGATTTTGGTTTCTTCGATCATATTTTAGCCAACATAAAAAATACGGCATCCAATACAAGAAATAGAGATATTTATGAGAATAAAGCAAGTATAAAAGGAGCCATAGGTGATATTTCATCAGAAGCAACTTACAATATGGTAGACAGTATCTCACCACTTGATCTTTCACTTGATATCAAAGAATTAGATATTGCTTCTTTTGAAAAATTTGCAAAAGGCTATGCTTCTAATTTGAGTGGAGGATTTCATGGAGACATTGAGGTGAAAGGATTAGGCAAAGCCCCTTTGAATGTAGACGGTGAGATCTTAATGAATGAGCCTTCTTTTAAAGTAGATCTTTTGAATATCAGTCTTACGGGTATTGACGGAAGTATGGTTTTTGACAATTCCGGTATTCATTTTAATCAGTTTGGTTTTAAAGATGATGAAGGACACTTAGCCGTCTTGAAAGGAGATATTGAAACAGAGAATTATGAAGATTTCAATTTCAACTTAAAATTCTCTGCTGATGATATCACTTTAATCAATTCTACGTCGAAAGATAATCCTGAATACTTTGGAAAATTGATTGTAGGTAACTTGACTAAAATTAAAGGTCCACTAGATCATCTATTAATCGATTCTGATGTCAGAATCAGTAGAGGAACAGACCTTACTTATGTGTATATGGACGGAGGTGTTGGAGACGTTGATACAGGAGAAGATATTATTAATTTCGTTGAAAAAGGAGATACTACAGTTGTAAGATCTAAAGGAGATAATTACGAGGTGACTGCAACAATTCATATTGATGAACAATCCATCTTTAGAGTTGTGATCGATCCAAGGGCTGGTGATGCACTTACTTTGGTAGGTGGTGGTACACTCAACGTAAGAATGGATGCTGGTGATGATATGGTGATGTCAGGACAGTACACAATTACTGAAGGTGATTACTCTATGACATTCTATCAGCTGATGAATAAAAAACTGAAGCTAAAGAAAGGCAGTAGTGTACTTTGGACGGGTGATCCTTATAATCCCCAAGCAAATATGACAGCCATTTATGAAGCGTCCACCTCTCCATATCCGCTTGTTGCAAATCAGATCGAACAGGCCGAGGCCAATCAATACAAGGCAAAGAGAAAATTTATAGTTTATATGAATATGAATGGGGATGTCATCAAACCAGAACTTTCATTTAAACTAGAATATCCAGAAGGAAGTCAAGGTGGAGATAAAATTGCATCAGCGGTTGAAAATCTGAATCAAGATGAATCTCAAGTAAACAAACAGGTTTTCGCATTGCTCATACTAGGAACATTTTTAAATGATGCTGGTGGTGAAGGAGCAAGCACATCTGATATGGTGGCGGGTTCTGTTAGTTCCATTATCAGTCAACAATTGAATAATGTTACAGACAACCTTACTGGAGGTTTTGTTGATGTAGACTTTGACTTGGATTCTTATTCACAATCTTCCAAAGGTCAACAAAGCAATCGAACTGATGTTGGAGTAACGCTGAAAAAGACATTATTCAATGACAGACTAAGTGTTTCTGTGGGTGGTAAAATGGCTGTAAATGGTAATGATGCAAATAACAATAGTAACTCCAACAGCTTCAATACCGATTTCCTATTGGAATATAAACTACTGAACGATGGAACTTTGAAGAATAGATTATTCAGATCTATTGATGCTCAATATTTTACACCTGATGTATTTAAAACAGGCGTTTCTATTGTATTCACCAAAGAATACAACAACAGTAAAGAACTGTTTGTAAAGAACCTTGACAAGAAAAAAGACATCAGAAAAAGAATGGGTATGATCAAAAGATCAAATTCAGGTGGTGGAATGATGAAAGCGGCAGACCCTGATAGCACTTCAAACGGCGGTGGAATGAAACCTGCTAATACTGGAATGAGACCTGCCCATAAAGATACTGTTGTGGTGGACTCTTCAGCAATTATGATACAGCAGGATAGCACTGTAAATAAAGAGGTAGAAGACACCTCATCGGATCCAGTTGGAGAACAAAAAACACCTGTAGATAAATCGAACTTCATTCATTTATTTATCCCTAATCAAAAAAACGAAACTACGATAATATCATTGGCTCAAAATGATGAATAAAATATTTTTTAATATATCACTTGTCTTATTTCTAGCACTAAACAGTTGCAGTATCACAAAATACATTGAAGAAGACAAAGCTTTTTATACAGGAGCAACAATCGCTTACCATACTGATACAGTAGAGGTTGATGGAGATTTAAAATACTCACTTCAAGAAGTGGCTGAAACTACCTCTCCCAATTCAAAATCAGGAGCATGGTATTATTACAGAGGTGAAAATGCAAAGCGTCCAAAAGGGTTGAAAAAATGGATGGCTAAGACATTTGGCGATAAACCCGTCTATTATGACGATAATGTAATGCAGAAAACAGCCGATCTTATAGAGAATACTTTGAATAACAATGGCTACTTTGATGCTCAGGTGTCTTACAAAAGAAAGAATGATAAAAAGGCAAAATCTGCAAGTGTAAACTATGATGTTTATGTAAAAAAGACACCTTATCGTCTGGATAGCATTTCATGGGAAATGGATGGTAATACTCCACTCAACGAGCATGTGCTTTCCATCAAGGACCAATCAGCATTGGTTGCTGGAGAAAGATATAGTCTTGACAAATTCAGAGAAGAAAGAATAAGAATCAACAATGCATTAAAGGATTCTGGCTTTTACTTTTTCAGCTCTAATTATTTGATGTTTGATCTTGATAGTACTAAAGGGGATCAGTCTATTGATGTGAAAGCTTATTTCAAGGAAATGCCTCAGAAAACTAAAAAGCTTTACACCATAGATTCTGTATTATTACAACCTGATTTTGATCTTGATGGGCTGAATGCTTCGAAAAGGAAACAACGAATTATCGAAATTGATTCAGGTATTATTTTCAAGGGAGATCCAATCAACCTAAAACCAAAAATCCTAGAGGAAACACTGCAAACAAGAACAGGGGATATTTATTCAAGACATAAACACCAAGCTTCTTTAAGACAATTTTCAGGCTTAGGTGTATTTAAGTATGTCAATATGGAATTCACTCCAAAACCTACGGAAGATCCTAATTATGGAAAATTGAATGTCAACACAAAAATGTCTCAAGTGACATTACATGCTATTTCTACTGAATTAGCGATGTCAACTTGGTCAACTGGATATTCTGGACCTGAGTTAGATATTACCTGGAAAAACAGAAACACTTTTGGAGGTGCTGAAAGACTTTCTATTACTGGTTTCACGGGTATTCAAACACAATTTGGAGGAAAGGGAAATGGTATTGACGCCATCGCATGGTATGGTATTGATGCAAAATTGTCAATTCCAAGAGTAATAGCACCAATAGATGTGCATCCAGGTGGTGATTTCTATATTCCTTATACCAACTTTGGAATTGGTTTCAAGAGGTATCACTTTTTACCGAAATACACCCTTAACTACTTCAATACTTCATACGGTTTTGACTGGAGAACCAATGAAAATATCAAACATACTTTGAACCCCGTTGCTATTAGTTACCAAGCGACAGGGTCTACAGATAGCACCACAATCGGACAAGCTTTCCCTTCACTAAAAGAGACATTTAGAAATCAGTTTATTTTAGGGTCAAATTATACTTTTGAGTACGCACCAACTTGGGATAAAAAGAAGAATTGGGGAAGTTTTTATTATAAAGGAGATATTGCCCTTTCAGGTAACTTATGGTATGCTGCAATGCAAGCCTTTGGTGGAGATAAAAACCCTGAAACAGGTCAATATGAGATATTCGGAAGCCCGTTCTCTCAATATTTTCGTTTTACAAATGACTTCAGATTCTTCTTTAGAACCTCTAAAAAAGGTTCTCTAGCCAATCGATTAGTGATCGGTTATAGTAGACCTTGGGGTAACTCCACAGCCTTACCTTTCGTTCAGCAATATTTTGTCGGTGGACCAAACAGTATCAGGGCATTCAAGACAAGGACACTCGGTCCAGGTAGCTATGACCCAAGTACGAATGAAGACAGTGATGGACAGAACTCAGGTTTTGGTGAGCAAGCAGGTGATTTGAAACTAGAAGGAAGCGTGGAATATCGTTATGATTTACATCAATACCTTAAATTGGCTGCATTTGTTGATTACGGAAATGTCTGGTTAGCGAATAAAAATGAGGCTTTGCCTGGTGGTGAGTTCAAAATGGAGAATCTGATCAATGAACTAGCGGTAGGAGCAGGAGTTGGTCTTAGAGTTGATGTGCAATTTTTTGTGTTACGTTTTGATTTTGCCGTTCCTGTAAAAGTTCCTTATGTTCCTGAAGATGGAGATCAATGGGTAATTAAGAAAACTAAATTCAGTGATATTGTATTCAATTTAGCGATAGGGTATCCTTTCTAATTTGAAAAGCTTAAATTAAAGAAGTATTCATTCACTTTTGATTTTATTCATCTACTATTCTTTTTCAATTTTTTATTCATTTCTCTGATTAAAATTTGAAGCATATAATTGTAGTAGTAGTTCTTATACCTTATTTTTGATAAGAACGCTAACGAATTGAGCATAATTCTAGTTCTTGGTTATTATTTGTGAGACAATCCAAAAAAAGCTATAATAGTAGATCTATTTCAAGCTTATTAAAAGAAGTAATGCTATTTTGCTGAAGTAGTTCTAAAAGGATAAATATATTTTTAACTTCAGATCCTAATTATTTTAATACTTAAGATTTGTATACTTTTTAATTGATGTTTTTTTCAACCAAAGTCAAAAATTTTCAACGACTTCAAGAAATCATTAAAATCTTGCTGAAGTATGGATTTGAAGATGTTGTTTCTACCACATCCTTAAGTAGGTTTGTACCTATTGAGGATTGGAAAAGAAATAACAGACCTGTATTAAAATTCAGCAGATCTGAACGTATACGAATGGTAATTGAAGATCTGGGGCCCACCTTTGTAAAGTTTGCTCAAACATTAAGTAACCGCCCGGACCTTCTTCCTCAAGACCTTATTGAAGAGTTACAAAAACTCCAAGACAACGTAGCTCCTTTTTCTGAAGAGGAAGCAATGGCTATTGTGGAGAAAGAAACGGGAATGAATCTTAACGATTTTGTTTCGTTTTTTGATAATAAACCATTGGGAGCGGCAAGTATTGGGCAGGTGCATAGAGCTCGTTTGAAGACAGGGCAGGACGTTGTTTTAAAAATACAAAGACCTGGTGCAAGAGAACAAATTCATACTGATCTACGATTGCTTCGCGAATTTGTAAAACACACCAAACACTTTTTTGAACGTTACGGTATCCTTAATCCTGATGAGATTATTGAGACTTTTGAGGAATCTATCGTCAATGAACTAGATTATACCATTGAGGCAAAAAATATTGTTCAATTCAGAAATGCACACAAGAACAATGATAAGCTTCATATCCCATATGCGTATTTAGAATACACCACCAAAAAACTCCTTGTGATGGAGTATGTGAGTGGCTGTAAAATTACCGATAAAAGAACCATTGAATCTTGGGGCCTAGATGTTAAACAAGTTGCTCTAAATGGGCTCCATCTTTATTTAGACCAAATTTTCAATCAAGGGTACTTTCATGCAGACCCACATCCAGGTAACGTTTTAGTAAGACCTGATGGCAAAATCATTTTGATTGACTTCGGAATGATCGGCAGACTAACCAAGTATCAGAGGTATAGTTTTGCCAATTTCCTTACTTCAATGGGACATGGTGATGCAAGAGGGATGGCGATGCACCTCCGAAGAATTTCAAAAGAATCAGATGCTGAAGATTTAAGAGTACTGGAACAAGACTTAAGTGAATTGGTGGATCGCTATATAATCCATACATCAGATGCTACTTTAGCAGATATCACTGGAACACTCCAAGAAATCATCTATAAGCATCACTTGGCTGTTCCTGGTTCAATTTTTATGATTCTAAGAGCATTGGCTATACTAGAGGGTATATGCAATGTGTTATGGCCATCATTAGAGACTTTACCGGAGATTGAGCCTTATGGTAAAAAACTGGCTCAAGAACAGTTTTCAATCAAGAATCTCAGTTCAGATTTTTATTATTCCTTCTATCAGATTTCTTCATTGATTTACAACTTACCCATGGAGGTAAAGTCTATTTTGAAGAAAACACGTACGGGGAAACTTTCTATCAACATTGAGCACAAAGGATTAGAGCCACTTACAAAACAGATTTCAGAATCATCATCCAACCTCAATATTGTGTTGTTGATTCTTGGATTATTGATTTCTTCATCTATTGTGATGACTTCTCCGCTCACTTATTTACAAAGAAACTCAATGGGTATGCCAATGGTAAGTACAATAGGCTATTCATTGTCACTAATATTAATGTTTTACCTTTTAATTAAACCGAAAAGTAAAAAATAAAAATGGCTAGTATATTCACTAAAATTATTAATGGAGATATTCCATCGCACAAAGTCTATGAGGACGAAAATTATTATGCATTTCTTGATATCTCACCTGTCCAAAAAGGACATACGCTTTTGATTCCAAAAGTGGAAGTAGATGATATGTTTGATTTGGAAGATGAATTACTTGCCGGTTTATATGTAGTAGCCAAAAAGATTTCAAAGGCAATCAAGAAAGAATTTCCATGCAACCGTGTAGGGCACGCTGTTATAGGACTAGAAGTTCCACATGCGCATATGCATTTAATTCCAATCAGCTCAATGCATGATATGAATTTTGCGAATAAATTAAATCTAAGCCAGGAAGAATTAGCAGAAATTGCCGAAAGAATTCGCGTTCATTTATAAGTCACCGTTCAGTAGTATCTCATGTCGTCAAAAGTAGAAGTAAAAACACAAATTGAGCAACTGTCAGAAAAGTTGCATCATTTAAACACTAAATATTATATAGATGGTGTTTCTGAAGTTACAGATCAAGAATTTGATCAAATGTTACAACAATTACAACAACTTGAGGAAGCACATCCAGAATTTCTTTCACCCAATTCACCGACTCAGAGAGTAGGAGGTGCCCCCACAAAGAACTTTCCCACTGTAAAGCATGAAGTGCCGATGCTTTCGCTTTCCAACACTTATAATAAAGAAGATCTGATTGAGTTTGATACAAGAATTCAAAAAGACCTTGGCATTCAGCCAGAAATGGTTTGTGAGTTGAAATACGATGGTGTTGCAATCAGTCTTATCTATGAGAATGGTATACTGACAAAAGCGGTAACTAGAGGAAATGGAGAGGAAGGTGATGAAATCACGAACAATGCAAAAACCATCAAAACACTTCCTCTAAAACTAAGAGGAAATTTCCCTGACAAGTTAGAGGTACGTGGAGAGGTTTTCATGAGTAAAGAGTCATTTGAAAAGAATAATGAGAAAATTATTACTGAGAATGAAATTCGTAAAAGTGAAGGCAAAAAAGAACAACCTCTTTTAGCTAATCCTAGAAATGCTTGTGCAGGTGCATTAAAACAACAGGACCCAAAGAAAGTTGCTGAAAGAAACCTTGATGTATACATCTATGGTATTGTTGGAAATTATGAAGAGATTAAGAATCACTTTGATGCTCTAAAGACACTACAATCATGGGGTTTTAATATTCCAAACTCTTTCGAGAAAGCGAAAAATATCGATGAAGTATGGGATTTTATTACAAAATGGGATAAAGAACGCTTTAATCTTCCCCTTGAGACTGATGGTGTGGTTGTTAAAATCGACCAAGAAGAATTAAGAAGAAAGTTAGGAAATACGGCAAAAAGTCCACGTTGGGCTATCGCATATAAATACAAAGCTGAAGCAGCTAAAACAAAACTAAAAAGCATCACTTATCAGGTTGGACGTACAGGGGCAATTACACCTGTTGCAAACCTAGAACCTGTGCAATTAGCTGGAACTACCGTTCGAAGAGCGTCACTTCATAATGCAAACGAAATCGAAAGACTAGAGCTTTACAATGGAGATTTTGTTTATGTAGAGAAAGGAGGAGAAATCATTCCTAAAATCACTGGTATTGAAAAATCGCTGAGAGAAGATGAAGCAACTCCGGTTGAATTTATTGATAAATGTCCTGCTTGTAATACTGAATTAATTAGAATTGAAGGAGAGGCACAGCATTACTGCCCTAATGATAAATCTTGCCCGCCTCAGGTAAAAGGTAGGATACAGCATTTCGTAAGCCGTAAAGCAATGAATATTGATTCACTAGGAGGTGAAACCATTGAACAGCTGATAGAGAAAGGATTAATCAGTAATTATGCTGACTTATATACGCTTACAGCTACAAAATTGGAAGCAATGGAACGATTCAAACAAAAGTCCATTGATAACCTTCTTGCAGGCGTTGAAGCTTCTAAACAAATTCCTTATGAAAAGGTGCTATTTGCACTAGGAATTCGTCATGTCGGTAGTACAATTGCCGAAAAATTGACAGAAGTATTCAAAAATATTGATGCTTTATTTGAAGCTACAAAAGAACAGATTGCAGATGTTTATGAAGTAGGGGAAAGGATAGCAGATAGCATTGTAGAATTTAGAAACGACCCTGAGAACATTGAGCTGATCAATCAACTGAAAGCACATCAACTTCAGTTTGAATTGGTTGAAAAAGAGAATGCAGGAACACTAAATGATAAGCTATTTGTATGCACAGGTACGTTTTCTGTCTTTTCTAGAAATGAAATTCATGATTTAATAAAGCAAAATGGCGGGAAGGTACGTACTTCTATTTCCGCAAAAATTGATTATCTTGTTTCCGGAGAAAAAGCAGGTTCCAAATTAAAGAAAGCCGAAAGCTTGGGAATTACTGTTTTAACGGAAGAACAATTTGGTCAATTATTGAAAGGGGAGAATGATTAATTTATTACAAAACAAGCTTTTAAATTACAAATTACAAAAAGAATCTCCATCAAAAGATATTATCCATAATAATGATTTACCCTTAAATAAGGCAACTTCAATTGGTTTTTTATTTTATATAAAGGATAAATTGAACCTTGAATCTATATTGAATGAGATAAAAATTTTGAGGAATATTCTACCGAAATCTGTTAAAAATTTAGAAATTATTTTTGTCTCTGAATTTACCAAAACTGATTTTGAAATCCCCTTCAATTGTAAGTTAATACCTATATCAAAGGTTGATTGGAATAGTGGAAATGTAAAGAATGATCTTCAAATATTTGTTGAAAAATCTTTTGATTATTTGTTTACATATTCACTCTCAATTTCAAAAATATTAGATCAATTGACTCGTAAATCACATGCCACTTGCAGAGTGACTTTAGGAGAACATCAGGATGAAGGATATTGTGAAATGAAATTATTATCAGATCAATACGCTTTTGATGACAGGCTCAAAGCAGCAATTGAAGTTTTAAATAGGATGTAAAAAAAGAGGTTAGATTTTAAAATCTAACCTCTTTTCGTTTATAGCTTATTCAAGCATTATCCGTTGTTTTTGATCTCTTGGATCTCTAAACGAATATCTTGTGCAAGTTTCTTGATGTCTTGCATGTTCTTACGTACACGAGTACCTGCTGCAGCTACTTTGCTGTTGTAGAACTTTTGTGCATCTTCTTCAGTTTGCTGAATAAGCTCTTTTAATTCTGTGAATTTGTCCATTTTATTAATATTAATTTCTATCGATGAATTAATTAAGTGTATAGCAATTTATATAATAACTTTGAAAAATTATAATATTTTTGACGAAAAAAAAGGATAAAATCTCAAATTTTTATTGAAATCTTATCCTTTTTATATTTTAATTAAAATCAATAATAAATTACTTCATTATTTGTGGTTCAGCGTTTGCGTACTCACCTGATTCTAATTTATGTTTTACTGCTTTGAATGCTGAGATTGTTTCAGTAACGTCTTCTAATGAGTGAGAAGCAGTAGGAATCAATCTTAACATGATCACTCCTTTAGGAACTACAGGATATACAACTACTGAACAGAAGATGTTGTAATTCTCTCTTAAGTCCATAATCATATTCACAGCCTCGTTCTGACCACCTTGTAAGAATACAGGAGTAACAGGAGTATCTGTTAAACCAATGTCAAAACCATTTGAAGTTAAACCGTCTTGTAATGCAGTAGCAACTTCCCAAAGCTTATCTTTCAGCTCAGGCATGTTACGAAGCATTTCCAAACGCTTTAAGTTACCTTTTACCAATGGCATAGGTAAAGTTTTAGCAAAGATCTGAGATCTTGTGTTGTATCTTAAATACTCAATTACTTGCTCGTCTGAAGAGATGAATGCACCAACAGAAGCCATAGACTTAGCGAAAGTAGAGAAGTAGATATCGATTTTATCTTGACATCCTTGCTCTTCACCAGCACCAGCACCTGTTTTACCTAAAGTACCAAATCCGTGAGCGTCATCTACTAACATACGGAATTGATATTTATCTTTAAGGTCAGCGATTTCTTTCAACTTACCTTGGTCACCTAACATACCGAATACACCTTCAGTAATCAATAGGATAGCACCACCTGTTTCTTCAACTAATTTTGTAGCTCTTTGTAACTGCTTTTCACAGTTTTCGATGTCATTGTGAGGGAAAACGAAACGTTTACCAACATGCATTCTCAAACCATCGATGATACATGCATGACACTCTGAATCGTATACTACAACATCTTTTCTATCTAATAACGCGTCGATAACAGACATGATACCTTGGTAACCGAAGTTTAAAACCATTGTATCTTCTTTACCTACGAATGAACTAAGTTCTGATTCAAACTCTTCAATTAAGTTTGAGTTACCAGACATCATACGTGCACCCATTGGATAAGCTAATCCGTACTCAGCAGCTGCCTCAGCATCTACTTTTCTAATTTCTGGATGGTTTGCTAATCCTAAGTAATTGTTTAAACTCCATGTTAATACTTCCTTACCTCTGAAGGTCATACGAGGAGCAATTTCTCCTTCAAGTTTTGGGAATGCATAATATCCGTGAGCCATTTTGGAATGATTTCCTAATGGTCCTCTGTCTTGAAGAAGTTTTTCAAATAAATCCACGATATAGTCTTATTTTAATGCTTGAAACATTATTCTAATTACAATCTAATTTGCCTCAGGAGCGAATATTTCGTACTCAATTTCATAAAAAATAAGCACACCTCTTTTTGAGACATTGACAAAAATCGGTTTTATAGTCCTAAAACGTACTATTCTAGTTCACCATTTAAGTATTTTTAACATAAATTTGAGGTTTATTTTAATGTTAGCCCCATTCCAACGTTAATTTGATGATAATTTGAGAATGTATAGTCTCCATTAAGGAAAACTAATCCAAATTTAAGCATAATGCCACCCCCAAATTTCCATGTTCTAAGCTCAGATTCCTCTACTAATCCATCATCAGGCAAGTTCAATGTTTTGTTTTCATCTTGCAGTAATCTGTAATCGCCATTGAACTTTGTAGTATTTTTGCTGTAAATAAACCCAGAGTTGACATATAAAGTCAATAAAGGGAAGGTTTTGGACATAATTAATTCAAAATCACCACCTCTTGTAATAAAATTCAAGTTACCTGGCTCTTTTACAGGAGCTACTGCACTTTGTTCTAATGGATAATTTCCTTCTACCTGTGTATAACCTCCAAAAATACTTAAATCAAAAGGAGACTTCTCTTTAAAAAACCACTGTATCAAGTTATGTTTCAACCCAGCACCCCACATTTGAAGAATAATGCCATTGTATTCAACTTTAGGAAAAACTCTACCCATTATTTCTGTATTCTTATAAATACCCAAACCAAATTTCAAGTAGGGTAGAGGAGCAATAGGAATATTAACCCCTTGTGTAGCGGGAATAATTGCTTCTGTTCCATCATCATTTTTTACTCCAATGACAGATGATGTTGTATTACTTCCAAAGAAAGTCGGAATTCTTTCACTTCCTTTTATTATTCTTACACCTTCTATTCCATTTACATCATAATAGAGCTTATCAGAAGGAATAAAAACTATTGCAGATCCAAAACTCAGATCAAAGCCGATTGGTCTATGTGGCCTAGCAGTATGATTCCAGCCTAATCCAACAGCCCATTTATAGCTTTCAACCAGAGGGCCTGTATACCGATTAAATAGCTCTAAACTACTTTTCTGGGCATTTTCACCTTCTGTAGAAAATAAAGAAAGAACATCTTGTGAATAGGAGAGCGGACTTAAAAAAAATAGTCCTATATAGAGGTATAAACTTTTCAAAAGTATTGTATCTAATAGTTATCTATTCAAATATACTATTATCCTTGTAAACACATCTATTTATATTGTTTTTATTAATTTATAGTTGCAACTTGCAACCATGAGTTTAAATAAATTAGAACAAATAGAGCTTGAATTCGAAATTCTTATTCAAAAGGATAGAAGAAACTGGCTGAGAGTCGCAAAACTATTGGATCAAATAGAATCCCAACAACTGTATAAATTAAGATCAAGATCATTTACAGAATATGTAAAAGGATTGGCCCAGAAAAACAGAATCAACATTTCTACTTTATGGAGAGCGAGGTCAGGAGCAAAGTTATATTTAGAGATTTTGGAAATGAATCATTTGGATGAGTTAGATGAATCTATTGTCAAAACTACTCCTGAACAATTAGAAACCTTCAGTAAAGTAAGAACAATTGCACCCACTAAAATTGTTGAGGATGTAAAAGAAAAAATGCTGAAAGGTGAGAATATGCGTCATGAATTGAAAGAATTATGGCAAATTTACAGACCATTAAAAGGAGGGAAGACAGAAAGAGGACGTAAAAAGGAAGATCCTGTGGTGATCACTGATAAAAAGAACAAATCTCAATTTGTATTGCCATATCAGCTAAAAGATACTGTTCGTAATGAAAATGTACAGAAAAATACTGTAGACACTTACTGGCAAGATTTAAAGAAAATGGAGAAATATCAGCTTTCTTCAGAAAATTTAGCGAGAGCCAATATTCTTAACGCTTTAAGGTCAGAACAATGGATTGCCAGAACACTAAACGTTGATTTTTCTTCAAATCACGAACATTTGGTTTCTTTTGTAATCCAACAACCTTCAAAAGAGATTGATGTTTTATCATTGGCAAGGCCAGAGAAAAATTATAAAAAACGACCTATAATTATTGGCTCAGAAATTATTACTGCTTTATCTTCTTTTAAATCTCAGAAACAACGGATTATGACCAAGGCACTTTTCTGTGATTATTTTTATTTGGCTATACCTATGAATGAAGAATATATTCAGAAAGCTGAAAGTTTTAGTAAAGACACAAATCTAGGTATTATTTGCATCGGGGATCATTTAGCGAATGATACAAAGCACATCTGTAAAATTCATTCACTAAGCACACTTCAAGAACCTGATCTAAATTATGAGTATATCATAATGCAGAAAGTAATGGAAAGATTGTTAGGTTGGAATTAAAGATCACAATTTCAAGCTATTATATATATACGGACATTTATTAATATAATTAATGTTATGTTAAATAGAGGTTTTTTAGATATATAGCACTCTTATTGAGTAAAAATGTATATAGTTGATTACTTGTTATTTAAGTTTAAGTTTAATTTTATTTAGATTTTACTTGTTGTAATATGGAATAGTAATTATATTTGTAATACATAAATACTTAAACAACTACTTCATATTATGAAACATCTTTTGATCTTATTCCTAACAGCCTCTCTCCTCCTCACTTCAAAATCTAACGCTACGGAGAGCAATGAAAAAGTAAAAAACTACACAATCATTTCTGTCATCTTGACGGTACAGCAAGGTGATGGTTATTTCAAAATAACTAGAAGATTATTTAAAGCACTGCATCTTCCTGAAAATGAAATGACTTGGAAGCATGTTCAGTATGTGAAGGATTTGTATCACCAAAAATACAACTCCCCCGATTTGAAAGTAGGAAATGAAATCACTATTTTGAAAGCCGAATTTATACAGTGATTAAACCAATGAGGAAGAATTATCTTCCTCTTTTCTTTTTTGAATAGATGGAAAAATTAGATATTGATTATAAAAAAGCCCTAAAAGCTCATTGCAAATCTTTGATTGTTGATAAAGTAAAATCGCTGGAAGAAGCAATGGAAAGTGCTCAACAGTCTGCAAATGCTGAAACGAGAAGTACTGCGGGTGATAAACACGATACAGCTCGTGCTATGATGCACTTAGAGAAAGAAAAAATGGGTACACAACTTTCTCAAAACCTGCAATTACTTAAAGTGATTGAAGAAATTAATGATGTGAAAGCAGAAACAATCAAACCTGGTAGCCTTATTAAAACAAATAAAGGGATCTATTATCTATTGATAAGCATTGGTCAGGTAAAGTTTGAGAATACTAATGTATTTGTCATCAGTGCGCAATCTCCTATCGGTAAGATCTTTATCAGAAAGTCAGCTGATGATAAGGTTAAATTTAATGGAAGTGAAATGACAATAATTGAGCATTTATAATCACAGGATCACTTTAAAAATAAGATATCTTAAGCAAAACCTAGAATTGTATTAAAATTGACAATTATTATTGTTTGATCTAAAAATCTTCGTTTATCCTACTCTCAGAAGTATTATAAAATAGATTTATTTATATCTTTGCTTGATTTATTGATTTCGAGTCAAAAATTAGCGTACTAAGCTTTAGTACATAAACAAAAAACGCAATTAATTTTTAGGATACATCTACAGTATGTCTGAATATAACCATAATTCATTTGAGCCTAAATGGCAGAAATATTGGCAAGACAACAATATCTATAAAGTAGACATTGATAAAAGTAAGCCAAAATATTATACACTTGATATGTTCCCATACCCTTCTGGAGCTGGCCTTCACGTAGGTCACCCAATGGGATATATTGCTTCTGATATTGTTTCAAGATATAAAAGATTAAAAGGATTCAATGTACTTCACCCAATGGGATTTGATTCATTTGGTCTTCCTGCAGAGCAATATGCGATTGAAACAGGTCAACACCCTGCAATCACTACAGAGCAAAATATCAGCACATTCAAGTCTCAAATGAATAAAATCGGTTTCAGTTTTGACTGGAGTCGTGAAGTTCAGACTTCTTCTCCTGAGTACTATCGTTGGACGCAGTGGATTTTCGAACAATTATTCAATGCCTACTACGATAAAGATGAGAATAAGGCAAAAGATATTGCTGAGTTAGTAAAACATTTTGAAGCAAATGGTTCTGAAGGAATCAATGCTGAGTGTGATGATGATGCAACTGTATTTACTGCAGAGGATTGGAAAGGATACTCTGATAGTGAAAAAGCTACTATCCTATTACAATATAGATTGACTTTCTTATCTGAAGCAATGGTAAACTGGTGTCCTGCATTAGGAACTGTTTTAGCCAACGACGAAGTAAAAGATGGTGTTTCTGAAAGAGGTGGACACCCTGTAGAAAGAAAGAAAATGAAACAATGGATGATGCGTATCACAGCGTATGCGGATCGTTTATTGGGTAACTTAGATCGTTTAGATTGGTCTGATGCTTTGAAAGAAATGCAACGTAACTGGATTGGTAAATCTATTGGTTGTGAATTGGACTTTAAAGTAGCAGATAGCGATATTACTTTAACGGCTTTCACTACTCGTGTTGACACTGTTTATGGTGTGACTTATGTAGTTTTAGCTCCAGAGCACGAATTAATCCCTACTTTAACTACTGATGCACAAAAAGAGGCAGTTGAGAAGTATGTTGAAGAGGCAAAAAATAGATCAGAAAGAGATCGTCAATCAGACGTAAAAACAGTATCTGGTGTATTTACTGGTTCTTATGTAATCAATCCATTGACTGGTGAAAAAGTACAGTTATGGATCGCTGATTATGTATTATCAGGATACGGTACAGGTGTTGTAATGGCGGTACCTTCATCAGATGATCGTGACTTCCGTTTTGCAAACCACTTCGACTTACCAATCATTCGTGTAATCGAAGGAACTGAAGACATGGAAGACCCTACTCAAGTGAAGAAGGGTAAAATGATCAACTCAGGTTTCTTAAATGGCTTGGATTCTGATGAGGCAATCAAAGTTGCAATTGACAAATTGGTTGAGTCTGGTCAAGGTAAAGCGAAAGTAAACTTCAGAATCAGAGACGCAGTATTCTCTCGTCAACGTTATTGGGGTGAGCCAGTTCCGGTATACTTTGATGAAAACGATTCTCCTCAATTGGTACCTGATCAACAACTTCCATTAAACTTACCAGAAGTTGAAAACTACTTACCTACTCCTGAGGGTGATCCTCCACTAGGAAACGCTAAGGACTGGAAATTTGATGATAAATTCGGTTACGAATTAACAACAATGCCAGGTTGGGCAGGTTCGTCTTGGTACTTCTTACGTTATATGGATCCTCAAAACAAAGAGGCATTCGTAAGCAAAGAAGCGGTAGAATACTGGAACCAGGTAGATTTATATGTAGGTGGTACTGAGCATGCAACAGGTCACTTATTATACTCACGTTTCTGGAACATGTTCTTATTCGACATGGGCTTTATCGGTCACGAAGAGCCATTCCAAAGAATCGTAAACCAAGGTATGATCCAAGGTCGTTCTAACTTTGTTTACAGAGTAAAAGGTACGAATCAGTTTGTTTCTTATGGATTAAGAAAAGACTATGATGTACAACCTCTTTACGTAGATGTAAACATCGTGAATAACGATGAATTAGATACAGAAAAATTCAAAGAGTGGCGTAAAGATTACGCCGATGCTGAGTTTATCTTAGAAGATGGCAAATACATGTGTGGTCATGTTGTAGAAAAGATGTCAAAATCTAAATACAATGTGGTTAACCCAGATGTAGTGATCGAGAAATATGGTGCAGATACACTTCGTCTTTATGAAATGTTCTTAGGTCCTATCGAGCAATCAAAACCTTGGTCAATGCAAGGTATTGATGGTGTTTGGAAGTTTTTAAGAAAAATGTGGAGATTGTTCTACAACGATCAAGGACAATTAGTTGTAACTGATGGTAAAGCTACTCCAGAGGAATTAAAAATCCTTCATAAAACAATCAAGAAAGCAGGTGAAGACATGGAGTCTTTAAGCTTGAACACTACTGTTCCTGCATTCATGGTATGTGTAAATGAGTTAGCTTCAGTTAAATGTCATAAGAAAGAGGTATTAGAGCAATTACTAATTATCTTATCTCCTTTCGCTCCTCACATTGCTGAAGAGTTATGGCACGAAGCTTTAGGTCATGAAGATTCTGTAATTTTAGCTTCATTCCCTGAGTTTGATGCTTCATTACTAGTAGAAGCTTCACATACTTACCCAGTTTCTATTAATGGTAAAATGAGAGTTAAAATTGACCTTCCAATGGATATTTCTCAAGAGGAAGCAAAAGAAGCTGTTTTTGCCAACGAAGTAGTTAAAAAATGGGTAGAAGATAAACCAATCAAGAAGTTTATCTTCGTTCCTAAGAGAATTGTAAATGTTGTTGTATAACACTTTATAAATACAAAACGGAAATAGGCAATTTAGCTTATTTCCGTTTTTTTATACGATATGCTAAAAAGGTTTATGGGGCTTGGTGCCCTATTAGGTGTTGGTATTGGAGACCTTGTTTACAAGTATATCCAAGATATTCCCAGAAGTAATATCAATCATAAAACAACTATATTTATTAGTTGTGTCATTTTTGTCTTCATTGGTAGTCAGCTCTATCAATTTAGTAAAGATAAAGATGAAAAGTGGCTACGATCAAGCATGATCATACTCTATATGATGGGAGGATTAATACTCGTTATGAGTTTAGTCCTAACAAGCTTTTTAAAATAAATGAATAAGTGTTCTTTTATAGTTTATATATCAATAATATTCTACCTTTGTAATATAAACATGTTGAGAACAATTCACATCCATATATAAAATGTCAGAACAATTCAAATTAGATACCATTGAGGATGCAATTGAAGCAATCAAAAATGGTGAAATAGTTATTGTAGTTGATGATGAAGATAGAGAGAACGAAGGTGACTTTATCTGTGCTGCTGAAAAAGTGACTCCAGAAATCATTAATTTCATGTCTAAAGAAGGTAGAGGTTTAATCTGCTGTGCTTTGATTGAAGATCGTTGCGAAGATCTTGGACTTGAGTTAATGGTGGGTAAAAACACAGCTGCGTTTGAAACACCTTTTACTGTATCTGTTGATTTAATTGGTCATGGATGTACTACAGGTATTTCAGCAAGCGACCGTGCTAAAACAGTACAAGCTTTAGCTGACCCTAACATTGATCCAGCAGTACTTGGTAAGCCAGGACACATCTTCCCCCTTAAGGCGAAAAGAAATGGTGTTTTAAGAAGAACAGGTCACACTGAAGCTACAATCGACTTAGCTCGTTTGGCAGGTTTAGAACCATGTGGTGTTCTTGTTGAAATCATGAATGATGATGGAACAATGGCACGTCTTCCAGACTTGGTACATGTTGCAAAGAAACACAACTTAAAGTTGATCAGTATTGAAGACTTAATTCAATACCGCTTGAAGTTGGAAGAGTCGTTAGTAGAAGAAGAAATTGGTGTAGATATGCCAACTGAATTCGGGCACTTCAAACTTAAAGCTTTCCGTCATACTCAAACTGGTGAACAACACCTTGCTTTGATTAAAGGTGATATTACAACGGATGAACCTGTTATGGTTCGAGTTCACTCTTCATGTGTAACAGGTGATATCTTTGGTTCTTGCAGATGTGATTGTGGTCCTCAGCTTCATGGAGCAATGGAAATGATCGAAAAAGAAGGCAGAGGTGTTATTCTTTATATGAATCAAGAAGGTAGAGGTATTGGTTTGGTTAACAAATTAAAAGCTTATAAACTTCAAGAGGAAGGCTTAGATACTGTTGAAGCCAACAAAGCTTTAGGTTTCAAATCTGATCAAAGAGATTATGGTGTTGGTGCTCAAATCTTAAGAAAATTAGGAGTTAGTAAAATGAAATTGATTTCTAATAATCCTAAGAAAAGAGCTGGTTTGATTGGTTACGGCCTTGAGATAGTAGATAGCATTGCTATTGAGATTTCTCCAAACCAATACAACAAAAAATACTTAGAGACGAAGAGAGATAAAATGGGACATAATATCCTTAAGTAATTCTTTCTAAATTATATTATAAGAGCGTATAATTTCAGTATTATACGCTCTTCTTTTTTATGGAAACATTTGAATTAAGAAATTATAAAGGACAGGTCCATCGTTTTCAATTAGAAAACACTCTGATTGCCTTTTTACCAACCGTTTCTTCTAAATTGGATAAAGAGCACCTTCATTTACTAAAAGAGCAGATGAAGGCTATCACAAAGCATGTTGAAAATGTATTTGTCATTGTTCATCAAAATGAAGAAGAAATTGCGAAGGTATTAAAGAAAAAGAACTTCCCCTTCCCTATTTTGGCTGATTCGAAAGCAAGAATTGCAAAGCAATTACAATGTTATCTATTGCCGATAGGTATTGTTCAGAGAAGTTCCTTTTTATATGATATTAATGGTGCTCTTCTTTTTAGAAAAACCTTTATGTCCAATATAGAAGAGCATTTTGAGTTTATATATTCACCTACTGAATAATAATATCATTTTTCACAACTTTACCCAAAAGACGGTCCAATTCATCCAAGCTGTCGTACAACTCTTTATAAGAACCGATCACCCAATATTGCTCTTGGAATTTATCCTTGATATAAGGAGTTTGAATAATCTCCAGAACATTGAATTGATGACGTTTTGGAATATCAGAAAACAGACTGTATTCACTTTCCCCTTTAGAAGAAAGTATTCCGGCTCCATAAATCCTCAAACCTTCCTCTTTCTCAATTAAACCGAACTCAACGGTATACCAATATAAACGGGAAATCAATTCAATTACATGCTCATTGTCAATATATTGCAAAGCAATAACACTCATTTTCTCTAAGTATTGACAAAAGAACTCATTGGTTAAAAGAGGAACGTGCCCATAAATATCATGAAACATATCGGGCTCTTCTAAATAATCCAATTCGGATAACTTTCTAAACCATGTGGAAGAAGGGAATTTTTTAGCCTTTAAAAGCTCAAAAAACTCTTTGTTTGGAATAAGCCCAGTTACAGGAGCAATACTCCATCCTGTAATAGAAAGTAGCTTCTCATCTAATGTTTTAAAAGAAGGAATACGATCTTCTTTAAATCCTATGGCTTTGATCCCCTCTAAAAAATCATTTTCAGCTAATGATGGTAAGATTTTCATTTGCCTTTTGTAGAGAGTCTGCCATACTTGATGGTCTTCATCAGTGTACTTATCGTACTCCTGTTTTTCAATAAAATACATGCTAGTGATTGGTTAAATATGTGAATTTTATGTGTTTAATTAATTAAAACGAAAAAATAGTTAGTTAAGTTAAAAGCCATACATTTCAAATAAAACGAAACGTATGGCTCTCAATATAATTACATTCCAGTAATTTTAATACCTTTTTCCTTTAAAATTTCTTTTGACCGGTTGATGGTATATTCTTTTTGACTTTGATCAATTTGAAAATCTGACATGATATTATCTATAAAAATGTCAAGGGTGATTAAATCTTTAGATATGCTTCCGCTCTTTAATAAGTCTTTAATACCTTTCGCCTCTCTATTGATAAATTCATCAATTTTCTTTTCCTCTCTTATCATTTTAAACTGCTCTTGGTCCGAGAATTTCAAGGACATCTTGTTCATCTAGAATTTCCTTTTTCAATAAAATCTGAGCTAATTTCTCTAAATCATCTCTTCTTTCATTTAAAAAGACTTTTGTTTCTTCATAACAAGTAGCAATAATCTCTAGGGATTCTTTGTCGATTTCTTTTTCTAAACTTTCAGATCGTTTATAGGAAGCTCCACCGTTTCCTAAGAAATTATTCTGTCCTTCTTTTTGAAGAGACAAGTTAGGTAATTTTTCACTCATACCATATACCGTAAGCATTGAGCGAACGATAGAAGCTACTTTTTCCAAATCATTTGATGCCCCTGTACTGATATCCCCAAAAATAATTTCTTCTGCAGCTCTACCACCAAGAAGCCCTTTAATCTTCCCTAATAATTCATCCTTACTCATTAAGAATCGATCCTCAGTTGGTGCTTGTAATACGTATCCTAAGGCTCCAGAACCTCTTGGGACTATAGAAACCTTTCTGACTGGATCTGCACCTTTTGTAAAGTGTCCTACGATGGCATGACCTGCTTCATGATAAGCAACTGTTTTCTTTTCAGATTCACTAATCACAGCATTTTTCTTCTCTAAGCCTGCCACTACTCTTTCAAATGCATCTGTAAAGTTGATTTGCTCTACCTCTGTTTTTCCTTCTCTAGCAGCCAATAAAGCTGCTTCATTACATAAGTTGGCCAAATCAGCACCCACAAAACCTGCGGTCTGTGCAGCAATTTCCTCCAAGTTGATTGAACTCCCTAATTTGATTTTACTAGAGTGTACCTTCAAAATCATTAAACGACCATTTAAATCTGGTCTATCCACTTGTACCTGACGGTCAAAACGCCCTGGTCTTAATAAGGCTTTATCTAAAATCTCTGGTCTGTTGGTTGCTCCTAAAACAATCACCGTTTGATCAGCAGCGAAACCATCCATCTCCACTAAAAGCTGATTTAAAGTATTCTCTCTCTCATCATTGCCTGACATTCCATTAGAAGATCTACTTTTACCAATAGCATCCAATTCATCAATAAAGATAATACAAGGAGCCTTTGACTTCGCCTGTGTAAATAAATCTCTTACTCTTGCGGCACCAACACCTACAAACATTTCCACAAAATCAGAACCTGACAAGCTATAAAACTGCACACCAGCTTCACCTGCCACTGCTTTTGCCAATAATGTTTTACCAGTACCTGGAGGGCCTACTAATAAAATACCCTTAGGTATCTTAGCTCCCAATTCAGTATATTTTGTAGAGTTTTTAAGGAAATCTACCACCTCCGCTAACTCTTGTTTTGCTTCATCACAACCAGCAACATCATTGAAATCTACAAGATGTTCAGCATCAGCAGCGTAAATTTTTGCCTTACTTTTACCAACGTTAAGGTAGTTATTACCACCGCCTCCACCGAGGCCTCCACCTTTACCCATTCTTCTCATGACAAAGGCCCAGATTAAGAAAAGTAAACCAAAAGGCAGTAACCAGTTCGAGAAAAAGTTTCCTAACCAATCATTTTCAATAATACCTTTATAGTCAATATTCGCTTCTTGCAAATCACTAATCAAGTTAGGGTCATCTAACTTTATCACATAAAATTGACGACTAAGGTCTTCTCTTCTCTTTTCGTAATCAATACGCCAAGGAGCAGCCTTTCCATTTGCATCAATTCTCCATAGTCCATTTCTTTTATTGATATCCGAAGAATCTACAGCAGAAGTATCATTAAGTATAGAATTTGAAGTTTTCTTTATTTTACCATAAACTTTATCATCAGCAAGAACTACATGTTCAATTTTTCCACTAGCAATACTATCTCTAAATGCATTGTAAGAAAGTTCTTTTACATTAGGTCCTGAAAAAAATAAAGCCTCTAAAAATAGCATTCCTCCAAGAATGCTCAAGAAGTACCAAATTGAAAATTTAGTTCTGTTTTTCATTAAATTATCCGTTTGAAGTTTTTTTCAATCAACACAAAATAAAAGTTAATGAGAAAATTTGAAATAAAAAAAAGCCTGGCGCCATTAGCGACAGGTTTTCTACTAGTGTCAAATTAATTATCTTTAAAACGCATTAAATACGTTGTATTATTCTTTTATAAGAAGCATGGCTTCTGATTTGTAAAAATATCAAAAGTTTACGTGAAACCAATGGATTAGTGCTTATACATTTGATAAAATTCGTATTATAAACCTTTTTATGCTTGAAAATCCATCATTTGCATTTTCTTTTAAAGCTTATTCAGAGAAGAAAAAAAGCTATTTTATACTACCTAAATTAGGAAATATCAATGAAAATGGCATCTATTTGACAGGAGAATTAATCTCCTTCTATGATATTTTACGTATGACCTACTTCGGTGGTTACTTAATTATAACTTTTAAAAACTATCCTTTACTGGGAAAAAGAACCGCAAGCTGGAAAATTGATAAAAATAATGCTCTTGTAATAAGGTCGGGTATGATCAAAGATATCAAAAGAGCCTTTGATATTTTCATTTCTCAGAACGCAGAAGTGACGAGAAGATGTGGTCACTGTGATAATCCTATCAACTGGGATCATCAACTAGAAACTCAATATCATTATTGTAATGAGTGCCATTCTATTTCAGACAAACATGGATTACTATTCTCAAATGGTGAACTCTTTGATATATGCCCAGAAACAGGTTACTATGACCGTCTAGGTTATAGAAGAAAATACGAGTATTACTTTTTTGATAAAAAATTCCATTGGAAAACTACGAAGTATTATGGAGGAGATAATTTAGGTATTGAGTTTTTCCATAAAAATATCCTTAAGAATTTGATGTTTCTGATTGGAGTTCCAGGTACCTTAATTGAATTTTATAAAGCCAACAAAGGACATCACCCCGACTTTACGGAATTGGCTGAAGCAAATTTTGCAAGCAGATGTGGTGAACTAAAAGAAGCTGCAGATCTCTATACTAAAATGCAAATGAGGCTACCTTACTTCCCTGCTTTACATTATAATTTAGCCATTGCTTATCTTCAGTCTAACAATGAAGAATTAGCAAGGAGATACTTTCAGAAGTCTCTAGAAGGATGTTCCAATTACGAACCTACATTGAAAGTATTGAAATATCTTTCTGAGAAAGAAGGATAATAAAAAAGTTATAAAAAACACCTAAAAATAAAGATATATTCTACTTATTTTTAGGTGTTTTGATCTATGATATTTATAATCTGCTATATTACATTTACCTAATTTCAGCCACAGGAGGTAACCCATGTCTAGTATCATCAGTTTCAAAATTTTCAACTAACTCTCTTGGAAGCCATTTCCAAGGGTTACCATAATACATTATTCCCAAATTAGCTTTATTATATTGCAAAGATGCAGGCAAAGTTGTTAAACGATTATTCTCAATATTGAGATAATAAAGTTCTTTAATTAAACCTATATCTTCAGGTAAAGATGAAATATTGTTATTTCTAAGATCAAGACTTCTCAATTTTGGACATAAAGCTAAACCTTCACTCAATTGTGTGAAATCTTGATTATTCCGAATAGATATGATTTCCAATGAATCTAAACCTGAAAGAAAAGTTGGAAAATGATTTAGACGGCTCTTTTTCACAGAAAAGCTAATTAATTTATTCAACCCCATAAGTTCTGAAGGAAATTGTACCTTACTAAGGTCTGAATTTGAAAATGAAAAATATTCTAAATTTTTTAACTCTCCGAGTTCAGGTGGAATCTTTTTTACGTAACTATTAAAAACTCTTATTTTTTTTAAAGACTTTAATTTTTTTATAGAAGGTGGTATTTCAATTGTATCAGCTGAAAAAAAAATTTCTTCTAAGGAAGGCATTTGAGTTAAAATCAAAGGAAACTTTTTGAATTCTGTTCCATACATTCTTAATTTCCTTAATTTCGTTAGTTTCAACATACTTTTTGGTAGTTCAGAAATAGGGTTGTCATCAATATATAATTCTTCTAGGTTTTCTAAATTGCCAATTTCGTCAGGTAATGATTCAATTTGATTAGAAGAAAGTTTTAACACTTTAAGACTTTTCATTTGACCTATTTCTTTAGGTAAATTTAAAATTAGATTCTTATCTATTTTTAATTGTTCTAAGTTATCTAATGAATAAATAGATGGAGGGATAGAATTAATCTGATTATCAGATAATTCTATTTTCCTTAATCCTTCTATTTTAAAAGCGTTAGGATCTAATTCCGTTAACTTTGGGTTATAGGAAATTATTAAGGTCTTAAGTGTAGATAATTTATTCAAAAAACCTGGTATTTCTTTTAATTCTTTATTCGCTGTAATCTGTAATGTTTCAATTTCACTGAATGCAGTGATTTCTTTAGGAATCTCTTTAAAATATTTCCCCAAAGCATAATATTTATAATGTCCATCTTCTATTCTTGTATTTAGTTGATAGGAACTACTTTTCTTATTACCTACAGATTCTAATATTTTTTGGTCAGCTATAAACTCTTGCTGAACAGCACAACTAAAGGAAGAAAGTAGAATACATAGGACGATTAATATTTTTTTCATAATTTGCTTTATTTTTATATTTTTTACTATTAGTAATTGAACATATATCTTTGAAATTCGTAACACTCTGATTCTTTTGATTATTAACCAACTATAAAACTATCATTAATGGAAGATATTATTGATTTTAGCCAAATAGTATAGCTTTTAAGCTGTTCTTACTTTCTTCAAAATTCAATTCTAACTTTAACTTTTATTGGGAGAGAAACTTACACTAAAGACAAGATTTGAACAATAGTTACTTTTAGATAACTTATTGACTTTAAAATCAATTTGTTTGTTGTTATCAAAGTTATTAGGTTATGGAATTCATGAAAAATATTTGTATGACAGTAAATATAAAAAACTATTCCCTTTTTATGAGCAATAGTCCTGATATTATAACAATAAAAAGAGGTATAATATTGATTGATTAGTCAACATATATACCTCTTTTTCTACGAAGTGAGATCAACTAAAACTCAAATTGTTTTACTCAAAATATTTCTTCTGATCTATTTTCTTATCCAATACTTCAGTGACTTCATCACCCGTATCTTTTGCTTTCTTCCAATATTCTAAAGCTTTCTCTACTTTTCCAACTTTAAATAGAACGTCTCCATAGTGTTCTAGAACAGTTCCATTTTTCGTGATAGTAGCAGCTTTTTCTAATACTTTTTCAGCTTCTTCATATTTTTCTCTTACAAATAATACCCAACCATAAGTATCAAGATAAGTATCATTTTCAGGTTCAGCTAAAATCAATTCATGCGACATTTCTTCCGCCTTATCCAAATTCTCTTTACGTAATGATAAGAAATAACTGTAGTTATTCAACACATAAAGGTTGATAGGGTCAACTTTAAGCACCTCCTCATATTTTTTGAAAGATTTTTCAAAGTCATCCAATTTATAATAAGTATCGCCTAATTGTGCATTAAATTGAATTTTTAAAGAAGGATCTACAACAATTTGAAGACCTTGACTAAGCATTGCTTCGGCTTCTTCATATTCTTCCAAAAACAACTTAGAGGAACCACTATAAAAATAAAGAATTGCTTGATTTGGGAAATATTCAATGGCTAAATCAGAGTGAACTTCTACAGAATCAGTTTCCTGCAACTCCCAGTCAATAGACAATACTTGTTGCCACAGCTTAAAGTTATCAGGATTGATGGTTAAAGATCTCATGTAATAGCTTCTTGCTTCGGCATATTTCTTTATTGAAACTTGAAAGTCGCCATAAATTGCAAAAACTCTATCGTCATTTGGATGAGCTTCTAAAGCAATCTTGATTAACTCTTCACCTTCTTTTCTTTTCTTTTCATTATAAGTAAATTGAAGGTAACCGGTTAAAATATTAAAGGACTCATCAGTAAGAGGATCATCACTTCCAAAAGCAATCTTCAATTCCTCATAATATTTTTCTGACTCACCTTGATTTCTATAGATGCTTGCTAGAAGAAAATGTCCTTCTCCTTCGTTGGGGTAATCTTTAAGAATAGGTTCCAACATTTCTCTTGCATCATCTGTTTTATTATTTCCTAATAACAAACGAACCTGAGAATACTTGAAACTAAGATCTTCCGGGTAGGCTTTGATTAATTTATCACCTTCAAGTAAAGCGGCGTCTAGATCTCCTAATCTAATATAAATACGTTGCTTTTGACGGACGATAATATCATTAATTCCATACTTCTCCTCTCCAATATCGAAATACTCAATAGCCTTTCTTGGTGCACCCATTTGCAGGTAAAGCATTGCAATTTGGAAAAATGCTTCCTCATCATCTCCTGTCTTAGTGATTTGATCTTCTAAAACCTGTAGAGCGTCTTTATATAAGCCTAGAATTTCAAAGTTTTGAGCAACTAGCTTATAGTAATATTTATTAGTAGGGTCAAGTTCAAGTGCACGCTTTGCAAACTGTTGCGATCTTTGATAATTTTCAAGTTTTTGGTAACATAAGGCTGTTTGATATTTTACACCATCATTCTTGCCATTCAATTCATTACACTTGAGTAGTAATTCTAAAGATTGCTGATATTCTTCAAGCAAGTACTCATTCACAGCATAGATAAAGAGTTCTTCAGATTTTCTTAAATCTTTTTTGGAAGGTTCCTCAATACTTACAACAGGTGTGTCTTTTTCTTTCTTTGACTTCCTTTTTTTCTTTTTCTTTTGAGCGAGTGCTACATTATCAAAAGCGAAAACACTTAAAATAAGTAGGATTAAAAAAGTACGAATGTTCAATAAGTTTCTATTCATTGTATATGATAAACCCCTCTAAATCTATTTTGAAGTAAGTGGACCTCTTTCAGAAGAGTTACACCTGCTTATATTTATATAAATCTACGAAAATACTAAATGAAAAAAACAGCGAAATATAATTATTTCGCTGTTTTTGATATTTATTGAAAATAAATAATGATTTTTTTATTCTTTTACAGAAGTAAAGTCACCGATACTAAGGTCTTTCGAACGACCTCTGTAAACAACGTGGTTTCCTACTACAGAATTCTCAATATTTACTCTTCGAATATCACTATTTTCTTGTACAATAGAATTCTGTACAACTGAATTTTCTATGATTGTATTTTCGCCTATTGAAACATAAGGACCAACAACAGCATTAGAAATTCTAGCATTCTCACCTACGTAAACAGGACTTACTAAAACTACATTGTCAAGCTGTGCTGAATCATGCACTAACTCTTGCTCCTGAATGTATGTCAAATATCTTTGGTTTGTATTTACAATGGCATCTTTGTTACCACAATCCAACCACTCAATTACAGTTCCTGGCTTCAATCTAGCACCTTTTGCTTTCATGTTTTCAAGCGCTCCAGTTAATTGATACTCTCCATCGTTCATGATTTTGTTATCAATTAAGTACTGTAATTCTGTTCTTAATTTCTCTCCTTCCTTGAAGTAATAAATACCGATAATTGCTTGATCGGAGATGAACTCAGTTGGTTTTTCAACAAAATCAGTAATTACTCCATCAGAATCTAATTTTACAACACCAAATGCAGATGGATCTTCTACTCTTTGAGTATAAATGATACCATCTTCAAATTTGTCAATTGTAAAATCAGCTTTGAATAATGTATCTGCAAAGGCAACGATAATATTACCATCCATTGAATCTGCCGCACAATTAATTGCGTGAGCAGTTCCAAGAGGCTCATCTTGGTAATAGATTGTTCCTTTTGCGCCTAATGACTCAGCAATTTGAACAAGCTCTTTTTCAACAACTTCGCCAAAATCACCAATTACGAATGCAATCTCTTCTAAATTCTCATCAGACATTGCCGCTAAATCTTCTACTAAACGATGAACAATTGGCTTACCAGCAATTTTAACAAGTGGTTTTGGGGTTGTAAGAGTATGTGGTCTCAAACGAGAACCACGACCAGCCATTGGTACAATAATTTTCATAAGTATATTTAGTTCTATTTTTTTCCAGTACTACCATAACCTCCTGCTCCTCTTTCAGTAGATGAAAGCTCTTCCACAGGTTCCCATTCTACTGTTTCATGTTTTGCAACAATCAACTGGGCAACTCTTTCGCCGTCTTCAATATTGAAAACATCGTTAGAAAGGTTCACTAATAAAACTTTTACCTCACCTCTGTAATCAGCATCAATTGTGCCCGGTGAGTTTAACACAGTCAAACCATGTTTGAATGCCAGACCACTTCTTGGTCTTACCTGTGCTTCATAACCATCAGGAAGTTCAATATACAATCCAGTTGGGATTAATTTTCTTTCTAATGGTTGAAGGGCTACAGGTTCCTCTAAAACAGCTCTTAAATCCAAACCCGCAGATAATGGTGTTTGGTATTGAGGTAAAGGATGGTGACTTTTATTTATAACTTTAATTTGCATTGAAATTAAATTCTGTTTGAAAGTTTATGTATTAGCGATTTTACTAAATCTCTTTCCTTGTAAGCTACAAAGGATAAGAAAAATACAAACATAGTATTTTGAATGAAAATATCCATCCAAAAACCATTTATTTTTATGAATGTGTTAATTACAATAAATATACCACCCATTAAAAAATACAGAAATACCATTTTCACATTGTAAGGAATTGGGTAATATTTCTGACCTAAATAATAAGAGTAAGCCATCATGGTAAAATAACAACAGAATGTGGCAATCGCACTTCCATAAAAACCAATCATTGGTACTAATAAAAAGTTCATACTTAAAGTGACAACAGCTCCCACAGCACTAATAATAGCTCCATAAGAAGTCTTATCTGTTACTTTAAACCAAACTGACAGATTGTAATACATTCCTAAAAATACATTGGCCATTAATAATATGGGGACAACCGGTAAACCTATTAAATAGATATCTTGTCTCAATACAATTGGTGCTATCCATGAAAGGTTACTAACTACTCCTACTACCATGACCATTAAAATAATGACAAAGTAATGCATCACCTTGGCAAAAATTTGTGGAGAATTTTTTGATTCTGCAGTCGAAAAGAAAAATGGTTCTGCGGCATATTTGTAAGCTGTGACAGCCAAAGTAATAAAAATAGAGAGTCTGTAATTGGCAGAATAAATTCCCATTGCAGCTTCTGCATCTCCAAACGAATAAAAATCATCTGGTATTAAAATCGTTAATAACGTTCTGTCTGATGCTTCGTTAATGAAAAAGGCTATCCCAGAGAATATAAGCGGAAAACCATATTTATAATACGGCTTCATCTTTTCCCAAGACCATGAAAACTTGATTTCAAGGAATTTGTCCAACAATAATAACATGATAAATGCCTTTGAAATTAAGTTGGCCAAGAATACATACCCTCTCCCAAAAGTTGGATCAAAATATTCTTGTATTAAACCTGAAAAAATAGAAGTTGATTTACCGTCTACCACTTCCATACAAGTGACTAGGAAGAAATAATTCAACCCAAATGTCAATACTACTTCACTCAACTTCAAAAAGGCAAACCGTTTTGCTTTTCCGTCAATTCTTAAGCTCGCAAAGGGAATAGCGATAATGGTATCTACTGCAAAAAGTATGGAGAAAAGTTTCACGTACATCTCACTGTCTTCATAGCCAAATAGGGTTTCTATATAAGGTGATAAAAACCATAAAATGGACGATAATATAAAGGACGTAATTAAGAGTGAGGACTGAATATTGGAATACACCGTTTTTTTATCTCCCTTTGATGCATATCTGAAAAATGCAGTCTCCATACCATAGGTGTAGATCACATTGAATAGGACGGCATAGGTATAAAAAAGGGAAACGATACCAAAACTTGTTGGGCCAAATACTGCAGTATGCAAAGGTGTCAAAGCATAATTGATCAGCTTCATCAATACAGTTGTCAACCCATAAATGACAGTATCTGAAAGTAATTTTTTAAGCATTTGTTTGATAAATGAAAAACCTCTTTAAACATACAATGTTGATTAAAGAGGTTGAAGTACTGAGGATTGAAATTATTCTATTTCAATCTTATAGCACTTTTTTGAATATGTATTATTATTTATTTTCCTTTGAATGTAGGCTTTCGTTTTTCTAGGAAAGCACTTGTACCTTCTACAAAGTCTTCTGTTTTAATGGCACTTGAAAATGCATTAGCTTCCGTCTGATAGCCTGTATTCATCGGTAACGATGCATTGACACAATCTATGGCATGAGAAACGGCAAGTGGTGCTTTTTTCAATATCTTATTGACCAATCCCTTTGCTTTTTCCATTAA
Source organism: Flammeovirga aprica JL-4 (assembly GCF_012844305.1). Classification (GTDB taxonomy): domain Bacteria; phylum Bacteroidota; class Bacteroidia; order Cytophagales; family Flammeovirgaceae; genus Flammeovirga; species Flammeovirga aprica. Next base: position 86,322 of record NZ_JABANE010000007.1, read on the forward strand.
TTCAGCTTGAGGTACTACATGATTAACCAAACCAATTTCATAACTTCTTTGAGCAGAAATCATATCTCCAGTTAAAATCAACTCATTGGCAATTCCTTTTCCTACTAACTGTGGTAATCTTTGTGTGCCTCCATAGCCAGGAATAATTCCTAAAGAAACTTCTGGTAAACCAAACTTTGCATTTTCAGAAGCAATTCTAATATGGCAGGCTAATGCTAATTCACAGCCTCCTCCAAGTGCAAATCCATTTACTGCTGCAATTACAGGTTTAGGACAAGTTTCAATACTTTGCATAATTTCCTGCCCTTCTTCCGAAAACTTACGAGCATTCAGCTCATTGAGATCTTTAATTTCTGAAATATCTGCTCCAGCAACAAAAGCCTTCTCTCCTTTTCCTGTTATGATAATTGCTCGGATGGATTCATCATCATAGGCATTTTGGAAAGCATCTTTAATTTCTTCTAATGTTTTAGAATTTAGAGCATTCAACTTACTTTCTCTATTTATAGTAATAATAAGTAAGTTTTCATTTTTTTCTAAAAGTAGATTTTTATAATCCATTTTGACAATTTCTGTTCTGTTAGCAAATAAATTTTATAGCATGTAAATCACCAATTTAAAAACCCTATTTACTCCTTTTGAAAATACTGAATCATAGTTTATGATTCTAAAAATATTGAAATAGTTTTCTAAAACTAAACCATTTGTGATAAATGTACCAAATATTTTCAAGCAAAATCAAAGAAAATAAGGTTCTATTCTTTACAACTCATAGAAATCAGTGAATCATAATTGCCTTTTGAGTTATAGTATTTTGCCATTTTTACATTCTTGCAGGCCTCTTCTAGTTTCCCTATCTCTATTGCAGCTTTGGCAACATTCGCTCTGTATAGACTATTCTGCGGTTTGATATCAACGGCTTTTTTGAAAAACTTATAGGCATCCTCAGATTCTTTCTTTTTCATAGCAATCATTCCCAGGTTATTCGCTGCTTCATCTCTTTTAGGATTGATTTCAAGTGCTACTACTGAATAATGAAAAGCGGAATCAAGTTCTTCTAACTCAAAAAAACAATAGCCTAAGTTGGTGTATAACACATCATCTTCGGCTACTAATCGTTTTAAAGCTCTTAAATCTTCTAATGCTTTTTCATACATCTTTTGATCTTGGTAAAGCGTAGCCCTATTTAGAAGCAGTGACTTATTTTCTAAATTACAATTTAAGCCTTGAGAAAGTAGGGCTATTGCTTTGCTCTTTTCATCCTTCAAATAGAGTAAATTAGCCTTATTCTGATAAGCATCTTGTAGGCAAGAATCAATCAGAATCGCTTTATTGTAAGCATTTATTGCTTCATGGTATTCCTCTAATTCTGTGTGTGCTATCCCTAAATTATTCCAAGCCTCAGCAAAATTACTATCATATTTTACTGAGAGTTGCAATTGCGTTTTGGCTACAGTGAAATCCTTTTGTTTTAAGGCGTCTCTTCCTTTAATAAAAGCTTGATTCCGATCAGCATTTTCATCACAACCGAACAATAATAATGTGATGGCGAAAAAAGTATAAAAAATCTTATTCATAAAAAAACCAGCTCAATTTGATGAGCCGGTTGCAAATGTAATTAGTTCAATGCTTTAATGGAAACCCTTCTGTTTTTAAGTCGCCCTTTTTCATCATTATTTGGAGCGATTGGTTTTTCAGATCCCCAACCTACAGTTTGAAGTCTTTCTCCTTTTACTCCGTTTTTGATCAGCTCATTTTTCACTGCTACGGCTCTTTGAAGGGATAATTTCTTATTGCTTTCCGTATTACCTACATTATCCGTATGCCCTTCTATACTTAAACTCAGTCGAGGAGCAAACCTGTTCATTAATGTGGCAACTTCTTTGATGTTTTGATATGAGGCTTGAGAAAGATTAGCAGAACCGGTAGAGAATTGGAAATATAAATTCACTTCTCCTTTAGATTTTAGCATCTCCAGCATCTCTTGCGCTGTTTCAGCCTCTTGCATTTTTTCCTGCTCAATAATGGTGATAGTATAAGTCCCTCCATTCTCATGAGTTTCTAACACACACCAAAATTTCTTAGTATTTGATCTCACTTGAAAAGACCCATAATTTGAACCCTTAAAAAGTGGCTTTCCTCTCAGGCTTTTTACTTTATCAAAATAAGTTTGAATAATTTGATTCGCATTGGGATGCTTATAGGTGTTATTTTTATCGTACTTAAACGTGGCAAAAGTTTTATTTCCTGACAATGGGAAGATATCTACTTCACTCATTGGAAATTCTATTTCATCAAATTTTGATTCATCATAAACCAACTCATAACCACTCAATTTTACAACTAGTGGATTATCAAGAACATTTTGAGCATTGACCTGTAATGAAAAAAATATTAACAAGAATGAAATTAAGGTAAACTTTGTACTACGCATTATTAATCAAATTATCATGTTATTTTTACAATTATTACTTACTACAAAATACGTGCAAAATACATCATATATTGCAGTATTGGCCTTTTTTCATAAAAATAAGGGTTGCTATCTACTTCATACATAGACAGCAACCCTTTATAAATATTTTAATATTTTTTAGTTCAGTGAAAAGGAAGGAACAGCAGGGCTTGTTACCTCGGCAATACTTAACTCTGAAATAGTGATCTCTACAAAATCATAAAGTTTGAATGCACATAGTATATTATCTACCTCATCTTTTGATTCTGCATCTAAAGTTAACCAAGCCTTTTGTGCATTATCTGACAACATAAATGATGAAATAATCCCATCATTCATCATATTTCCAATCTCTGTATACTGCGAAGGAAGTATGTCTATTAAATGCTGATCTAAAATTTCGGGTAACTTTATTTCTACAATAAATTTCATATGTTATATATTTGTTCTAGAAGACAAGATTATCTAAAAAAAATTACGTTTCCTATTTTATAAGGTTGCTTTAACTAAATGTTGTTTATTATTTAATTGAAGTCTACTACATAATATTGCCAAAAAAATTATCTTTTAACAGTCAATATCCATTTTTTTGAACTTAAAACCCTTTTTTACTGTTTTATTCCTTCTTGTTTGTGGTCACACTGTTTTCAGTCAAGAAACAGATTCTTTTGTTATCAAGGATTTAAATACCATCTCTGTTTATCAAACTATTCTTATAAGTACTGATAAGAATATTATGATTCCGAATGTCGGAAAGGACAGTCCTTATTATTATAACACATTATTTCTTAAAAGCTTATGTGAATTTAAAAAAGGGTCTTATTGGACTGGCTATTGGGACTTGAAAAAAGTTTATAATCACTCTTCTCAGAACTTTGCTAAACACCCTGAAGATACTTTAAGTGGCTTACTTACAGGAATCATTTCAACAAGTATTGGTATCATACCTCAGGAATATAAATGGATCATGCGCTTTATTGGTTTTCCAGAATTGACATACGAAAATCATGAAACATTAATTGAAAATGCAAAAAAATCCACCAACCCATTTATTCAATTCGAAGCATTCTCATCAGAGTTGTTTTTAGATGTTTATATCAAAAAAGAATATGACAAAGAGAAAATTGATCTTTATGAAAAGAAATATGGAAAGCTTTATCAAGGGAAGATCGTATTAAGCTGGGTTTATGATAGAATTAAAGAATACAAATTGAATATCAACATCTTAAACTCTTTTACAAAGGAGGAAAAGAAGCATTATGATTATTATAATTATTTACTGGGGACTGCTCATTTTTATTTAAATCATTATAAAAGTGCATCACTTAGCTTTAATAATTACTTAAAAGCAACAGATTCAGATTACATCAAAACCACAAAATACAGACTATTCCTCATAGATTGGCTTTCAACAGAACTAAGTGAAGAAGAAATAAATATAAAGTTGAAAGACATTATCAAATCGGGAGATGAAAAACTTTATTTGGATAAATACGCGCAATCCTTTGCTCTGTCCTCTTCTCTGCCTGATAAAAAACTAATGTATGCTAGAATGTTATACGATGGCAAAGAATATAATGCTTCTGATAGTGTATTAATGCAAATCAATCCTAAAGATTTCTCAAGAAAAGATAAATTAGAATACAATTATAGATATGCCAGAGTAAAAGAGGCTTTAAATGATACAACTTTAGCAATAAAGTATTATCTTAATGTGATTGATTATGGAGGAACCAAACCTAAAAGATACTTTACGGCCAATGCCGCACTTCAATTAGGGATTTTATATGAAGGGCTAAATGATAAAGAAAAAGCCATTTTTTATTATAAAAAAGCATACTCCTATCCTAAACACTCCTATAAAAACAGTATAGATGCTGAGGCGAAAAGAAGGTTAAAAACTTTGTAAGCAATTGAGTACAATTCTATTAGAAAAAAAGGGTTGTAATTGAGCTTAAAAAGAGGTAGCTTCGCAGATATTTTGAACAAAGATATGGAAGAAAAAAAAGACAATTATTCAGCCGGTAATATTCAAGTCCTTGAAGGATTAGAAGCCGTTCGTAAGAGACCAGCAATGTACATCGGTGACATTGGCATCAAAGGTTTGCACCATTTAATTTGGGAAGTTGTAGATAACTCCATTGATGAGGCAATGGCTGGTTTTTGTACAGATATATTTGTGACTATCAATGAGGACAACTCTATTACTGTTCGAGATAACGGTAGAGGTATTCCTACTGATATGCACCCTAAGGAAAAAAAATCTGCTCTTGAAGTTGTAATGACAGTACTTCACGCAGGTGGTAAGTTTGATAAAGATACATATAAGGTATCTGGTGGTCTTCATGGTGTAGGTGTTTCATGTGTAAACGCACTTTCTACAGACTTGAAGGTTACAGTTCACAGAGCTGGAAAAGTTTTCCAACAAGAATATAAAACAGGTATTCCTCAGTATGATGTAAAAACAATCGGGGAAACAGATATTACTGGTACTACAGTTCAATTCTGGCCTGACTTAAGCATCTTTACTTCAGGTGTTTACAATTATGATACTGTAGCTTCAAGATTAAGAGAATTATCTTACTTGAATGCGGGTATCACTATTCACTTAGAAGATAAAAGAGAGCAAGACGAAGAAGGTGAAAACATCCAAGAAACTTTCTATTCAGAAGGTGGTTTGAGTGAATATGTTTCTTACCTAGACAATACTCGTCAAGCACTTTTGGGTACTCCTATCTTTATGGAAGGAGAAAAAGCCAATATTCAAGTGCAAGTGGCAATGACTTACAATACTTCTTTCTCTGAGCATGTATTCTCTTATGTGAACAACATTAATACATATGAAGGTGGTACTCACGTTGCTGGTTTTAGACGTTCTTTAACAAGAACTTTGAAATCTTATGCTGATTCTACTGGACTTTTAGATAAAGTAAAGATTGACATTGCAGGTGATGACTTTAGAGAAGGCCTAACAGCTATTATCTCTGTAAAAGTTCCTGAACCACAATTTGAAGGTCAGACAAAAACAAAATTAGGTAACTCTGAAGTTTCTGGCGCTGTAGATTCTGCAGTAACAGAAACATTGAAAACTTTCTTAGAAGAGCATCCTAAAGAAGCTAAAAATATTGTACAGAAAGTAATCACTGCCGCTCAAGCTCGTCATGCAGCACGTAAGGCTCGTGAAATGGTACAGCGTAAAAACGTTCTTACTGGAACTGGTTTACCTGGTAAACTTTCTGACTGTTCTGAAAAAGATCCTGCACTTTGTGAATTATACCTAGTGGAGGGTGACTCAGCAGGTGGTTCTGCTAAGCAAGGTAGAGATAGAAATTTCCAAGCTATCCTTCCTCTTAAGGGTAAAATCCTTAACGTAGAAAAAGCGCAAGAGCACAAAATCTACGACAACGAAGAGATCAAGAATATCATCACGGCATTGGGTGTTCGTTTTGGTACTGAAAATGATGAGAAAGAGCTTAACTTAGAAAAGTTACGTTACCACAAAATCATTATCATGACCGATGCCGACGTCGATGGTTCTCACATTAGAACATTGATCCTAACATTGTTCTTCAGATATATGAAACCATTGATCGAACAAGGTTATTTATATATCGCTCAGCCTCCTCTTTACTTAGTGAAGAAAGGTAAGCAAGAGAAATATTGCTGGAGTGAAGATGACCGTGTAAGAGCTATCCAAGAATTTGGTGGCGATGAAGGAAAAGTAGGTATCCAACGTTATAAGGGTCTTGGTGAAATGAACCCTGAGCAATTATGGCATACTACTATGGATCCTGAATTCAGATCAATGAGTAGAGTGGATATCGAATCGGCGGCAGAAGCTGATCACTTATTCTCTATGTTGATGGGTGATGAAGTTGCACCTCGTAGAGACTTCATTGAAAGAAATGCACGTTATGCAAATGTTGATGTTTAATCGACTTTGCTAATATATATTAGAAGGCAACAGCGATCCTGTTGCCTTTTTTTAATGAAATAAGAGAACTTTTCTTTCTATATAGCGTTTACAAAAAAGATCATTCATTTTTCAAAAAATAAACTACAAAGATGAGTCAACATAAAGGTTGGAAAAAAGTGAAATATGAGCTTTTGTACCAGGTTATTGTAGTATTAATTAAAGTAGCGAACTGGATACCAAGAAAAGCTTTGATGTGGACTTTCGGCAAATTAGGTGGATTAGTCTACTATGTGATGCCTCAGACAAAAAATCTCACATTAAAGCACTTAAAATACGCTTATGAAAATGAGCTAACAGACAAAGAGATAGAAAAAATTGCAAAAAATGTCTTTAAAAATCTAGGTCGAAATTTTACAGACATTCTTCGCTACCCTTCTATTAAAACTGTAGAAGAACTGAATTCCGTGATTGAGGTTGAGGGAGAACAAAACTTAATTGATGCTCATAAAAAAGGAAAAGGTGTTATCCTTTTAACTTGTCATAGAGGTGCTTTTGATATGGTTGGTTTCTACTTAAGTATGAATAACTACCCATGTATCGCCATTGGTGCAAAACTGCATGATGATAAACTCAATGAGTTGGTGGTGAATACTCGTCGTCATAATAAAAATGATCAAGCTGATTTTGTTGAACGTTCTGACCCTCGTGGAAGTATTAAAATGTTCAAGAAATTAAAAGACGGTGGTTTAGCCTTCTTACTTATTGATCAAGATACAGACAAAGTTCAGAATACTTACGTTGATTTTTATGGCAAACAAGCGGCCACTCCTATTGGTGCTGCAATGTTAGCTTTAAAAGCGGACTCTGCAATCATTCCAGCCTCTATCAAATTACAGGAGAACGGAAAACATTTATTAGAGTTCAGACCTGAAGTCCCACTTGTGAAAACAGGAGACAGAGAAAAAGATATCAACGTCAACACTCAAAATATGTCTTTGGCTTTAGAAAAATTTATTCGTGAAGCGCCAGATCAATGGGTATGGTTCCATGAAAGATGGAAGTCAAAACCTGCTTCAGATGTAAGCTAATTGTCGTTAAGCTCTATTTTGAGATAAAAAAGAAAGGAAATCAATTCAAATTGGTTTCCTTTTTTTGGTTGCACTAAAGTAAGGTTAGATATTATTTTAAATGAAATATGTATTATCCTAAGCGAAATAACAAAATAATACAATTACCAATTCGAATAAGTTAAGTAAGATTTCAAGATAAAAGAATAAAAAATAAACTTTTTCAATTGTCAAGATTGAAAGTTATCGAACCCTTACGATGTAAGTACTTTTCTACTTTTTTAGAAACACAAATTCCATAGAAAACGTTCTTATAACAATACTCACCCAATTAACTTACTATGAAACCTAATTTTATCTATCAGCTATTATTAATTGCTATTATCACCTGCATACTCTCACCTCATGAGAGCATTGCACAAGACACTCAGTTTTCTCAATACTACTCTACTCCCATGTATCTCAATCCTGCGCTTACAGGATCAAGTGGTAAAACAAGAGCCATTGTAAACTACAGAAAACAATGGGCAGGACTACCCTCAAGTATTGTCTCTTTTATGGCAGCATTTGACCATAACTTCAAGTATAAAAACTTCTCTTTAGGAGGTTATATCAAACAAGACCAATTTGGAGTAAACGAAGGTACACCACTAACACATTTAGAGGCAGTCGCTTCAGGTTCTTATACCATTGGTATTAATCAATACACGGGATTAAACCTTGGTTTACAAGTTGGTTATGGTCAAAACAAATTAGATCGCTCTGCATTGATTTTCAATGATCAACTGGACAGTTTCGGCTATACAGGTAGCGTAACCAATGAACCTTTTATTAATGATCAAGTCAATTATGCTGATGTGAACACAGGTGCAATGCTTTACGGAGAGAAGTATTGGGTTGCCCTTGGCTTTAGGCATATCACTAGACCGAATATATCATTTTTAGGAGAACAAGCGTACTTGCCTGTCAAAGTATCCATTGAAGCCGGCTATATGATCCCATTAGAATTCAAAGGGCATAGAACCCATATCCCTGAATATAAAAGAAGATCCATTACAATTGCAGGACATTACCAATCTCAAGGGAAAAATGACCAATTAAGTATAGGTGCGTATTTGCATTATGCTCCATTGCTATTTGGGGTTTGGTATAGAGGTTTACCTTTGATCAAAAGTGCTGAAAAAGACAACGCTGTCAATCATGATGCAGTGGTTATTTTAACAGGTATCAAGATGGGTAATATCAACTTTGGATACAGTTATGACATTACTACTTCTGACCTCCCTCAACAAAATGCCAACTCACATGAAATTAGTTTACAATATACCTTCAATTTATACAAGGACTATAGAAAGAAACCAAAAAGAAAACCGATGGAATTATCGTGTCCATCCCCTTTGTTATAAGAATAGTACAATTTTTTCAGAAACATTTCAGAATATACTTACATAAGTTGAATTATCCCCTTAGATTTTCTTAAATTCTAAGAGGATAATTTTTAATACACCCAAAAAAGTGGTTTTAAGCTATCCTAGCTAGAAATTAATTGTACCAATTACTCACTAACTATAAAGAAAAGGGCTGACCTTCCTTTTAAGTGTGCTGAACATCAAAATTATGAACAAGTCGGTATTAAGAACATTGCTTTTTTTGATTATTTGTACCCTAAGTCTTTTAGTCAATAGATTACATGCTCAAACGATCATCAGAGAATATAATGGCACAACCTATTCTGACCCTAATGTTGTGATTAGCGGTTGTGGCGGTGTGGCCATTGAATTTTCAATTTCTCCTCAAGCCAATCACTCCTATTCCAATTATCAGTGGTCCAGGATTGAGAACAGTGTCACCCAACCACCTTTTTCTAATCTCCCCACCCCTTTTGAACAATTCAATACCACCGGGGTGTACGGCATGACCGTGACATTTGATGAATATGACTCCATATTGACCACCACAACCACACGAACCATCACCACAGGGCTAAATATCATAGAAGTTTTTGATCAGCCAGAAGGTTCCTTTTTTGCCGACCACCAAAGTATATGCATCGGCGAAACAATCACACTAACACAAACTACTCCAGGTACATTTACTAGTTTATCATTCTTAGTCGACAATCAACTTTACCCTCTGACAGGAAACTCCACTACCGTAACATTGAACAATCCAGGTGATTATGATGTAGTTTTAAGTGGTACAACAACAGATGGCTGTCAATTTATTTATAGACAAAATGACTACATACATGTCGAAAAACCTTATTCTACTTCCTTTACTGCATCACAAACCCTTAGTTGTAACACCACTCAAAATGTCACTTTCACAGCAACCTCTACTGATATAGATGGAGGAAATGTTTCACCAACTTATTTCTGGGATTTTGGTGATGGAAGCTTAGATACAACATCCATTAACACTGTCACACATACATTTGACAGTTCATTAGGCAGTGATTTTAATGTAACTGTTGGAACGGAAAGTAATAATTGTTCGGGTACTGTAAACAATTCAATTGACATCTATTTTAGAAGTATAAGCACTTTATATGGAACGCCAACGGTTTCAGGAGATTGCGATGAACATATTCTAACTTACACTCCTTCTGCTATTGATCCTCAACTAGTAGGAATGAATGTTACATGGGATTTTGGAGACGGATCATCTCCCACTGTGCACTCCATTGGTGATGTAGTTTCCCATAGTTTTTCAAATGCCACACCCAACCCATTAAACGTGACGGTGACGGCAACATTAAATGGAGTTGCAGATAACAGTTGCAGTTATACTGATCCACAAGTGATCCCTATTTTACCACAAGGTGGAATTAGTATTTCTTCGAATGAATTAGAATACTGTAATGAGAATTTCAATGTAATTGTTCAAGCTAATAACCTTCAAAATGTAAGTGCTTTTTATTGGGTTTTAGATGGTGACACTGGAAACCCAATAGGTAATAATGCCATGATTGACACTATTGCAGTTTCTGGAACGGGAAGCCACACCATCGAGCTTTATTTTGATGCACAAACTGGAGACACCAATGATAATTGTGCCTTAAACAGTATAGATGTTTATTCTGCTCCTCTCACCTTAACTGCCGCTGGACAGACACAAGCCTGCGAACCTGCGAATGATACTTTCTTTGGCTCAAGTACATGGATAGATCAAACAGGAACCACAGTCACCAATCCTTTTGCCGTTGATAGTGAAGAATGGATGGTCATAAATACAGTCAATGATGACACGACATATTACAGCACTAATCCACTCAATTTTTCAAACTTAGGACATGGTAGCTATAGAATCACTTACTCTATGACATTGGATTCAATTGGTGCCAATCCTCAATGTCAGTACTCTTCTATTGACTATTTATATGAAGTAGGTGAAGTATTTGATTACCCGACATTAAATGTAGATACTAACCCAATATGTATTCGCAGTGTTGTTAATTTTTCAACAACTACAACTGCTGATACAGCAGGATTAGGTTTATCAGGCGAATATCCTATCATTTACGAGTACCGCTATGGCAGTAATTTAGACTGGGTGGATGTAGGCACTGATGGCTTAGGAACCTACTTTTATGGAGATATAGTAGACGATAACAGAACTGCTCTTCCTGGAGTTTTTCAAGTTCAACTGAGAGCTTTAGTTAATGGCTGTCCGGGTGAACCTACAACTGTCTTTATTACAATCGAACCTTCTGAAGCAGAACATGAAATGACAACAGATGATTGTAACCCTACAACCTTAAGTTTTGTCAATAATTCACTAGGTACAGCTGATACCGATTACAGATGGACGTTAACCATTACACCTCCAAGTCAACCCGCTGTTACATGGACTTCGCCAATCACAAAAGATGAAAACTTTAATTTCTTAGCAGAACCAGACTTCCCAACCTTTGCGGGATATACACAAGGTGAAATTCCTGAAAGCTCACAAGTGTTTGTTCGTATTGAAGCCATGGAACCAGGAAATGGTTGTTCGGATACAGAAGATACCACCTTTTTTATGCCAGGCCCATTACCACAACTCGCTCCTACTCCTCAAACCTCAACAGGAACATGCGTCAATGATAATTTAAGTTTTGATGCTGGTGATGGAAACCTTGGAGACACTTATGTATGGACTTTCACCCATATTGCTGACCCGACCATTCAATATACTTTTTCATCCAATACTTCTACAGTAAACACTACATTTCCGATACCTGGTGATTATAACGGAACTGTAGACGTTACTACAACAGGTGGGTGTTCTTTTAATGACACCGTTGGCCCTATTCAAATTACGGGTGGTTCTGTGACTATCAATGGACCGAATAATGGTTGTGTAGGTGATAATTTCACTTTTGAAGGTGTGAATTTGATGTACAGCCCTACCTCACCAAACTATACATGGAAAGTAGATGGAGTAGATCAAGCATCAGGGACTGCTACAGGTGGTAATATTCCTGATTTAACGGGAGTAACTTTTGCAAGTGCCAATTCCCCTCAAAGCACACCACACACTATTACATTAGAGTTAGAAGTCAATGGTTGTACAGCAGATTACACACATAGCATCATTGTCACTCGACCTGATTTTTCTTTCCCGGCCCCTCATAGTGACTTCATTTCATTTGATTATTTATGTGATGAAATTGTAACTGTGGTTGATTTAGATTTGGATGATAATGAGGTATACAACTTAAACACTTCAACTATAACTTATTCAATAGGTGGATCTCCACTTACACCCGTCTCACAATCCAATGACGAGGCAAGATTATCTATTGCCGCAGGTACATATACGATGAATGTCAATGTACAAGATGAATTTGGCTGTTCATCTGACAATACACTCACATTTACAGTTCCAACGATGAGAGAATTAGAGGCTGACTTCACACCAAATACCACAAGTTTAGTCTGCCCTGGATTTATAAGTTTTGGAGATTCTCTTTTTGAAACTTCAGGACATACTACAAGACGTCAAGATTTAGATAATACCAACACTTTATATGATGTAGATATTTCTTCATGGGAATGGGATTTTGATGCTGATGGAACAGTAGATGCTACAACCACAACAGGAAGTGTAACACATTATTATGACAGACCCGGCCAATACAAAGCCATTGTTACAGTGACTGATGCACAAGGTTGTCAAGATGTTTCCGATTCTGTGACAATTGAAGTGGGCGGTACTTCGGGTAGCTATGAAATCTTAAAGAAAATTGGGTTTGAACCAGCCACAACCTCTATGGTCGCTCACCCGGTAATGGACCCCAACACTGATATTACAAATACGATTTACCAATGGTCATCAGGTCATGGTTTATTAGGTTCTGATAGTCTTCAGACTTTCACTTATAATAGCACCATTGGAGGAGTTAATCTAAGTACAATTACTCCTAACTTGACTTTCCTTGATGAAAATGGATGTAGTTACCCGGCCGATTATTCCGGTGACATGACCATTCTAAAATGTCCAGATATTTCAAATCCAGACATCACTTTATGTACTGACAATGGCCCTTACACTTTAGATATTGAAGATCTTTCATGGAGCAGTCAATTTAGCACAACTGATACCATTGAGACGGTTGATTATATTTATACTTGGGAATTACAGTATAGATGGTTTGTGGATGGAAATCCAATTTCACAAGTGAATGGCGGTCACGATACTGAAGTTACTTTTAGCTTCGGGCCGATTGACACTAACCCTTTTGTCATTAATCCTGATGACGCTGATGGTAAATTGTATACTATCCAAGCTACGATTATCGCTTCCTATGTTGACAAAAATGATGCTTCAAATAACGCTCTGAACGTTTCAGAATGTGTGATGACTGATAACATTCGAGTGATTTTTAACCCTACGCCAGTCGCTTCTTTTACAAATACTGAAGTCTGCGGTGGTGATGCTACTACGTTAGACGCTTCTACGACTGCTTTTGGCACTTACACTAGAGGTACAATTGCAAATTACGAATGGGACATTGACAACGACGGCACTTATGATTTTAATACCGCCTCAGCCGTTTCTACTTATACTTTTCCAGGGCAAGGTGTTTATCCCGTTACTTTAAGAGTGACTTCTGCTGATGGGTGTATTCATCAAACTACTGAAGATTCTGTGGTTGTAAATTCTATTCCCGTTGGAGATTTTACGTATTCAAATGTATGTCAAAGTTTTGGGATTCAATTCAATGATCAATCGAGTATTACGCCAGTTACTGACGATGAGATTGTACGATGGGATTGGGATTTTAATAACAACGGAACTTTTGATATTGGCGGTACAGATACATTGATTCATAGATCTCCTCAAGTTTCATTTGATACCTTAAGGGATAATTACAATACAGGTGCAATTATAGGAACCAATGTAGTTTTAAGGCCTCGCTTGAGAGTAACAACTAATAAAGGATGTACTTTCGATTACGTTCCTTCGACTGACTCTCTCCTAGTTTTCTCATTTGATGACCCTGTGGCTAATCTTTCCGCACAACGAACTTCGGATGCTTTAAGTAATGAAGTTTGTTTAGGTCAAGAAATGCAATTCAATGACCTTTCAACGGTGAGCAATGCAAATATTGCCTCTTACATTGGCAGTGGAGTTTTACCTGCTGGCGTAAATGATATCAACGCTTGGGTATGGGACTTTGGTGATGGAAATTGGTCTTCTATTCAGAATCCCGCACATACTTATGCCAATGAAGGAACTTATACGGTTCGACTAATGGTCACGACTGCTAGAGGTTGTAGTCATAATAATAGTATAACTGTTCATGTAAGAGAAAATCCAGACCCTGAAATTGGAACAGATAGCTTGATCGTTTGTGATGACCAAACTGTTTCTTTAAGACCTATTGCAAATGACAGTACTAACTTTGCTTACACTTGGTCTAAACTTACAGGACCTACTAACGGGACTATTATTGAAAACAATCTTAATTCACACACCGCTACTGTTGATGTCAATGAAAGTAACTTTAATGCTGGCGAAAGTGTTATCGATGTTAGATATCAATTAGGAATTGTAGACAACAATCACCCTACTGCATGTACAACGTTTGACACTGTTGATGTTCAATTTCACCGTTTCCCTAATATAGATTTAGATACAACTTTAATGGCCTGTGACACTTCTGCCTATTACGAAGCCTTGCCGTTTGGTGCTGAAACTATCAATGGATTTACGTATCAATGGACACAAGTTTACCTTACAGGCGGAACGGTAACTGAAACAAGCCTTACAGATCAGAATTTTACCGTTCGACCCAACAGCTATAATGATGGATCGACTATTATTCGATCAAAATATTATATTGATGTTACCAATGCAATTGGCTGTACAGATAGAGATAGTATTGAATTTGAATTTTACAGAAGACCTGATTTTGCTTCATTAAGCCATGCTTATCCAACTTGTAACACATCAAATAGAAGTTTATACGTTGTCGATTTTCATCCTTTTGGGCTAACAGAATCTTTACCTCACAACACCGCTTATGATTACACTTGGTCTATGTCTTCAAGTGCAAGTGATCATAATGTTGATCCATCTTTCTTAAGTGCTTTAATTAATCAAGTGACAGCTAGTGATACAGTCCAAAATCTTTCTTTAGATGTAGTGGAAGATTATTTCAAAGATGACTCTTTAAATCTTTGGTTTGAAATCGATTTACATGTTGAAAATAGCTTTGATAACACTTGCTTAAAAGATACCTCTTTTATTGTCAATATTGAAAGAAGACCAAGAGAGTTAAACTTAATGGATCCTAGAGTTGATCCGTGTAATTTGTCAGTGACATTAAACCATCATACAGAAACACTTGATTTTGATTATAGATGGAGAGCGACATCCACAAGTGCAGAATATAATGGAGCTTCAATTCCTGACACTTACGCTCAAACAAGGACCTTGAATTTTACGGATGCTGATTTCGCTACAGGTGAATCTCAGTTTACGATAGTAATGAACAATAGAGTCCGAAAAAATACATCTCCTCGATGTGGTATCAATAGAAATATCTCATTAAATTTCTTTAGAACTCCAGATATCAATTTCTCTGAAACTTGGCCTAGCGGAAATAATTGTGCTACAAACGTGATGCTTTCTTCTGGAAGTGAAGTTATCCCTGGCTTTAATTATACTTGGGTACAAACATCCGTTTCAAACGGAACTGTAAATCACGATGCCACTAATAATAAAGACATCAATCTTTCTGTGGGAAGTTGGAATACTGGAGAAACAGTCATTACTGTAACGTATGAATTAACAGTAACCAATTCCGCTTCGACAACTTGTATGGATGTTGAAAGTTATACAATTGAATTCCATAGAACTCCAGAGATCTCTTATAACCCAACAGCTTTAAATTGTGCATTGGTGGATACCGTTACGGCTAATAATGAAGCATTGAACACAGCAACTTTCACTTGGGTTGAAAATACGGTTTCAGGTGGTACTTTAAACACAACTGACAATGGTAATGAATATATCATTGAGGTAGATAATTTCGATCCAACATCACACAGAATTGATGGTAATTACACTGTCAATATTGCCAATTCAACTGCAAGTACTTGTGACAATGATACCACTTTTGATATCGTTTTTTACAGAACACCTGATATTGCTTTTACAGATACAAGAACGGATTCATGTGCATTAACCAATACATTCAGACCATTTGGAACTACTGCCATTACTGGGTATAATTACCAATGGAGAGAGCTATATGTCAACGGAGGTGTGATCACTACAAATACTCTAACAGATCAGGATCTCACTTTCAATGTTACAAGTTTTGATCAAGACACCGCTTTTATTGATGTCGCTTACGAGCTGTATGTTGAGAACAGTGACGCTACGGGCTGTAGTGATATTGATACTGTAATGTTCCAATTCTACAGAACACCTAATTTAAATGTCTTCAGAAAGCAAAAACCTAACAGTGAGTGTGGCTTAACGGTAGAATTATATCCATTAGATACTGTTGAAGTCATCAATCACACAGAAGGTTTTGATTATACATGGATTTTAGACGTATCAACGGTTACAGGAGCACCTTCTAACACTTTACCAGCTTCAGTAATTACAGACATTACAAACCAAGTCAACACACAGAACTTTAATTTGAATATGCCTTTAACGGCTTTTGATGCGGGTAGTAATGAAATCACTTTTGAATTAGATTTAAATATTGAACACTCAGCATCAGGCGTAAATTGTGCTGTTGATTCCACTATTCTTCTTTCATTCAAACGACCTCCAGTAATTGACATGGTGGAAGTGAAAGCGGATAGTTGTGCTCTTTCTACAACACTCCAACCTTTTGGTACAGAAACCATCACAGGATTTAATTATGACTGGGAAGTTGTTTCCATTACGAATTACACCAACACTACTTATGGAGTTGGACAAACCTTTACGACACAAGACCTTAATATAAATTTGGTAGATAGTGATTTTACGCCAACCGAAGCAAAGATCGAAATGATCGTTTCATTAGAAGTTCAAAATCAATTATCACCGGCAGATTCATCATGTATTGATATCGTTAGGGATACTTTGATTTTCTATAGAACACCAGAAATCGCAACTCCTTTCCTATCTAACAAAGTCAACACTTGTGATCATACTGCTACATCTGAGCCTTTTGCTACCAATGTCAATGGATTTAGTTATGTTTGGACCAAAGTAGGTGAAACAGATGGAGCAGTAACCAACTCTTCTTTAACAGATCGTCAAATCACAGTTTCATTAGATACTTTCGCTACGAATAGTCTTCAAGTTGATGCTCAATATAGATTAAGAGTTTTCAATACAGAATATCCTGATTGTTATGATGAGGAAACGGTAGACTTTGAGTTTTATAGAACACCAGAAATGGCATTTGATGACCCGATGTCTTATTGTGCTTCTATTGATTCTTCGATGACATTCAGATCGACCAATGAAGCTTATATTCATTACGGGTCAGATTTTTATTGGAATTTAAATTCAATTTCAGGAGGTACTATTGATAGTACAGCAGGTGGTACAGAAGTTTTCACCATTGATGTTGCTTCATGGGATATCGATGCTGTACATATCGATGCAGAATATACCCTTTCTATCAGCAACCCATCTACGCACACTTGTGATGATGATACGACTTTCCAAATCACATTCTTCAGAACTCCAGAGATTCAATTTGCATCCACAAAAACAGACTCCTGTGCATTAGCAGATGTGATTCAACCTTTCAATGGTGAAGATATTCCACTATTTACAAGAACATGGAGACAGCTTTCTGTTAGTGGCGGTACAATTACTCAAAACTCTACCAACTCCGATCTTGATTTAGATATCACTGCAAATACTTTTGATTTAAATTCAACAACTATTACTGTTCAATATGAATTGACAGCGGTAAACTCTGCCTCTGCAAGTTGTGTAGATAAAGATACAGTTGAATTCTATTTCTATAGAACGCCAAATTATGACAATTACGATGAACAACAACCTTTAGGGTTCTGTGGAGGCTTGGTTCAAGTTTCACCTTTAGGATTGACAGAAGTAATCAATCATAACAATGGATTTGATTATACATGGACACTTGACCCTACTTCAGTATCAGGTGCTGGTGCGGATGGAAATACGCTTTCAGCAACGATTCTAAATACATTAAGTTTAAATGAAAACAGCCAAAACTTAAATGCTAGTGTGGTTGACGGTGATTACGAGAATGGTGCTCATATCCTTCGTTTCAATATGAATTTGAATATCAGACATTCTAATTCAAATATTACATGTGCTGATTCGAGTAAAACTGTGATGTTCCAATATTATAGATATCCTGATATCAACTTCTCTGAGCAAAAAGCGGATTCATGTGATTTGACCACAACATTACAGCCATTTGGAGGAGAGATAATTAATGGTTTCTCTTACAATTGGGAAATTCAAAACATCACAGGTTATGATGGTAGTACTTATGCTGTCAATGACACTTACACTACTCAAAACCCTTCATTCACAGTAACAGATGATGATTTTATAGACACAGAATCAGTCATTGCCATTACAATTGAATTGACAGCTGTCAATAACGAAGCTACTTTAGAT
Organism: Flammeovirga aprica JL-4; assembly: GCF_012844305.1. Classification (GTDB taxonomy): domain Bacteria; phylum Bacteroidota; class Bacteroidia; order Cytophagales; family Flammeovirgaceae; genus Flammeovirga; species Flammeovirga aprica. The sequence goes on from NZ_JABANE010000007.1 coordinate 104,875, forward strand.
AATAGCTGTAGAAATACGCAGACTTATACTTTCTATTTCTACAGAACCCCTCAAATCAAAACTAATTTCTTATCCACTAAAGCACAGCAATGTGATAACACTGGAGTAGCGTCGCCATTTGACACACATATTAATGGATATGTTTATCAATGGAGTTTAGATTCTATGTCCACTACTAATGGAGAAGTTTCAGGTGTCGTCATTGATGATAGCGGTTTGGCTAATAGAGAATTAAATGTGCTAGTAGATAGCTTTACGGACCTTCACTCTATCATGACCGCTCACTATAAATTAAGAGTGATCAATTCGAATCAGCCGACTTGTTATGCAGAAGACACCGTGAGTTTCCGTTTCTACAGAACTCCAGAAGTGATGCTTACAAGTATGACTGGATCTTGCCAAAATGCAGTAATGGTATCCTCTACTAATGAAATGTTGTTAGATGTTGATTTTGATTGGACATTAATTAGTGAATCTGGAGGAACAGTAGTTACAAACCCTGCAAACCATGACGGAAATCGAACGATCACATTTACTGCAGTAGATTACGACCCAACGGAAAGTGAGATCAATTCAACTTACATGATCACACTTCTCAACTCAGGAGAATCTATGTGTGATGACGACACTACATTTAGCTTTACATTGTACCGTCATCCAGAAATCAACCTTACTTACACAAGGTCTTCAGCGGATTCATGTGCCAATGCTTTAACAATTGCTCCTTATGCAGGTGAAGGAATCAGTGGTTTTACAAATGCTTGGAGCGAAGTTTCAAGAACAGGTGGTGCAATTACAACTTCTTCTTTAACAGACGAAGATTTAACCATCACCTTAGACACATTCGCTATCAATTCCACTCGTATTGACACAAGGTATTTATTGACTTCATTTAATACCAACTCTGTCGCTTGTGAAGACTCTATGAGTTTAGCGACTACACTTTATCGTCAAGCTGATTTCACGAATTTCAACGAAAGCAGAGCAGATGGAATTTGTGGATTAGAAATGACACTTTCGCCATTAGGTCTAGTAGAAAACATCCCGCATAACAGTGGTTTTGATTACACTTGGTCTTATGACAGTGTAAATGTAACAGGAGCAGATAATAATATTTTACCTACTGCTGTGATCAATAGTTTCTATAGTCAAGTAAATAACCAAAATTTAAATTTGACACTACCGATAGAAGCCTTTGCTGACGGTAGTAACAAGATTGAAATCCCAGTTACGATTTCTATTGAAAATACAGATCAAAATAGCTGTGTAAATGCTTACAATCATACCATGGTATTCTACAGACCGCCTGTGATTGATATTGAGCAAAGTTTAACGAGTTGTGGAGTTGCCAATACCATCACCTCTTTCGGTACTGAAAACGTTTCATCAGCTTTCAATTTCAATTGGAGCTTTACGGAAGTTGGCGGTACAGTGACTAATTCTTCATTAACCGATCAAGATCTCACTTTTACAAACCCTGTATTTAATAATGGCAGTGACACCATTAGAATCAATGTTGCACTTATAGTAGAAAATATTGAGAATACAACTTGTCAAGCCGATACAGCATTCACATTCTTATTCTACAAAGAGCCAGTCATCAACTTTACACAAAGTCTTACAGGTTGTGACTCTATCAATTTGATTCAACCACACGGGACAGAAATCTTAAATGGTTTTACTTACGTTTGGGAAGAAACTCAGCGTTCAGGAGGTCAATTAGGCATCACATCAGGTTATTCATTATCTACTCAGGATATTGAATTAGAAATGGTATCCTTTGATTCAGGAAGTCATAAAATCGATGCTGAATATAAATTGACAGCTAGTAATACGGATACATTAGGTAATGCTTTATGTTCTGATATTGATAGTACTTCATTTACTATTTTAAGAGTACCATCCATCAATATTCAGCAAACATTATCAGCAGGTGATTGTGGGCTTACTAATACAATTACAACATTTGGAACAGAAACAATCACAGGATTTGTATATGAATGGAAACCTGTGACAGTCCTTGGAGGTACGATCAACCACTCTTCTACTACAACACAAAACGTTACTTTTGACACTCCTGTATTTGATGCTTCATCACATCAAATTGATGTCACTTATACGGTTGTAGCTAGAAACGCTGAAAACCCAACGACTTGTTTTGATACAGAAACTGTCACTTTCACTTTCTACCGTACTCCTGATATCAACCTTGCCTATACAAGAGCAACAGCGGATAGTTGTTCTAATGCGTTGACGATCTCACCTTTTGCAAATGAAGCCATTGGAAGCTACAATAACACATGGTCTGAAGTATCAAGAACAGGTGGTACAATTACTACAAGTACCAATACCAATTATGAAAATATCACATTAACAGTTAATACTTTCGATTTAAATTCAACTAGAATCGACACCCGTTATTTACTAGAAACTTATAATAGAAACGCAACAAGTTGTGAAGACTCCATGAGTATTGCCACAACACTCTACCGCCAAGCTGATTTCACGAATTTCAATGAAAGCAGAGCGGATGGAATATGTGGACTTGAAATGACCCTTTCGCCATTAGGTACTACGGAGATCATTGCCCATAATAGCGGTTTTGATTACACTTGGTCATATGATAGCTTAAATGTAACTGGTGCTGATAACAATAGATTACCTAGTGCAGTAATCAACAGTTTCTATACTCAAGTTAATAGCCAAAACTTAAGCTTAACACTTCCTCTTGAAGCTTTTGCGGATGGAAGTAATAAAATTGAAATTCCGGTGACCATTTCTATTGAGAATACGGATCAAAACAGTTGTGTAAATGACTATAATCATACAATGGTATTCTACAGACCACCTGTAATTGATATCCAACAAAGCTTGGCTGGTTGTGGCGTCACGAATACGATCACTCCTTTCGGTAATGAAAATGTTTCTTCTGCCTTCACATTCAATTGGAGCTTTACGGAAGTAGGTGGTTCTATTTCTAATTCATCATTAACGGATCAAGATCTAACATTTAATAATCCTGTCTTTGATAACGGTAGCGATACTATTAGAATTAATGTAGCATTGACCGTAGAAAATAATGAAAACACTACTTGTCAAGCGGATACAGCGTTTACTTTCTTATTCTATAAAGAACCAGTAATTTCATTTACACAGAGCATTACAAATTGTGATTCGGTTAACTTAATCAGACCTTTCGGAACAGAAGTATTAAATGGCTATGATTATGCTTGGCAACAGACTCAATTATCAGGTGGTCAGGTTGTAATTGCTTCTGGATACTCAATGAGTACGCAAGACATAGAATTAGAAAAATCTTCATTCGATCTTGGAAGTCATAAAATTGATGCTCGCTATGAATTGACAGTAACAAATAATGATACTTTAGGAAATCAAGTTTGTGCCGATACTGAAAGTGCCAATTTCACGATTTTAAGAGTTCCATCAATTGATATTCAACAATCATTGATAGCCGGAGATTGTGGAAGCACAAATACTGTTACAACTTTTGGAAATGAAACTATATCTGGGTTTGTTTATGAATGGACACCTCAAACAGTAACGGGAGGTACAATCAGCATTTCTTCTTCATCAACACAAAATGTAGTTTTTGACAGCCCAACATTTGATCCTACATCAAATAGAATTGATGTCACTTACAATGTTGTTGTTAGAAACTCAGAAAACCCTACAACTTGTTTTGATACAGAAACGGTTAGTTTCACATTCTACCGTACGCCTGATGCAACACTTCAACCGATTTCATCAGTTTGTTCATCGTCTTCTATCCTATTGACAACCCAAGAATCTTATGTTCCTAACTTCAATTACTTATGGACATTGATTGACACAAGAGTAGATCACAATCCGAACACTGAGACATTAGTTGCTCCTCAAGTGGTCCAAAATGACAATACTTATACCTTAAATTCTCCTGTTGATATTGAAGGTTTCTTCCCAACAGGAAGTAGTGAAATCACTTATGAATATGAAGTGAGTGTAGAAAATAGTCAATCGCCGGGATGTACAGATAAAGACACTATTGAAGCGACATTCTTTAGAGTTCCAATCCTGAAAAGCACGCAGTCACTAGATAGTACAAATTGTGAATTAGTGAATGTAATTCGTCCATTCGGAACAGAATCAATTCCTAATTACACTTACAATTGGACGGAATTAGCTGTGAATGGAGGTACAATTGATGTCACTTATTTAGATGCTCAAAATCAAGATGCTCAATTTACTGTAACTGCATTTGATTCATTAAGTCATAGAATTGATGTTTCCTATAGAGTGATTATCACGAATAATGCAGGAGCATGTACAGGAAATGAGACGTATAATTTCACCTTTTTCAGAACACCTCAAGCTAGCCTAAGTCACTTGAACTTAACTCTAGCTTGTATGGATTCTGATGTTGTACTCTTCCCTATAGATAGTGAAAATGTAGGTTTTACGTATCAATGGACTCCTATCAGTGTGATGACGGATAATGGAATTGATTTATTAGCTTCTAATATTAAACCATTAGAAAGTAATCTGAATACGCATACGTTAACCCTAAATCATAGTCCTAGTTTCCCTCAAAACGCTGTAAGAGTAACCTCAGTTTACGAATTGACAGTGACCAACTCTGATAATCTTTGTACATCAACAGATCAAGTAACGGTGATATTTGATAGAGATGCTTTACTATCATTGAACGTGAATAATTTCAGTACTTGTGATCAAAATGACCTTACATTACAGACCGTTGAACCAAGAACTGATAATTATACTTACACATGGAGCATCGATAGTATTTACACTGATAATGGAGCAAGTATTTCTTCACTTTCCAATGTAAATACAGCTACTGTTGGAAGTATGACGATTGATGGTGATCCTTCTGATTTCCCTTCAGGTAGTGCATTAATCACAGCGAAATACAATGTACATGCAGAAAATCAGTTGAATGCAGACTGTGATGCAGATACAAGTTATACAGTAACGATTGCCCGTCAACCAATGATTTCATTTACAGATAATCACGCAGGTTGTGCTCTGGATTCAGTAACTATTAAACCATTTGGTAATGAAATAATCAATGGTTTTAATTACAATTGGTCAATCGTTAATATCGATGGTTATAATGGTAATTCTGCTTCACTATTAAGCAGCCAAAACAATGATCAGAATATTGATATTCACTTTAGTAATACTGATTTCAGTACTGGACGCTCTCAGATTGAAGTAACGTTTGAGCTGACAGTTGACAATCCAAATGAAAGTGGCTGTGGTGATACCCAACAACATACACTGGTCTTCTTTAGAGTTCCAATGATTGATTTCACAGTAACGAAAGCTGGAAATGATAGCTGTGCCAATGAAATGACAATCAGTCCATTTAATGAAGTGGTAAGTGATTATACTTATCAGTGGTCAATGCTCAGCAGTACGAATGGAACGGTTTCAATGGCGAATGATCAAGTGAGAGATTTAGTGCTGAATAACCCAGTATTTGATCAAGGTGAAACTAGAATTGATTTACGTTATCAATTACAAATCACGAATAATAATGTCAATGCTTCTCAACCGTGTATTACTACAGAAGAGATTAGCGTTTCATTCTTCAAAACACCAATTCTTGAAAATGATTTATTGACAAATGCGATTGATTGTAACAGCAATGCAAAATTAAAAGCCTTAACATTTGGTATTAATTCAAGCCAAGAAGACAATTATGTATTCGACTGGAGTATTAATAACTTAAGCGGGGGTACAATCGACACTGTGTCTGTTCTTGATAGTTTATTGATAGATGTCAATACCTTTAATCAAGGTTCTGGTGAGATTAATTTCGCAATCAATTTGGATGCTCATAATACCTACCAATACAATACTTGTTTAGCGAATGACACTAGAAGTCTGACATTCTACAGAACACCTCAAATCAGCTTGAATACCTCAGCTTCTGACCTTTGTGAAGACAATCAATTTACCATCACAACAGGAGAAGAATTAGTAAGCCACTTTGACTATAATTGGACAATCAATATCACTGATGATATAGGAAATAACACCGGGGCGGTAGATTCTACTTCTAATGGAAGCAGAGGTCATGAATTAGTTTTCTCTAACCCTACTTTCCCAATTGGTGCATCATATATTGAAATTGAGGCTACACTTAATGTATCGAATGGTAATAGTGGTTGTACTGATTCAGAAACAATCACACTTCGTTTCCATAAACAGCCAGAGTTGAGCATTACAAGTTCAAGCCCTAGTTCATGTGATAGTAATACAATTACATTAAGACCTACTCAAAATGAAGTTACTAACTTCACTTACACTTGGGAGCGTTTGAGCATTGTTTCAGAAATCAATACTACTGATGGTGCCAATATCGGTATCAGTTCGATGAGTGATTATGAAGTCACTTTAGACAGCCCTACTTTCCCAACCGGAAGTGCTCAGGTTTCAGCATGGTACAAACTGACGGTTTCTAATCCAGAAAACCCTTATTGTACAATGGTTTCTGATTCCATAGAAGTGACTTTCTTTAGAAGTCCAGTGACCGCATTAGGAGAAGATATTCAAGTAAGTTGTGATTCAACTCTTATCGCAACCACTCCTATTAATGAAGAATTGATTGGCAACTTCAGTTATAATTGGGTGATCAACCGAATTGATTCTGATAAGAGAGAATCTGATCCAAATGCCCAAATCACTATTAATAATGCAACAGAATACAAACCTACATTTGAAGTAACCAATATTCCTGATGATGCCTCATCGGTGACCGCTTATATTTCATTGACCACTGAAAACCAATTGAACAGCTGTGGTTCAAGTACTGATGAAATTGCGGTGACATTCCTTAGAACTCCTACAGTGAGTTTACCGGATGATATGGCAGATTGTCAAGAAAGAACCTTCCTGTTAAGCCCTAATGAGACAGAATGGACCGGAATGGATTATGAATGGGAAGTAATCCATTCCACTGGAGGAAGCGTAAATGCACAAAACAACATGAATTCGTATTTAGCATCGCTTTCTGATCCGGTCTTCAACTCTAATTCATTTGAGATCAACAGTACTGTAGTATTAAGAGTCAATAATAAGTTGAATGCGAATTGTATTGCTGTGGATACCATGAATATCATGTTCCATAGAACACCAATCGCTCACTTTGTAGTAGACAAAGGCTTCGGCTGTCAAGAAGAATTGATGCACTTCTCTACAAGAAATGCAGAAGTTCCTCATGAAGGAAGTGTATTTGAATGGGATTTTGACAACAATGGATCTTATGAAATTCAAACATCAGGAGATACTACTTATACTTTCAATACAGTAGGTGATCACCCTGTAAATATGAGAATCATAACACCTGCAGGATGTATTTCAGAGACATTCACTTCAGTAGTTCCAATTCATGAAATCCCTACTCCTTCATTTACTTTCAGTGATATTTGTATTGGAGAAGTCGCACAGTTTGTCAATACTACAGCACAGTTGACCCAAAGCGGTGATCATGGTGTAAAAGCTGTGAAATGGGATTTTGATTACAATGAGACCAACGGAGCCTTATTTGATGCTTTCGAAACCAATGCTTCTTTCCAATACCCTGAAGCGGGTACTTTCAAAGTCCTTGTTGAAGTTACCAACAACGGAGGCTGTACTAATACCTATATTGACTCTATTACAGTTACTCCACTTCCTGTAGTTACATTAGCTTCTGACATTTGGATTTGCGAAGGCTTAACTACTACGCTTTCACCAGAAGTAGATGTCCCTGTTTCTTTCCAATGGAATACTGGTCAAACCACAAAAGACATAGAAGTAGCGCCAGCAAAAGAAACGACTTATACTTTGACTGTAACCAATAATCAAGGGTGTATCAATACACATGATATTACTGTTCATGTTATTCCAGATATTGATATGGACAGCGAACAGGAATCTTGTGAAACAGAAGCCATAACGTTTGATGCTCGAATTCCTGAGTATGAAGGAACAGTTCAAACTTATGCATGGAGTACTGGAGAAACTACTCCTACTATTGATGTATTGGAGAATGGCACTTACTCTGTAACAACAATGGTAGAACATACTTCAGGAACAATGTGTGAATTTACACATGAATTTAAGGCTACTTTCCATCCAAATCCAGAGATGGTATTGGAAGACACTACATTCTGTTTTGAGTTTGGTGACCTATTACAAGTAGGTGCTGTTGAAGGTAATAATTTCACCTACCAATGGAATACAGGAGAAACTTCAAGAGTGGTCACTAGAGACCGTTCGGGAGTGTATACTGTAATGGTGACAGATGAGACCCACTCTACAAGATGTACTACTATTGACACTATTTCAGTAAATCAAATTTGTCCAGCAAGAATGAACACACCAAATGCCTTCACACCAAACGGCGACGGTATTAATGATGAATTCTTGCTAGAACCTGCATACGCTATCGATATTGATCTTCATATTTTCAATAACTGGGGTGAATCGATTTTCCATAAAGAATACAAAACTTCATTTGAAGCAAGTAGCAACGGAAACGGCTGGAATGGTCAATACAAAGGTGCTGATATGATATCAGGCAACTACACTTACACTATCCGATACGTTTCAGAAAAAGATGGATCTGTCACAGAAATAACAGGACAAATATTACTAATTAGATAATTATTTAAACGAGATTTCGATTCAATACAAGAAATCTCGTTTTTTCTTTATAACTACATAAAAAGAATAGTAACTTTAAACATTAAGCAACAAGACAGAATTAATTAAAACGACCTATAGAAACGATTTCTTAAAGTAATCTATGCGTCATTTTTAATTATTTTGTATTGGTAGAACTATAATTTTTTGAAATTACCTATTCTTATATGAAGAAAATATTTTTGGCCCTTAGTTTATTAATCGCCTCTTATTCTGTCTATGGACAAGGTATAATGGTAGCAGGTAAAGTTGGTACAAGTATATCAACAATCAAGACCAATCGCGTCAATGATTTTAACTATAAACCCAATTTCAATTTTGGTGTTGTAGTAGAAGCAGCAACGAATGACTTGTTTTCATTACAGACAGAGTGCATGTATTCTATGATCAGCTCAAAATCTGAAGGGACAACGGTTAATTTAAACTATGTAGATTTTCCGATTTTAGCTAAAATCACTTTTGGTAAATCAAAAAGATTTTTCTTCAATGCTGGCCCTATGGTCAGTATTTTAGCAAGAGCAAAAGAAAAAGGGCCTATTAATATCTTAGACGGTTCATTAAGCACTGCTGAAAATAGTAACGAAAGAGACGGCATGCGTTATCTAAACAACTCTAATTTCTCAATGGTTTTTGGGATTGGGGCATTGATCGATAACATCATGATTGACTTCAGATACATAACAGGTTTTACTGATATCTCAAGAGCACAAGGAAACGATTTATCGGTTTCAAGATTTGACATAACAGTAGCCTACGCATTAGTGTTTTAATTCACCCTTTAAAACACAAAACATAAATTACAACCACAATTAAATCATATCTAAACTAAGCCAAAATACTTCAATTACTAGGAGGTATTTTGGCTTAGTCAATTTTAGGACCCATGGAAAAAGTAATACAAGGTTATATTGTAGATGTTCACGGCAGAGTAATATTTCCAGGAACATTGAAATACAAAGGCAAAAAAATAACTTCTATAAAATACGATGAATCTGCGAAAGGTTCCGGTCAATACATTATGCCTGGCTTTGTGGATGCGCACATTCATATTGAAAGTACAATGCTCGCTCCCACCGAATTTGCTAAAATAGCGGTAAGGCACGGCACGGTGGCTACAGTTTCTGATCCTCACGAAATAGCCAATGTTTTAGGTGCTGAAGGCGTAAAGTATATGATTGAAGACGGTAAGAAAACCCCTTTCAAATTTAACTTTGGAGCACCGTCCTGTGTACCTGCCACCAATTTTGAAAGTGCAGGCGACGCTATCGATTCAAAAGGTGTGGAGAAACTGTTGAGAAGTGATGATATAAAATACCTTGCTGAAATGATGAACTGGCCGGGTGTTTTACATGGAGATGCTGAAGTAATTAAGAAAATTGACGCTGCTAAAAGGCTGAATAAACCTGTAGACGGCCACGCTCCTGGACTTAAAGGTAGTGATGCTAGAAAATATGCAAGTGCTGGGATTTCCACCGATCATGAGTGTGTTGAATTAGAAGAAGCGAAAGATAAATTAGAGGCCGGGATGAAAATTCAGATCAGAGAAGGCAGTGCCGCTAAAAACTACGAAGCTTTAGCTCCTCTGATCAAAACAGATCCAGAGTCACTAATGTTCTGTACTGATGATTCTCATCCCCATGAACTGATCAATTATCATATGGATAAGTTTGTCCACCGTTCTATAAAAAATGGAGATGACATTTTTAATGTCATAAAAATAGCTTCCATCAATACTATTAATCATTATAATTTAGATGTAGGGCAATTAAGAGAAGGTGATGATGCTGATTTTATTATTGTAGATAGTATCACCGATTTTAATGTAATAGCTACCTATATTAATGGTGAGAAAGTAGCAGAAAATGGCAAGGAACTTTTTACTACTCCAAAAGCTGAAATCGTCAATAAATTTAACTGTAGTAAAAAACACACCTCTTTCTTTGATGTTGAATTCAAAGCTGACGATAAAATAAGATGTATTGTAGCACATGATGGTCAATTAATCACTTCCACAGAAATTCATGAATACAAGTCATTCAAAGAAAATGACGTGCTCAAAATGACAGTCGTCAACAGGTACAAAGATGCTGAACCTGCCATAGGCTTTATAAAAGGTTTTGGTTTGACAAGAGGTGCAATAGCATCCACAGTAGCCCATGATTCTCATAACATCGTTGCTGTAGGTACTTCAGATTTTGAAATCTATAAAGCCGTCAATAAAGTCATAGAAATGAAAGGAGGCATCTGTATTGTCTGTAATGATGAATCCAATTATTTAGAATTACCAATAGCTGGACTGATGACCAACGAAAATGGAAAAGCAGTCGCTGAACAGTATGAAAAGTTGCTAGGTAAAGCGGAAGAATATGGTAGTCAATTGCACGATCCTTATATGACCTTATCATTTATGGCACTTCTTGTGATCCCACAACTCAAACTAAGTGACAAAGGTTTATTTGATGGATCTACGTTTAATTTTACAGATTTAGTAGTGAAATAATCACGCTATCACAATTGAAGAATAAGAGGTTTAGAAAATAAGCCTCTTATTTTTTTGTCCATTTTTAAAATTTAGAAGAAAAACAGAGCTCATTTCCCTTAATAAATGATAACAACAAAAAGATAAACGAAGGTAGACATAAAGATTGACAAACCGCATTTATTGCATTCAATCGCTCAAAAAAGGGGATTTTTAGCCTGGATTCATAAAAACATAAATTTTTATTCAAAAATAAATTATTGTTTTCCAACCTGTTAAAAAAATATTACAAAAAACTTTATTTTTTCTTTTGCATAGTTCGAAAACAATCTGCTATATTTGCAACGCTTTCAAGGAAAAGCAGCTCCCATAGCTCAGTTGGTTAGAGCATCTGACTCATAATCAGAGGGTCACAGGTTCGAGCCCTGTTGGGAGCACTTAATGGGGCTAACAATTGTATTGTTAGCCTTTTTTTTGCTTTGTAGAAAATAGATTAGTTATTTAATTCTAATTTATACTGAATATGTCGATTTTATTTACTAAAATTGCATCTTGCATAGTATCTATAATGCATACAGGAAAAAATTTAATGTCAACACTTTAGTTTTACCAATCCCTATGGAGAATACCGTCGCCCAAAGAATCGAGGCGCTTTCGAAAGTACAACAAATCGACAGCGAACTAGATGCAATCCGCAAATTACGCGGCGACTTGCCGGAAGAAGTTCAAGACTTAGAGGATGAAATCGTACGTTTTGAAACTCGTATCGATAACCTTAATGCAGATCTTGGTAGCACAGAGGCAAATATTGAACAATTAAAAGGTAAAATTCAAGATTTCAAGAAGCGTATTACTTATCTTGAGGAGCAACAAATGAATGTTAGAAATAACAGAGAATTTGATGCAATCAACAAAGAGATGGAGATGCTTGATCTTGATATACAAGTTGCACAAAAGAAAATTCGTGATAACGAAGCTGACGGCAAAGTGAAGCGTGATAAAATCGTTAATACGAAAGAAGCTTTAGAAGAACGTAGAAAAGATCTACAAGCTAAGAAAGCTGAACTTGACGAAATCATGGCGGAAAGTGAAGTGGACGAGCAAAAGCTTCTGAAGCAACGTGATAAAGCAACGAAACATCTTGATGATAGATTATTAAGATCATATAATAAGATTAGAGAAAATTCTTCAAACGGATTAGCTGTAGTATCTGTGAAAAGAGGTGCTTGTGGTGGTTGTTTCGCAACTGTTCCTCCACAACGTCAAGCAGATATTCGTGAGAAAAAGAAGCTTATCGTTTGTGAGCACTGTGGTAGAGTTCTTACTGAAGTAGAAGTAATCGAGGAAGTGGAAGCTGCTCCTAAGAGACGTTCTACAAGAGGTAGAAAAGCTACGGCTAAGAAAAAGTAATTTAATTACTGATAAAAATAGCCCGATAATGAACTATCGGGCTTTTTTGTGTTTTATAACATCACCTCTATTTTATTATTACTATGAAGATCATTTGTATCGGTCGTAATTATGTAGATCACATTGAGGAACTAAACAACGAGCGACCAACTCAGCCCGTTATTTTCTCAAAACCTGACACTGCTGTTTTAAGAAACAATGCTCCCTTCTATTTTCCTGAGTTTTCTGAAGACATTCATCATGAGGTAGAACTTGTGGTAAAAATCTGTAAGGAAGGAAAATATATTCAGGAGAAATTCGCTCATCGCTATTATGACGAAGTGGGGCTAGGTATTGACTTCACAGCAAGAGATGTTCAAAACAAATTAAAAGAGAAAGGTCTACCATGGGATCTTGCAAAAGGTTTTAATGGCAGTGCCCCTATTTCTTCTTTTCAGCCTATTTCTAATTTCAAATCCATTCAAGACATCAATTTCAGTGTAAAACTGAATGGAGAAGAAAAACAAAATGGCAACTCAAAAATGATGCTTTGGAATGTAGACGAAATCATTTCATTCATCTCTAAATATATTACTTTAAGAAAAGGTGACCTTATTTTTACAGGTACTCCAAAAGGCGTATCTCCAGTGAAAATTGGCGACCGTATTGAAGGTTTTATCGAAGACCAGAAATTATTGGACTTCGAAGTTAAATAGTATTTCTTTTTGGTACGTAATTTAAATCAATTCTTCCTTTCCTTATTCTGTTTTTGGATTGCTTTGGGATGTCAAAAACAACAACAAGAGGAAAAGGAAGAAAACTTAGTAGATAATAATAACAGCATTGACATAGATTCTTTATCTGTGGAAGAATTAGAACACTTCCATCATATTTTTGACTCCACTTTTACCAAACTCTATAAGACTAGAAGGTTTAATGGTGTGGTCTTAGGAGGAAAAAACCAACAGATAGTCTATCAAAAAGCTTTTGGATATAGAGATATCAGAAGAAGAACAAAATTGAAGGAGGATGACATTTTTCAATTAGCTTCTGTCTCAAAGCAATTTACAGCAAGTGCTATTTTAATGCTAGAGCAAGATTCTCTATTATCTGTCAATGACTCTATTAATAAATTCTTTCCCGAGTTCCCCTATCCAGGTATCACAATTAAGATGCTTCTTGATCATAGATCAGGGCTTCCTAATTACATCTATTTGATGGATAGAGAATTGAAAGACAAGCACACGCCCATTGATAATCAATTGTGTGTGGATTACATGTACGAGCATCAACCAGGAAAATACGGCTCTCCTGATGGAAGATTCAAATACTCCAATTCCGGCTATATGCTTTTAGCTTCAATTGTCGAAAAAGTAACAGATTCCCCCTTCTCTACCTTTTTGGAGGAAAGAATTTTCACACCTTTACACATGGATTCTACTTTTACATTTGATCCTGTAAAAGTACAACAAGAAAATATTCCTTTGGGGCATACTGGCAGAGGAAGAAAATACGAAGAATACATGTTGGATGGCGTTTTGGGAGATAAAAGTGTATATTCAAATGTTGAAGATCTTTTCAAATGGCATAAAGCACTCTTAAGAGATTCATTACTCAGTGCTGAGAGTAAAGAAAAAGCTTTTACTTTCCATAGCCCTAAACGAAAAGGTAAATACAATTACGGTTACGGATGGAGATTATTTAAACCTTCTGATGGAACAAAAGTTGTATATCATGGTGGTTGGTGGAGAGGTTATTCTACCCTCTTTGTCCATTACCCTGAATCAGAAGCATTTTTAATTATACTAACAAACAGAGTCAACCACTCTTTTGTCAATACGAATCATGTTTTTGATGTTTTAGAGATTCCAGAATTTAGAAGAAGATAAATTATTTAAGCTAGTGAATAAGCGTTGGAGTAAAGAAGTTCGTGCATTATTGCAAAAGAAAAAACGTAAAGAAACAAACCGTTTTATAGTTGAAGGTTATAAAAATTTAGAAGAGCTTTTTAGGTCAGACTTAAAAATCCATGCTCTTTTTTATACTGAAAAGCTTGATCCTTTGCTAGATGAGACGTTAAAAAGCAGTATTCCAGTTGTGGAACCTACTACACCTGAACTACTTAAACAAAACGGCAACCTACAAACCAACGACACAGGACTAGCTGTTGTTGAAATCCCTTCTTACTCACTGCCTTCAGTTCAGGGTTTTCCTAACTTCTGTTTAGCATTAGATGATGTCCGTGACCCAGGCAATCTTGGTACTATTCTAAGAGTCGCTGACTGGTACGACATCAAACATATTTTCTTATCTAAACAGTGTACTGATACTTTCTCGCCAAAAGTTGTCGCTTCAACCATGGGTGCTTTCAGTAGAATTCAAACCCATATTGTTGACTTACCCGCTACTTTGCAGGAATATAAAAATGAGGGAATTCAAATCATAGGTGCCGATATGGACGGCAAAGATATTCATCAATTTATACCTGATCAGAAATCAATTATGGTCATGGGAAGTGAATCTCACGGCATTAGTGATGATGTTCATAAAATTCTATCTACCAAAATCACAATTCCAAAATACGGAGAAGCAGAATCTTTGAATGTTGCAATTGCAACTGCGATCATCTGCGACAATATCAAACGTGTTTGACATTTATTGTGAATTTGAAATGAATCATTTAAGGTACGATTCATGTTAATAGTATAGAAATTACCTAAAAATATAAAATATGAACATCAGATACTTTATCACCATTACTAATCACGCACCAAATTTTGAAAACACAAATATTGTTTCATTCGCTCCCACTGGCAATAACAGCATAGCCACTTGGGTGAAATTGGATAAAGATTTTAAATGGGTAGATAAAGTATTAAAAATCAATACTGATGTTTGTTTGTATACCAATGAGGAGATTTCATTAGAAACTGCAGCACATTGGGTATTAGCAGAATCAAAAATTATGGAGAAATTTATCTGGAAAGACACCGTGGCTTATTCTCGTACAGAATTAATAAGCATGGCCAACCTTGATGATAAATTAGCATGGAAGGATGTCGCTTTTGCTGACCGTCTGATTTTTGATGAAAAATACCCAAGCAATTATCACTTCGCCAAAAAAGTAAATCCTCTTGCACTTTCTATAGATAAAAACATCAATAGAATGTTGAAAAAGGCAGATAAGTCAATTCTTATTGAAAAAATTAATGACGAGCTCAATTTCTTTATTATTCCTTTAGAAGAAAGTGTACAATTAGAAGAGTTACTGCATGTCATGAATAATCTGCTGATTGGCGGTCAAGATGATATTTATAAACTTGAAGCCAGATTTCAAGAAGAACAGCATATTATAGGTCTTAAAAAAGTAGGACAGAGAATCATTCATAATATTAATATTTCCAACACAAAAACGGGAAATTATATCTTCGGGGTGATCAATGCCAACGAGCATAAAACAAAGACACTATTAGATTTTGCTTTTGAAGATTTAGAGGAAGTCTCTATGCATATACATCAAATCATTGATGAATCATTAAATCAGTAAGAGATGTTTCAAACATACTCTAAAAGAATGCAGGTCACTATGATGCAAAACTATTTCGTGTATATTTGTAGCATACTATAACTACAAACAGTCATTTCTTTAACAGAAGTACAACACTTTAGAATAATGATTACAGAATCATCCTCGAATTATAATGACCTCGAAAAGATGGATGTAAATACACTTTTACATAGCATCAATAACGAAGATAAAACGGTTCCTTTAGCTGTAGAAAAAGCAATCCCACAAATTGAAGTTTTAGTAAAAGAGATTGTCCCGCGTATGAAAAAAGGCGGTCGTTTGTTTTATATAGGAGCAGGCACTAGTGGACGATTAGGTGTGGTGGATGCCTCAGAATGCCCTCCTACTTTCGGCGTTTCATTTGATTTAGTAGTCGGCTTGATTGCTGGCGGTGACGGTGCTATTCGAAAGGCGGTTGAACATGCTGAAGATGATGCTCAACAAGCTTGGGTGGATCTAAATAATGTAAATATTTCAGAAAACGATACTTTAATAGGCATTGCCGCTTCAGGAAGAACACCTTATGTGATTGGTGGTCTTGAAAAGGCTAATGAAAATAATATTCTTACAGGTTGCATTGTCTGCAATCCTGATAGCAAAATGGCTGAAGTGGCACAATTTCCTGTGGAGGCAATTGTGGGTCCTGAATTTGTAACAGGAAGCACTCGTATGAAAGCCGGTACAGCTCAAAAGCTCATCCTTAATATGATTTCTACCTCAGTAATGATCCAACTTGGAAAAGTGGTGGGCAATAAAATGGTAGATATGCAATTGACCAATCATAAGCTTGAAGAAAGAGCTGTAAGAATGGTAATGGATGAAATAAATGTTGAAAGAGAAGTTGCTCAAGAACTACTCCGTAAATACCCTTCTGTAAGACAAGCGACAGACGCTTACAGAAACAAATAGTAATGTACTTCAACATAAACTTTGTTTTTCATTTTACCCATTTTGATAAAACATCACCTCAAAATTGGTTACGGTGTATAAATAAAAGTTATATTAGGAGAAGTAAGTCTAGGTCTAGCTTAAGTAAGTATAAGAATTTTTTCTCTTGATACTTTATGATTGATTTTTTAAACAAGAAAAATATTTATTGTGACATTCGATGATTTTGAGTTAAATGACGATCTTTTAGATGGTATTTACTCCATGAACTTCAGGGAGCCCACTCCCATACAAGCACAAGCAATACCAGCAATATTAGATGGAAAAGATTTAATAGCATGTGCTCAAACAGGTACTGGTAAAACAGCTGCTTTCCTACTTCCTATAATGGATCAGATTCATATGTCGGATTATGATGGCACTGAAACGCATACCATTATTGTTGTTCCCACAAGAGAATTAGCATTGCAGATCGATTATCAGATCCAAGGATTATCTTATTATACTCCTGTAACCTCTATTGCAGTATACGGTGGCGATTCCAGTACTTTCTCTAATCAGAGAAATGCGCTGAAAACTGGCGTTGATATTATTGTAGCCACTCCAGGAAAACTGTTATCTCATCTTAATATAGGTGCTAACGTAAGCAAGGTTCGCAATCTAATATTAGATGAAGCGGATAGAATGCTGGATATGGGTTTTTATGAAGACATTCTTCAGATAGCCTCTCACCTGCCTAAAGTCAGACAAAACGTTTTCTTCTCAGCTACAATGCCTCCGAAGATCCGAACACTGGCCAAAAAGTTACTGCATAATCCTGTTGAGATTACTATTGCCATTTCTAAGACTTCTAAGAATGTTACACAGAAAGCTTTTCTAGTATATGAAAACCAGAAAAACTTAATGGTAGACTTCTTGGTACAACAGGAAAACTACGAAAGCGTAATTATTTTCACTTCTACGAAATCAAAAGTAAAGGAAATAACAGATGCCTTAACAAAGAGAGGACTCAGTGTTGAAGGCATCAGTTCTGATTTGGATCAGAAAGAAAGAGAAGATGTTTTATTAAGGTTCAAAGGTCAGCAGACAAAAATTCTTGTGGGTACTGATATTATTTCCAGAGGAATTGATGTTGACACGGTAGAATTGGTTATCAATTTTGATGTGCCAAAAGACCCAGAAGATTATGTTCATAGAGTGGGAAGAACGGCTAGAGCCTCACGAAAAGGAGAAGCCATCACTTTCATTAATGAAAACCCTAAGGAACAGCAATCTTTTGCAAAAATCGAAAATCTAATTCAATTAGAAGTTGAAAAACCTAGAAACCCTCCTTTCTTAGGACCTGGACCTGCTTACAATCCAATTTTAAAAAGGAATAATAACAGGAAAAATTTCCACGGGAAAAAGAAAAACTTCAACTACAATAATTCCGGAGGAAATAATAGTAATTCAAAGAAAAAATATTATAAAAAACCTTTCAAGAAAGGTCCTAACCGAAATAATGGCAATTAAATCCTATTTCGTATTTCTTTCAAAAAGTTGGGGTTGTTTTCAAAAGCAGTACCTATTACTACTACATCAGCCCCAGCGTCAAACTTTTCCATGACGGTATCCACATCTCTGATACCTCCTCCCACAAATAACAAACCATCAACTGCTTTTCTCACCCCTTGAACCATAGTGTTTGAAACAGGAGTTTTAGCTCCACTTCCCCCCTCAAGGTAAAAACTTCTCATCCCCATTAATTCTCCAGCCATAGCAGTACTTCTGGCAATATCGTCTTTGTTGTAAGGAATCGGCTGGGTGTTGCTCATGTACTGCACAGAAGTTGTCGCTCCACTTTCCACCAAAATATATCCTAATGGAATTGCTTCCAGATTGGCCTCTTTCACCTTATGTGCCGCGTGGACTTGTTGCCCAATCAAGAAATCTGGATTCCTCCCTGAGATTAATGACATAAATAAAATTGCGTCTGCATCTGGAGTGACCTGCATGGCGTTACCAGGGAACAAAATCACCGGTTTTTCCAATTGTTTCAATTCATTAACAGTTTTATTCAAAATATTTGAAGATAAAAGGCTCCCTCCAACCAAAAATATATCAGGCAGATGATTTTTATTGCCATTTTTTAAGAAAAAAAATAGTTCTTTTGTCCACCGATCCGGATCGATCAAAACAGCAAGTGTTTTTTTCTGTGATTTTTGTCGGTCTAATAGGACCTTTTCTGTGCTTAATTGCATTTGTTAATATAAGATGATTAAACAGGATTTGTTCTATTACATGAATTTGATAAATTCGCATGTGTTTCAAATATAGAGTACAAAAATAAAAATTTCAGTAAAACTGATTTTGTTATTTTAACTCGAACAATTTAAAATTATATATTCGTTAATTAAGAACTATGAGTATCGCAATCAACAAGACCAAAATCGTCGCTACGATTGGACCAGCAACAAGAGATAAGCAAAAAATTCTTGAGCTTATTCACGCTGGAGCAGATGTATTCCGTTTAAACTTCTCACACGACGTACACTCTGCACACAAACAAGTTATCGATTGGGTATCAGAGTACAACTCAAAATTCGGTCATAACATTGCTATCCTTCAAGATTTACAAGGGCCAAAAATCCGTATTGGTGAAATCGAAGGTGGTGCTGTTGAGATCGTTGAAGGCGAAAAAATTACTATTACAAACAATCCAGTTGTAGGTACTAAAGATAGAGTATCAACTTCTTACACAAACATTGTGAAAGACGTTAAAGCTGGTGACAACATTCTTATCGACGACGGTAACTTGTGTGTGCGTGTTGTTGAAGTTAAAGCAAACGAAATCATTTGTGAAGTAGTTTACGGAGGTAAATTAAAATCACGTAAAGGTATGAACTTACCTGATACTGATATCTCTGAAGCTTCTTTAACTGCAAAAGATAGAAGAGACTTAGAATTCGGTTTAGAATGTGGTGTAAACTGGGTAGCATTATCATTCGTAAGAAACCCTGAAGATATCACTTCAGTAAAAGAAATCATCAAATCTAAAGGTTCAAATGCTAAGATCATCGCTAAAATCGAGCGTCCTGAAGCAATTGCTAACTTTGATGAAATCTTAAAAGTAACTGACGCTGTTATGGTTGCTCGTGGTGACCTAGGTGTTGAGATCAACTTCGAAGACGTTCCAATGCTTCAAAAAGAAATCATCCAGAAGTGTAATAGAGCAGCTAAGCCTGTAGTTGTTGCAACTCAAATGATGGAGTCTATGATCAACAACCCTCGTCCTACTCGTGCAGAAGTAAATGACGTTGCTAACGCTGTTGCTGACGGTACTGACGCAGTAATGTTATCAGCTGAATCTGCTGCTGGTGATTACCCTATCGAAACTGTTCAAGCAATGGTTCGTATCATCACTGCTATCGAGCGTCAAAACGAGAAAATTTACAGCAAAACGTATGACTTCAACTCTGAAAGCTCTGCATTTGGCGGTAACTTGATCGCTCAAGCTGCTTCAAGCATCTCTGCTGACTTAGGAGCTAAAGCAATCATCGGTTTGACTACTTCAGGATTCACAGCTTCTAGAATCTCTAGACACCGTCCTAAGACAAACATCTTTATCTTCTCATCTGACAAGCAATTAGCGGCAACGCTTAACATTGTTTGGGGTGTGAAAGCGTTCCATTATGTACCAAAAGAATCTTCTGAAGAAACTTTCAAAGAGTTAGAAGAAATCTTAGTACAAAAAGGTTTCCTTGCAAAAGGTGATAAATTTGTAAACATCGCTGCTTTACCTCTTACTGAAAAAGGTAAAACAAACAGCTTAAAAATTGGTACAGTAGAGTAATTCATTATTCTCTGTAGATAGATTCTGAAGGCCTTTTGAGTGGTTTTACTCAAAAGGCCTTTGTTTATTAAATACAATTCATTTTAATTCTTTCTTCATTGATGTGAAACAACGTTAAAAGACACTATTTATATGTATTCTATTGCCTTTTACGTTGGAAAATTAGTGAAGGAATTCTTTTTTTGTATTCGGTAGGCATTTGCCTTTAAGTCGAATTAAAACACTTACGACAGACAATATGAAACTTCTGGATAAGTATATTCTTAAAAAGTTTTTTAAAACATTTATTTTTGTAGTACTGTTACTAAACATCATTGTTTGTGTAATTGATTACACGGAAAAGCAGGATGACTTTTTAAAGCACGGTTTAGATTTTGGATATGTCTTTACTGAATACTATGTAAACCTATTTATACACTGGGTAAATACATTAAGTCCGCTTTCTATATTTATTGCTGTTGTATTTATGACCGCAAGGCTTGCAGCACATTCAGAGGTTATCGCTGTATTAAGTAACGGTGTGAGTTACCCAAGATTCTTGTTACCTTATGTAGTTGGAGCATCTATTATTGGTCTTTTGATCTTTGCTCTGGTAGGCTACGTAGTTCCTTACAATGCAAAAACAAGAGTAGCTTTTGAAATTGAATATTTGAAAAGCCCCTACTACTTTAACGAAAGAGATATTCACTACAAGGTAAGCGACTCGACTTACTTATATGTAGAAAGCTATAACAACAGAATCCAAAGAGGTTACAGACCTACATTGGAAACGTTTGATGGCAATAAATTATTAGAGAAAATTTCTGCGAATAGAATTCAATGGGATTCTGCTAAACAAGAGTGGAAATTTGACAAATACGAAAAATATATTTTCAATAAAGATGGTACTCAAAAATACTCTAAGGGTAATTCATTAACGAAGAAATTGAATTTAGATCCTAAGTATTTTGAAAGTAAGTACAATCTTCATGAAACATTGACCAACTCAGAGCTTTCTGAGTACATTGAAGAAGAAAGAAGCAGAGGTGTAGCAAGCTTGGGAGTATACGAAAATGCTCTTTATGAGAGATACGCCTATCCTTTCGCCATCTTGATCCTTACATTAATGGGCGTTTGTGTTTCGTCTGTAAGGTCAAGACACGGTTCAGGCTATTTGATCGCAATGGGATTTGTATTAGCATTTATCTACCTCCTAATGGTAATTATGAGTAGAGCCATTGCCGAAGCGGATACTTTAAGTCCATTCTTAGCCGCATGGTTGCCGAACATCATTTTCTTCTTTGTCACAATCGGACTTTACTTTAGAGTTCAGAAATAAGAAGATTTAAAAATAAATTGGAAAGAGTCTAGCAAGTAAAAATGTTAGACTCTTTTTTATTGACAAAATATTGAAGAGAATTCGAACATTGAGGAATGATAACTTTCTATTAAAACAGTGAGATAATTCATTTTAATAGTTCTAAAGTAATGCCTAATTACACCTTATTGTATATTCTATTAGAAAACAATAAAACCTCTTGAATTCATTAATTTAAACTGAATAGCAGAACATGAAAAATGCAGTCGTTTTATGGACGGGCGGTAAAGATTCCGCACTAGCCTATTTCGAATTAAAAGATAAATACAACATCGTCAAGTTTGTTACTTTTGTGCCAAAAATTGACAAGGAATTTGTTGCTCACCCTGTTGAACTGATGAAGGCACAATCTTCAAGCATTAGCATTCATCATGAGTTCGTAAAAGTAGGAGAACCTTTTAAGGAAGGATATATAGAAGCCATGGCACAACTAAAAAAGGAAGGCATTGAAGTGGTCATTACTGGAGATATTTCAACGATTAACGACCAACCTAATTTCATTGAAGAGTGTTGTAAAGGTTTATTGGAAATTGATATGCCACTTTGGGAACATGACCGCAGAGCTTTATTGGATAAGTTTATTGATAACAATTTCGAAATCCTTATTTCATTATCTTACAAGAAAGATTTCGAACAACATATTACTGGCAGACGGTTAGATGCACAACTAGTAGAAGAACTAAAAGCGTTACAAGATAAAACAGGAATCGATCCTTGTGGTGAAAACGGAGAATACCACACCAACGTCCTTGACGCTCCTTACTTCAACAATAAAATTAATTTAGGTTTCAGTGTTGAGGAAAAAGAAATTTATCACTCTATAAAAATTGAAAGTATAGAGGTAGAAGAAAAGAATTAATTTTCTTTCAATTAAACCCACGTGGAGACAGTTGATACAGATCTTAGCTCTACGTGGGGTCAAAAATTACTAGCATTTTTTCCTAAGTTTTTCTATTTTCACCAACCAAATAAAAAACTTTAAAGGCAACTATAAATAAACTATTGTAAACCATTATGGCTAATAACAAACTATTTCAAGTGAAGCTTAATAGAACACCTAGAAATACCTTTTTCCATAAAACAATTTTCATCACATTCAATCTTCTATTTGCAGTCTGTGTTATTTCATGCATAGTTGAACCCTTATACTATTTTATAGAAAATAAGGAAATGACTACTATGGAAGCAGACCGCTTTCAATTTCTTTTTTTATTCAGAATGGGTTTGTGTTTTTTAATATATCAGTACTTTGATAAAGTCAATAAAACTAAAGTCATACTGAAGAAAGACACTTTAATAGTCAAAGGGCTACAAAAGAAAGAATTCAATGTCAAAAAAATCCGTAAACTATTTCTGAAGAGTGTCAGTGTAAAAAATAAGAATGGTGAAACTAATGCATTTTATCATGCTTTTATTTTGTTGGGAAGTGGAGAAGAAATCGATCTAACACCTCATTTAGAAAATGATGAACAGGACAAATTATCTAAGCTTGTTGTTCAATTTAAGCAATCTATTTACAGCTCAACTTATCTAGAGCTCAAAAGAGATAAAATAACGATTAACAATCCTGAATTTAAAAACCCACCCTCTTTTACAAAAGAATATACATTTAAAGAAAGTTGGCTGGAAAACTTTTTTCAAAATTTATTTATTCTTTTCGTTGTGGGTACAGTTATGTCAGGCCTTAGTATGGCATTGTATGAACATAAATTTACTTTTTTTTCTTATACACTCTTATTGATAAGTTGGTCATTACTTATTTATCAATTTATTAAGGGGCTTAAAGTAGATACTTCCGTACAGAAAACAACTTTCCAGATTAGAGATAATCACTTGGTCATCAAAAACAACAGTGATGAAGAAGTATTTGATGGAGCTCATATTTCAGAAATATCTTATAGAAGAAAGAAAATTGTAACAAGAAGTTCAAGAAAATCTAGTTATTCAACCACCTATTATTATGTATGCAAGCTGATTGATACTGAACTAAAATCACATGATTTAGAGTTTTATTCATTTGATGAATCAGTTATAATAAACCTAATATTCTCATTAAACAAACATCTTAGGATTAATGAAATTGAAAAACCTATTTCGAAAATACATGACTTATAAGTGATAATTCAACTTCAACGTAAAACAAAAACTTATTATGAAAATTTATCTATTTGTAATCATCAATCTTCTTTTTGTCATTAATATTTCAGCTCAAACGAGTAGAAAAGAAGTACAATTAAGTGGCTTTATTGCTGAAAAATATGCCATTTCAATGACCTTGGCAATTAATAATGATGATGTAGTAGGCTATTATTATTATGAAAAATACAAAACGAAAATTTTATTGGAAGGTAAGATCGTAAATGAGCAGATCTATCTACAAGAATCTCCTGATGTCAGTTCTGACTTTACAATGGGCTTTAGAGGAGCATTGACAGCTAGTGGATTTAAAGGGTTTTGGTTAGACAAAAATAGAGACAAGTCATTGAGTTGTTCATTGGAAATGAAATCAGAAGAAATTGTCAACTTATCTGCCAATGCAATAGATGGTACTTATGAAAGTGAGTATAACTCCGACAGTTATAGTGGTCACCTAAAAATGAAGAAAATTAGTGGCAACTTTTATTACTTCAATGTTTCTGTTGGCACTGCATCAGCATGTACAGGGAATTTGAAAGGAATTGCTACATTTAATGGGGCCGGGAACGGTAATTATACAGGAAAAGCTTGTAAAAGAATTGATTTCACAGCCTCTAATAATACATTAGAACTCACTGAAAAAGAATGTAATATGCATGGCATGCAATGTAGTTTTGAAGGGAAATACCAAAAGACAGATGCTAAGGATTTTTAAAGGCATGATCTCTACCCTAGTACAATAAGATTTATTATTCTTTCGTATAAAAATGAATTAGTTAATTCTAGTTCATTTTTATACCTTTGCCGCACAATTATTTAAACACCTCATACTTCCATAGAGCATGTTCAACGAGCAACTGAAACTTCATATCATTGTTTTCGTCTGGGGATTTACGGCAATCCTTGGCGTATTAATCGAATTGGATTCTTTTCAATTAGTGTTTTATAGAACACTGATTGCAGCCATTTCAATGGGAATTTTCATGAAATTCAAAGGGTGGGACTTGAAAGTCAACTGGAAAGAAGCTTTCAAGTTATTATTTACTGGCGGGTTAGTCGCTTCTCACTGGATACTATTTTTCGCTTCTGCAAAAATATCTAAAGTCAGTGTGTGTTTAGCAGGTATTGCCACCACAGCTTTGTTTACTTCATTACTCGAACCGTTATTGACAAAATCGAGTATCAAACCTTATGAAGTTGTTCTCGGACTTTTTGTAATTGTAGGTCTTTATATCATTTTCCAATTTGAATTTGATCATGCATTAGGACTGTCACTTTCACTTTGTGCCGCATTTGTAGGCTCATTGTTCAGTGTTTTGAATGGTAATTATGTAAAGACTATTTCATCTCCAAAAATCACGCTTTATGAAATGATAGGAGGTTGTATCACAGCATTTATCTGCCTTCCTTTCCTATCTGACAGCCCTACTCTTTTGGCAGTCCCTTCTACACTAGACATCATCTACTTATTGATTTTAGCAGTAATATGTACAACGATTGCTTATGCTGTTTGTGTAGAAATCCAGAAAAGCTTAAGTGCCTTTCAAGTCAACCTTACCGTAAACTTGGAACCTATTTATGGTATTATCCTAGCATTACTATTTTTCGGAGAAGAAGAAACCATGACACCCGGTTTTTATGTAGGTGCAGGCATTATTTTACTTTCTGTACTCTCTTATCCATTCCTGAAACAAAATTACAACAGAAGGTCTTCCAATAGAAAAAAGCTTCATGAAGAAGTAATACAGAATTAATGAAAACAATTCTTGTGTTTTAGAGGTCTTACTTTTATCTTAAAAATAAAACGACTATTAGTATGACCTCTAATTTATTTTTTAAAAAGTATTCTTTTTATTTACTGCTATTATTGCTCTCTTTTTCTTGTTCAACAAGTGACGATGACGAGGAAATAAAACAAGTTAATCAAACCTTAGTATCCCATACACAAAAAAGTAGTTTCTCTGAGCAAGAGATTCAAATTCTTGCACAACTTGGTGGCTTAGGTGATGTAGTCCCACTTGTTCAAAACGGATTCTCCAGTTATAATGTAGAATATAATACAAAGGACAAAGATGGAAAAAGTATTGTAGCCTCTGGCGTTGTAGCTTTCCCCACGAATAAAACGCAGATCGATTGGGTGATTTTAAGTAGAGGTACTATTTTATCTGATAACGAAGCTCCTTCGGTTACTACACTCCCATCTTATGAAATTGGTGCTGCACTTGGTTTTGCAATCATTGTCCCGGATTTAATTGGTTTTGGTTCCACTTCTGATTACCCACAATATTATTTTATAAAAGACAAAACCGGTGAGCAGACACATGATTTACTAAAAGCAGCACAAGAACTGGCCGGTGAATTATCAGTCTCCACTACTCAAAGAGCTTTTATTACGGGTTATTCCCAAGGCGGTTATTCTTCGATGGCTGTTACAGATTACCTTCAAAAAAATAATTCCAGCTTAGAAGTACTAGGCGTTTTGTCAGGAGCAGGAGGATATGACCTTTTAAGAGTGATGGAAGAAGTTTTAACCCAAGATGAATATGATTCGCCTTCTTTCCTTGCCCTTATTGCTCAAACCTATTACACTTATTACGGCTGGGATATTAATACGTATCCTGTTTTTAATGAGAATATAGAAAATATTGAAACTCTTTTAGATGGACGTTTTTCTACATCAGATTTAAATAATCAACTTCCAAAAAAAATAAATGAACTTTTTCATGCCGATTTTATCAACAGCATGAAAAATAAGGATACTAATCATCCTATGTATAAATACCTGATGGAAAATTCTGTCAATGACGTTTCTTCTAATGCTCCCTTCTATCTTTATCATTCTCCTAATGATGAAATTATTCCTATTGTGACAAGCGAGGAAACTTACGACCTTCTTCGTCAGAATAACAATACGGCTACTTTTAGAACAATTGATGGGGCAAGTCATTCAGAAGCAGCGGTTTCTATGCTAATTGCCGCTTTTGATGATATTAATGAGATTTTGAAGTAACAATATTTAATGTATTTTTTACAATTATACTGATTTTGATCAATGTTTAACCTTCACATAGTTTGTATATTCATATACTGATAAAGATAAAAACGTACAGATCATGGAAATCAAAAATATATTAGTACCAACGGACTTCTCTCCTGAGGCAACAAATGCTTTGAATGTAGCGATTCAAATTGCAAAAAAATGTAATGCGGCCATCTCACTATTACACGTAATTGATGTCCCTACCATTAATCATTACGACAGTTTATCTGTTTTTGGGGCTGGAGATATAGGCATGGAAGACCCGGAAGTCTACACGCATTATACAAGAAAGCTTTCTGAAATTGTCAATACTAAAGTAGATAAAATCGTTGCTGAAAATCCAGGTGTGGTCATTCAAAAACATATAGAATTCGACTCGCTACAAAGACATTTAGCAGATTTTGTGGTAAAAGATGAAACTGATCTTATTATCATTGGTTCTCAAGGTGTTAGCGGTATTGACGAAGTTTTGATTGGGTCTAATACTGAAAAAATCATTCGACATGCTAAAGTTCCTGTATTAACAGTAAAAAGAGAAGAAAAGGATTTCGGACCTAAAAAGATTGTTTTTGCTTCTGATTTCCATAAAGTTAATGACAATGTGATTGCCTCTTTGAAAAACTTCCAGACATTATTCGATTCAAAGATTCACTTTGTAAAAGTTATTACTCCAAGTAATTTTGAAGCGACACCTTTTTCTGTTGGTCAACTTGAAGAATTCGCTGAAAAGCATGAATTTACAAACTATGAAGTACATACTTTTAATGACTTCTCTGAAGAAGAAGGTATTAGAGGGTTTGCTCAGTTTATAGAAGCGGATATGATCTCGTTAATCACTCATGGTAGAACAGGTATTCAGCATATTCTTTATGGCAGTATTGCAGAGGAAGTTGCCAATCATGCCATCCGCCCTGTTTTAACTTTCAATAAAAAGTTAAAGACAAAGTAGTTTTTTCATTACATTTACATATCAAAAAATTAAGTTATAAGCTCGTTTCATTTCGATTCGGGCTTCCTTTTTCTAAAAGCATATGAAAGTCAAGGAAATAATAAAAATATTAGAAGAATTAGCACCTGCTCAGTATCAAGAAAGTTATGATAATGCTGGATTAATTACAGGAAGTGGACAGGAAGAAGTGAAAAATGTATTGGTCACTTTAGATTGCACTGAAGAAATAGTGGAAGAAGCCATCCAAAAAGATTGTAATTTAATCGTCGCGCATCATCCTATCGTTTTCAAAGGACTGAAAAGACTGAACGGGAAAGATTATGTAGAAAGAACTGTTATTAAAGCTATAAAAAATGACATCTGCATCTTTGCTATTCATACCAACCTTGACAATATGATTCATGGTGTGAACAAGAAAATTGCAGATCTTATTGGTTTAGAAAATGTGAAAATTCTAAGTCCAATCAGAAACAATCAGCTGTTCTTAAGTACCTATGTTCCTGTTGACGCTATTGATAAAGTACAAAATGCATTAGCAACTGCAGGTGCTGGTAAAATAGGCAACTATGACGGCTGTAATTTCCAATTGGAAGGCAAAGGCTCTTTTACACCTAACGAAAATGCAAATCCCACAATTGGTTTTAAAGGAAAACAAGAATCAGTAAAAGAAATCAAAATTGAAGTACAATTCCCTACTCATTTAAAAGGAAAAGTCTTGACTGCACTTCAGTCTTCACATCCTTATGAAGAAGTTGTATATCAATTACAAATTCTTGAGTCAACGTCCAAAGATATTGGATCTGGCATGTACGGAACTTTACCTTCACCTATCTCTGAAACAGAATTATTACAAAGATTGAAAACCGTTTTCAGAGCGGGTGTGATCAAGCATACGCCATTAAGAAATAAAATGGTTTCCAAAGTGGCTTTATGTGGTGGTGCCGGTAGCTTCTTATTAAGAAATGCGATTGGTGTCAATGCCGATTTCTTTGTTTCTGGAGATTTCAAATACCATGAGTTCTTCGATGCCGAAGGAAAAATTGTGATAGCAGATATTGGTCATTATGAAAGTGAGCAATTCACATCCGACCTTTTAGTAGATCACTTAAGTGAACAATTCCCTTCTATTTCATTTATCAAAACAGCAATCAACACTAATCCGGTTCAGTGTTTTGTCTAAATTGATGAGATTGAAAAAATTTAAATATAGCATTATTATATCCACTCTCATCCTATTTGTGAGTGGATATTTTATTTTCCTCAATACCGGATCTGAAGGTACTCCTGCCCCACTTTTACAGAAAGAAATCAAAACCTATGATTCTCTGGTTTATGTTTCTTCCAAACGTTTTCCGGTAGATTTAGCACCAAAATCCATCCTTCATTCAAAAGACAATTCTAAAATCTATGTCTTGTGTCTTGAAGCACTTTCAGTAATAGAAATTGACACAAAAACAAGGAAGCGACTTCGCACTCTAAAATTCACCCCTTCTGCAGGAATGGGTTTTGATTATAAAACGAGAAAGTGGGTGAAGTCAATTCAAGAAAAACCTGTTGAAGGTGTGCTTACGCACAACGATAGATATTTGTGGATCAGTTTACACAATGCTGATGGTGTTGTAGTTTGGGAATTGAAAGAAAAAAGTAGTGATTTTAAAGAGTTCAAAAGTGCTTCAATCACATCAATTGATCAAAATGAAAAGATTAAACTTCCTTTTTTTGAAACAGAAACCACTCCTAAATTTTTAGTCAATGACTCTATTAACCATCGTATTTTAGTTACAAATTGGCATGATCACTCCTTTACTGTTATTGAGTATAATGATGAAAATCCATCAAAATGGACTACCTCTAAACACCTTCCTACAAGTGCAACACCAAGAGGAATGCTGATTGATCAGGAGCATCATCATCTTTGGATTGGGAATATGGGTTCTTATAACCTTCAAATTTTTGACTTGAAATCGCTTGAACTTCAAAAAACCATTACCAACGTTCCCTCACCAAGACATTTTGTGATGAACGACTCCCTCGTTTTCATATCGCAAAGCAGTAAAGAAATTATTTCGGCTTATGACCGAAAAACACTTCAATATCAATTTAAAATAAAAACACAAGACGATCCAAGGTCAATTGCAATATCTAAAGATGGGCGATTCCTTTTCAGTACATCTTATGGCGACAATACAATAGAAGTCTTTGATTTAAAGAGAAATGAGCGAATTTATAACCTCACATCACATGGAGGACCTGTTGGTATAACACTCATTGAGAGTGAAAACTCCATTCAAGCATGGGTCTGTAATTATAAATTTTCAACCGTAAAAGTATTTACTTTTGCACTTAAATAATGATATTTACAATAAGTACTATTCACAATAGTGCTTACCACATATTACATAAGGCTGTTTTAGACAGTCATATTACCTAACCATATACATAAATTTAGCCTAAACATGGCAGATAAATCTAGCATTTTTGACATGATCGGACCGATTATGATTGGTCCATCGAGTTCACACACAGCAGGTGTAGTAAGAATAGGCAGAGTGGGACACAAAATGATTGGGGGAACACCTGACAAAGCTGAAATTGTATTCTATAACTCTTTTGCACGTACCTATGAAGGTCACGGATCTGATAAAGCGATTATTGCTGGACTGATGGGATTGAGTACGGATGACCCTGATATAAAACAGGCTTTTGACCTTGCAGAGCAGAAAAACTTAGAATTTAACTTCAAGCCCGTTGGGAATGCATCAGCACACCACCCCAATACCATACGATTGATTCTTGAAAAAGGAGATAACAAACTTGAAATAGTGGGCGTGAGTAAAGGTGGTGGTATTATCTCCATCAGAGAGGTCAACGGTTTCTCATCAAATTTCAGTGCCAACTCTCCTACATTGATTGTGACTGCTGATGACCGAAAAGGTGCCATCTCATTTATATCCATGTTACTCTCACAAGAGGAAGTTAACATTGCAGAAATGACGGTTTCCAGAAGCGGAAAACATCAAAAAGCAACTCAGTTTATAGAGATGGACGAAAGGCCTAGAGATATTACCCTCAAATACCTAGAAAGTATAAAATGGGTACATAAAGTTACTTTTTTACCAAATGTAGACGACTAACCTATTAAAGGTTAGTTTTTCTTTTTATATTTTGGATTAAAACACAATCATCATACTTCATTTGTTCAAAAGACAAATTTTTTACAATGTACAAACGTAAACTTCTATTATTATTTTTTCTCTTAAATAGTGTCATAGCCTATTCTCAAGATAAAGAATGGTCCTATCAACAATGTGTTGAATATGCGATCGAAAATAACTTGTCCGTTAAATTACAGAATTTTGATGTCGTTGAACGTACAGAAGAGTTAAAACAGGCTAAATCACAACGTCTTCCTAATGTAAATGGATTTTACAACCACAGCTTTAACCGTGGTTTAAACCCCGATCCTAACACCAACGTATTAGTAAATCAAATCACGAATAATGGTAGTTTTGGTGCACAAATTGGTATTCCTGTATTCAACGGACTTAAGATTAACAATTCAATCAAACAATCCAAAGCCTCTATCAAAAGCTCTGAATATAGTAAGGAAAAAATGCAGAATGATATTATTCTGCAGGTTACGGAAAATTATTTAGACGCCATTTTCAAATATGAAAACGTGGGTATCTCCAAAAAAAGAGTTACCAATTTAAAAGAACAAGTAAGTAGAACAAAAAGACTGGTTGAAGCAGGCTCATCTCCCCTTTCCGAGCTTCTAGATTTATTATCACAGTCAGCTGATTCTGAACGTCAGCTAACAGAGTCTGAAAACGCCTTCAACATTGCTTTATTAACCTTGAAGCAGTCAATGCAACTTGATTTCAATACTCCTTTCTCGATTATCATTCCTGAATTTGCAGAACCAGATACCACTTTACAATTTTTAGCATCAAACAAAGTATTTGAGGAATCAAGAATGATAATGCCTGAAATAAAGGCAGCAGAGATGAATATTAGCGTTTCAGAGTTTCAAAAGAAAATTGCGAAAGCGGATTATTTTCCAATATTCAATATAAATGGTAACGCAAGTACAGGTTACGCTTCTAATTATGTAAACATTGAAGACCCTACTGATAATAGCTTAGCAAAACAATTTGAGAATTTCTTTAGTCAAACAGCAGTTTTCCAAGTAAGTATCCCTATTTATAATAGAAGAAACACTAAAACGAACGTAAACAAGGCAAAAATTGCTATAAGAAAAAGTGAGATTCAATTGGAGCAGGAATTAAACACGCTTCGTATCAACATTGAACAAGCTTATATCAATGCATTAAGTGCTCAAAAAACATATATCTCCTCGAAAAAATCAGTTGAATCACTGGAAGAGCAATTCAGATCAGTGAATAAACGTTTTACCTCAGGAGCGGCCAACACCACTGATTATGTTGTTGCCGAAAACAATTTAAACATTGCGAAAGCAGAGCTAAATAGAGCTAAATATCAATTCATATTCTCTCAAAAGATTCTTGATTTTTATGAGGGAAAACAAATTATCTTAGAATAAAATATTATAATTTTAATCAAATGAAGAAACTATTATTTTTTGTATTCCTTATTTTTTCATCCACAAGTTTACTTGCTCAAGAAACATCTGCTTTCGGCGTTTGGAAAACCATTGATGATGAAACAAATGAAGCCAAAGCTTATGTAGAAATCTATAAAGTAGGCGACAAAATGCACGGAAAGATCACAAAATTATTGATCGACCCTGAAGATTCGATATGCGAAAATTGTCCTGGTGAAAAGAAAAACAAGCCAGTAGTAGGATTGGAAATTATCTGGGATATGGAAAAAGATGGTGACCGCTGGATTGACGGTGAAATTCTGAAGCCTGAAAATGGTAAAATCTATGACGGTAAAATTTGGGTAGAAGATGGTAAACTTCAAGTCCGTGGTTATATCGGATTTATGTATAAAACACAAACTTGGTTGAGAGTAGAATAAATGCTTTCAAGTAATTTTAAAAAGTCTGAATGCTTAAAGAAGAGAAGTGTTCAGACTTTTTTTGAAATATAAATTAAACTAACTGAAGATATTAAAAATTGAAGCAAACAAAAAGGGGGTCAGTACCAAAAGTTGGGCACAGACCATAATGTTGCTACCTTTGTAATATTATGAATGACGATTTATTAGCCTTGTTTTTCCCTGAGGGGATGTTAGATTACTTCGATATTGAAGACTATACAAACAGTTCCACAGAACTTCAAATTTATCTAAGAGAAAAAGATATACCTCCTGTTGAATATTCGCATTTAAATCTCCAAAAGCGAGGCTTTCATACCCCTAAGATTGTTGAAGATTTTCCTATTCGTGGTAAAAAAGTAAAATTGATCGTAAAACGTCGTAGATGGGCAGAAAAAGATGCTCATTTAAAATTATCAAGGGATTGGAAGTTAGTAGCAAAAGGAACACGTATGTCTGAGGAATACGCGTCTTTTTTAAAAGCACTTGCTCGATACTGAGGCCATAAGCAGTCAGCGTCTCTCTACTTTCTATGGAGTTAAAAGCAACAATTTTCTTCGGAGTTATAAAAAACATTTGAGTGAATTTAGCGAATGGGTAAAAGAACATTCAGATGATAACAATCTTATCTTTCCTGAAAATATTTCAAAATCGATTGGTATTGATGAGACCTCTTTGTCCAATGGAGAACTATACACGATTGTAACCAATAAACTAGCAGATGGCAAGCAGGGAAGCTTAATCGCTTTAGTTGAGGGGGTAAAGTCTGAAGGTGTAATAAAAGTTTTAAAAGAAATCCCTAAAAATCAGCGTGATAAGGTAGAAGAAATAACATTGGACATGGCTAATAATATGAACCTTATTGCAAGTAAATGTTTTGGTAAAGCAGATATAGTTATTGACCGTTTTCATGTACAACAATTAGCTTCTGAAGCTGTACAGGAACAACGAATCAAAATCAGATGGGAAACTTTGGAGGCAGAGAATGAGAAAATAAAAGAGAGTCGAGAAAAAGAGGAGAAATATGTACCTGAAATACTTCCTAACGGCGATACTTTACCGCAACTATTAGCAAGAAGTAGATATGCATTATTCAAACCTATCTCTAAATGGACAAAA
>NZ_JABANE010000070.1 GCF_012844305.1 Flammeovirga aprica JL-4
TAAACCCTCTTACTAAGTAAACCTCCTTCTTGGAATATTACAAGTAATGATTGATATACAAACCTAAGGTTCTAGTCGTGGTACACGTTATTTTAGTTCATTTCTTCTTCCCCGCTCCATCACATCAATAAAAAAGACACACGAAGGATATGAATCCCTCATGTGTCTTGTTGAATATTTGTTTGTTAGTCTTGCAAGAAGACTATGAACCGCTAAGCATACACTACTTAAATGAATTACCTATTTATTTCTACTTATTAAATCCATGATTAACGAATTGTATATTTTTTATACAAATCTTCTGAAGACATGATGTATCGTTTGTCTTCTAATTTTGTTTCCCATTTCTTTTTGATGTCCTTGTTAACCTGTAACCTTGCGTCAATCAATTTGAAGGTAGGGTTATCAAACCACATCGGGTGTGTTTTCCAATTACAATTGATATATGAAAATGCTTTTACTACATCTCCGTTATTTTCAATTGTCTCAAAGAAAGGCACGAACCACTCGTTCCATGCTAACTGTGCCTCTGCTTCATTATTCAAATCCATTGGCAACGTTTGATTATCAAACTTCATATAAGGACCTGAAACTGTTGGCGAAGCCTCTGCAATAAATACTGGCTTTCCTTTCTTTCTTGCAAATTCTATCATTTCCTGTTCACGCCATCTTGCGAAGAAAGAGAAACTACACCAATCCACATATTCATCACCAGGGTACCAGTCTTCTAGCTGGCCAGGTGTAGAGACAAAACCAGCAGATTGCCATACGTAAGCAACGTTGTCCACTTTTTCTTTATCCAAAATGTCTTTCACTCTTCTGAAAGCTTTGATAAAGTCCTCTTTGTTATAATGGTTCCATAAGTGACCATCAAACTCATACCCTACTCTTAAAAATACAGGACGAGGAGCAATAGACTTGATAAACTCACCCAATTTGATGATCATTTCATCATGCTCACCATTAGCCACTTTTGTTTCATGATTTACCATACCCAAACCAATGGCCAACATCATATTGTCAAAGTCTGGATCTGCTAACTGAAGGCTTGCATTATAAACACTATCACCCCAGTTATCTGTACTATATATACCGTCTAACCCTTTATGTACGAAACCAAACGTTGTATCACCTGGCGTTAGAAAAGAGTAAGAAGTGAAACCTGCTGGTCTTTTTTCGAAGTGATCTAAATATCCATCATTATATTCGTCCAATCCTCCGAGAGCTGTAATTTCTTGTCCTATAAAAACTAATACTTTTCCATCTTCGGGTTCATACTTTGCTAAAGGCCTATCCACTTTTGCCGTTAAAGAAGGAGAAGCAACAGCACTTTCTATAAAAGATTTGTCAGTTGTCTGTTTTCCGCACCCTATTAAACCTAAAGCAAAAGAGACAGCTATTAAATAAACTGTTCTCATCATTCATATTTGATAAAAAATTGTTGGATGACTAATCCAAAAAATTTACTTGTAGTGAAGTAAATGGTCAGTAATATTCTTTCGTTTCGTTAAGTATTTGAACGGTTCGCTTTAAGAAACTGTTTGTCCGAATACCTATTTCAAAGGTCATTATTTTTTTTATAAAATCGACTACTACAACTACTCTCACGCCTACTTCAACGCTACTTCAAAACACTCTATCGGTATCAAAATCAACATTTTATTTCAGAATAGGAGTACTTTTGTTTATCAACAAACATAAATAGTATACGAAATGAAATTTAAATCTAAATTTTTCTACTGTCTATTCTTTTTATTACCGATTTTCAGCGTTGCTCAAGACAATTCTCGGCTAAACCTCTTCAATCAAGAACACTTTTTCATTAAAGGTGTCGGTATTGATAACAATGTCGGTATTAACAGGTATGAATTGCTTGAAAAATCGGGGGCAAATGCTATCAGAACGTGGAGTACATACAATGGAGAAGCTAAATTTGACTCTGCGAGAAAGTATAATCTCAAAGTGGCTTTGGGCATTGCTGTTCATCAAGAGCTTCATGGCTTTGATTATAATGATGAGAAAGCAGTAGCGAAACAGTTTGAAGAAATCAAAGCACAAGTTTTAAAATACAAGGATGAACCTGAATTATTGTGTTGGGTAGTTGGAAATGAATTGAACCTGCTTTTTGATGATAATGGAAACCTTACATTGGTCAATCCTAAAGTCTATGATGCTTTGGAAGAGATCATACAGTTTATTCATAGTGTTGATCCCATTCATCCCGTTACTACTACTTTTGCAGGAATCACCAAAGAGCATGTTGAAGTGGCCTTAATAGGTGCACCTAGTTTAGATATTATCTCTTTCCAAGTGTATGGTGATTTATTGGTTTTACCTCAACGTGTGAAGGAACTTGGCTTGAAAATACCATATATGGTGACCGAATATGGAGCTGTGGGGCATTGGGAAAGACCTATTACACCTTGGGATAGAGAAATTGAAGAAACTTCGTTTGAAAAAGGAGTAGGTTTAGCGCATCGTATTCAAAAAGGAATTGTTGAAAATAAAGATCCTCTTTTCCTTGGGACATTTGCCTTTTATTGGGGACAAAAACAAGAAAGAACACCCACTTGGTATGGATTATTCACTCCTGATGGAAGAAGTGATGACCGTATTGATGAGCTAACAAAATACTGGACGGGTAAATACCCTGAAAATAGAGCTCCATCTGTTAAGTCAATCACTTTGAATAATAAAAAAGCTACCGATTTTATCGTGATTAGGGATGAAAACACACTAACTGCAAGTATTGACGCTTCAGATATTGATGGTGACGCCTTACGCTTTCATTGGGAATTGATGGAAGAAGTGAAAGTAAAAAGTCAAGGCGGCGCTTTTGAGCAAGTCCCTCCTATTGTAGAGATAAAAATATCAGAAAACAAGGGAACTACCATTACTTTTAAAACTCCAAAAATGGAAGGTGATTATAGACTTTTTGTGTATGTGTATGATGAAAAAGGAAAAGTTGGTACCGCAAATATTCCTTTTTATGTTGGTGAGTTAAAGGATTTATAATCGAAATTGATCCTAGAAACGTAGCGGGCTACCTGAAATCCGAAATAGAGCGTTTCAATTATTTATTTTGAATAGTCTCCGTTTACAGACTCACTCCTGTAGAAGCGTAGCCTGCTACGCAAAACGTCTGAAACTTAGATAAACTTGAAGGTTGAGATCCTTTTTCAAATAGAGTTTTCTTTATAATTACTGTCTCTGATTGTATTCCCTCTCTTTGTTTAACGTAGCAGGCTACGTTGCTACGAGGCGGTAAACTTAATGGGTAGTTTTGTGTTATGATCAATCTAACTCCCTTTTAGTTTTTTGCGTAGCGAGCTACGCTTCTACAGGAGACAAAAAAATCCACCGCTTTTAATTGAGCCGTGGATTTTTTTATGATTCTATTTTTACATCAAACCAATATCAGAACTTTTTATTTTGTAGTATGATATACTTTTTTGATGATTTGCTCTCCTAAGTCATTGTACATTACTAAAGAATACAATCCAGACCTTAATGGCAATTCTAAAGATGTTGATTTTTTATCCAGTTTCACTTCTTCAATAACTTTTCCTGAGCCTAATTCAATAATAGTTAGCTGGTGTATAGAAATATTATCCTTCAACTCAATTTTCAAGTTTGAATTATTTGAATAAACAGTTATTTGGCTAGCTAAATCCTGCTCCAAAGAGGTAACAGTGGCAAAACAACCTTCATCAGCAGTAAAAGGATAACCTATAGTAGTGAACAATTCACTGCTACTCTTGAGCCATGTACCATCATCCGTTTCCGTTTTCCAATTATTGAACACAGAGGTATTTGCTTGAATTCTAGAATCTCCCCAATTAATACCGCTGTCTTTCCACATTGGTTGAGCGTTCCAGTCTACATTGATATAAGCTAAAGCCTTTATTTCTTCATTTTTATCTATTAAATCAAACAAAGGTGTAAACCATTTACTCCATACGTCTTCTCTAGTAGCTTCCAAATCAAACCCCATTGGAGTGGCTTCTGCAATCATTACAGGTTTTCCTTTATCTTTTGCAAAATTAATCAGTGAATTACCTGCACCTTGAGCAAAATAAGAGAAAGCCATCCAATCTACATATTCATCTCCAGGATAATATGAATTTAAAGTGTTTACTGTATGAACACCGTCTGATTGCCAAACAAAATCACAATTTAAAACTCTTTCTTCATCAAACACATCTACAATATGCTGGTACATTTTTATGTAATTTGATGGATTATAATTGTTGTGTGGTCCATCAAATTCGTAACCAATCCTTAGATATACTGGACGGTTACTATTTTTAATCCATTTTGCTAGTTTCCTTATATTGTAATCTCTATTACCATTAATTACATTTCTTTCCTCCCCTACCAAATACAACCCAATAGCAATAGTAGTATTCGAAAACTTTGATTCGTCCAAATACTTTTGAGCATTCACATCACCTGCTCCATAATTTGTTTTACTAGATAACCCTTGAAGATTCACAATGTTAGTATAAGTAGTTACTCCTGAGGGATAGTAATCAAACGCATCAATATACCCATCAGTATAACTAGATAATCCTCCAACTGCTCCTAAGTCCTGCCCTATGATCAGTAGCTTTTCTCCATTTGAAGGAATAAATTTTGCCTCGCCTCCAAAACAAGCAGATCTGTCTTGAGCATAAATAAATTGAGACACAAAAAATGATATAAATAATAAAATCCAGGCTTTCATATAATTCTAGTTATAAAAAAACAGCCTCCCCTCCAAATGAAGAAGAGACTGTTTTTGTCAAAGAAATGATTAAAGTAGTTTGAAATCAGTCACGTAGAATGTTCCTGCATTTCTATGTCCTTCACCACCGAACTGAATATAGATTTTATCATAAACATCTACATTTGATACTTCGTCATTAATTAAAGTACCATCAGCATTGTTATTGATAGCAAATCCTTTGTATTCGAAAGTTAACTCAACCCACTTACCAGTTTCACCTACAGATGTAATTGAAGCTTCAGTTTGCCAGTCGTTACCACCTAATCTTGTATCACCTAAACGGATACGGATAAAGCTCGCTAATTTACCTTCTGAATCTGTCCAAGGCTCTGCAGCAGCATCAACAGTTTCATAGTCATTAGTTGTTGGGAAGTAAGCCATGATAGAGAATTTGTTTTGAGTTTTCAAGTCCAATCTATGTCTTAATGGCAATACTAAACCAGCTCCTAATGCAGGGTAACGATTAAACTGAATTACATTACCGCTACCGTCAGGGTTGCTTACTGACTCAGCTGTACCGCTAAGTGCTTTGAATTTCAATGTTTCATCACCAACTGTTACGTTTAAGTTATCTGTGAAGCTTGCAGCAATTGCTTTTGTACCTAAAGCTTTGTCTTCCCATGGCATAGGTGCTAATTCAATAACATCCTCTTGAACATATCTTAAGTATCTGTACTCAAATTCTACACCTTCTTTATCAGGATCAACTACACACTTGAATCTTACATAAAGCTCATCTTCAGTCAATTTCACGATCTCGTAAAGTGAGTTAGAACCACCGTTTACTGATTGGTAGTAACCCATGTAACCGCTTTGACCAAAGCTTAAGAATACGCTACCATTTTCCTCATATACTTCGAAAGGATAAGATTCTTGACCTACATACGCAGTTTCGAAATCATGGTATTTCGTTTGATCTGTTTTCTCTTGCCAGTTGTTCACTTGGTGCGTTGCTTCAACTTTCATTGTGTTAGGAAGTACACCAAAAGTAAATCTAGATTCTAAGATATTTAAAGCTACGATATCCTCAGTGTTCTCTCCTTTCCAGTGGTTAAAGTTAGAGTTCCATAAACCTGCAGTTGCTAATTCGATTGGGTCATCTAAAGTACCTACACCGTGACCACCAACTTCCACTGAGAACTTCCAAACTTTACCTGTACCAGGACCGCCGTCATTACAACCGCCTGTCAGTAATTGGTAATACTCACTGTTACAAATTGCATCTGACTTAGCATCTGATACTGTTACTGTTTGCTTCAAAGCGTTTACACCTGTTGTACCAATTAGTGTAACCGTCAATTCAAAGTCGTCATTCCATAAATAAGTATGAGTCGCTTCTGGACCTTCAGCCGTATATTCTGTACCGTCACCGAAGTTAAATTTATATGAAGTCGCTCCTTGAGGATTGTCTACTTTAACAGTCAATTCTGAATTATTTCCATCAGCTTGTGTCACCATCAAAGTACCTGTTGGTCCCGATACTACAGCTTCATCTTCTTTACAAGATGTATACACAAGTGCCATTAAAGCAAGACAAAACCATGTCAAAAAGTTTAATTTTCTCATTTCATTAAATTTTAAAATGTAAAAAGAATAGTGTGTCTCTAGTGAGATCGTTAAAAAATAGGCAGTAAGGTGCCAGCTTGGTAAAATTTACCAACGAAAGAAAGAAATATCTTATGTGACTGCCAGCTGATAATTATATATCAGCTAACAGTTATTATTATTCATACTAATTACTTGGGTTTCCTTCAATCACGCCATCTGTCAAATCAATTTCAGACTGAGGAATTGGGAATTTTTCATGAACTCCTTTTTTGAATCCTTCATCTAATAATCTTTGTGTGATCTGACCTGTTCTTACTTGATCAAAGAAACGGTGTCCTTCCATTGCTAATTCTAAGCGTCTTTCAGCATAAACCTGCTCTAAGGTAGGTGCCCCGATTGAGCTTAAACCTGCTCTTGTTCTTACTGCATTGAAAGGCGTAGCAGCTTCTCCGGCTTTACCCAATTTGATGGCTAACTCTGCTTGGAATAACAGTAAGTCAGCGTATCTAAACATTCTGTAATTAGAATGACCATTACATCTGTGGTCTCCAATACTTGAAGGTGTTTGCTCACTTAAAGGCAAGAAATACTTTTGCTGTCCTAAACCTTCAGTGTTATACCATGTATCAGAAGGTGAACTTGGCACTTCCATTTCAAAACCATCTTCAGGATAAACTACCTCACCGTCATAAACTAATGTTTGTTCTCTTCTGATGTCATCACCTGCTTCTCTAAACAGCACATCTAACTCTTTGTTAGGAATATTGAATCCCCAACCTTCACCAAACTCACTGTCTGAACCTGCTCTGATAGAGGTCATCATATTAGTATATGAACCTGTAGATTGAATGTTCCAGTTATGGAAAGCTGATGGTTCAAATTGTACTTCAAAAATTGAATAAGCACCATTTTCGTTTTCAAGTCTCCAAATCTTTTCAAATTCGATCAAAGCGTATTGTCCAGAGCCAGAAACTTCTTTAGCGAAGTTATAAGCCTCGTCATAGTACCCTGTTTCATTCGAATATAAAGCAGCTTTCGCGAAGTAAGACTGTGCCATACCTTTGGTAGCTCTACCTAAGTAAGTGGCATCATATTCTCCTTTTAACTTAAGGTTTACTTGTGCTTCTCTGAAATCATTTAAGATAAAATCATACGTATCTTTTTCAGTAGCTCTAGAAATATTTTTGATATTCGTATAATCGTCTTCAGTAGCGATGATAGGCACACCACCAAACATTTTCACCAATTGGAAATAATGCCATCCTCTTAGGAATCTTGCTTCTGAATACGCTTGATTGTAATCATCTTCTGCAATTTTCTCCTTACTTGCTTCTAATGCAAAAAGTACATTATTGGCTCTGAAAACGCCTGCGAAGTGCTTTTGCCATACCAACTCAAACATTGGATCGCTTGCATTCCACTGGAACTTCTGGATAGTGGTCATGTAATCCAAATCACCTTCAAATCCACCACCTTTTGAACCGTCATCAGAAGCAATATCACCAAAAATAAAATAAGGGTAGAACTGCGTTTGTGAAAAACTCCATAGCATTGGGCTATACGCCGCAATCAACATTCTATCAATATTCGCTGGATCTGACAAGAATACTTTTGTAGTTTCCCTTGCTAGAGGCTCTCTTTCTAGGAAGTTTGAACAGCTTGATGCTCCCAAACCGATCAATGCCCCAGCGACTAATGCTTTAAATCTATTTTTCATTTCAATTATTTCTTTATCGTTATACAAAAATTAGAATCCAATATTTACACCTGCTGTATAAATTCTTGGCACTGGGTAGTTACCTCTGTCAATACTGAAGTCGATAGTCTGACCTTGTAAGTTTTGACCGATTTCAGGATCGAAACCTGTATACTTTGTGAAAGTATATAAGTTCTGACCTGCTACGTAAACTCTAATTTTATTGATTCCCATCTTCTTCGTAACGTGTGCAGGAATTGTGTAACCTAACTGCACGTTTCTGATTCTTAAGAAATCACCGCTCTCTAAGTAATAATCAGAGTACTGTCTGTTATTTTGAGTACCTGTCACTCTTGGGTGTTCATTCGTTGAACCAGGACCTGTCCATCTTTCTCCCTCAAATACTGAAGCAAAGTAGTTAGAATTGGCTTTGCTTGAGTTGAAGCGGATACCATTGAAGATTTTGTGACCTCCCATACCTTGAAGGAAAATGATTAAATCAAAACCTTTGTACCCTAAGTTTGCTGATAAACCATAGTTGTAAACAGGAATTGAGTTTCCGATAACCTTACGGTCTTCACCGTTAATCTTACCGTCATTGTTTTGATCTACATAAATCAAATCACCTGCTTTTACGTTGTCATGCAATGGCACATCACCATTCGCCTCATCAGGATCTTGTTGATAGATACCGTTTGTTTCATACATATAGAATGAACCAATGCTCTCACCTTTTGTCGTTAATAATATATCTTGTCCCCAAAGTGTCGCTGTATTAAAAGGTGTTTTTGCACCAGTACTTAATACTTCGTTTTTGTTGTAAGAGAAGTTACCTGACAAGCTATATGAGAAACCGCTTTCCGTTTCATCACTCCATCCTAACACCAATTCAATACCTGAGTTTCTAACTGACGCTCCATTCGTCCAAGGGTTCTGTGTAAAACCTGATGCACCTACAACGTCAGCTTGGAAAAGCATATCTAATGTTGTTTTCTGGTAGTAATCAATTGTTGTTGTTAATCTGTTGTTCAAGAAGGCTGCATCCACACCTACGTTCACTTGCTCTGAAGTTTCCCAAACAAGGTTTGTAGTAGGACCGGTTACCATTGAAGCACCGTCTTGAATCACACCTGAGTTGCCTACAGGGTAACGAAGACCCGTTGTAATTGTCGAAATCGTAGGGTAGAAACCTAAGTTGTTCGGCATCTTATCATTGGCTACTTGTCCCCAACCGCCTCTAACTTTAAGATCTTTCACAAACGTTACGTTTTTCATAAACTCTTCGTTTGATACTTTCCATGCTAAGGCGAACGAAGGGAAAGTACCCCAACGGTAATCTTTTGACAATCTTGATGAACCATCCATACGGAATGAAGCTGTCAATAAATAACGATCATCATAGCTGTAAATAAATCTACCTAAGTAAGATAAGATACCTGCATCTTGAGCGAAGTTGGCTGGTGCAATGTCATTTTCTGTTGCAATACCAGAATCTAAATATCTTAAGTACTCATCATTCGGCATTCCTGATTTACCACCGTTGAAAAACTCGTGATATTCATTGTACAATGACACACCACCTAATACTGTAATGTCATGCTTATTTCTGAAATTTCTCTTATAAGTCAAAGTGTTATCCCATGTATAAGAAAAGTGTTTTTCTTGGTAGATCCCTAAACGAGCTGTTTCTCTTGTCAACTTCACGTTACCTTTATCGATAAATTTAGGGTTGAAAATCTTACGCTCTTGGT
Source organism: Flammeovirga aprica JL-4 (assembly GCF_012844305.1). GTDB lineage: Bacteria > Bacteroidota > Bacteroidia > Cytophagales > Flammeovirgaceae > Flammeovirga > Flammeovirga aprica. Next base: position 9,764 of record NZ_JABANE010000070.1, read on the forward strand.
ATTGTCTGTCCATACCAAACATTGTTTTGAAAGTCAAACCTTGAATCGGTTCATATTCAGCAAAAATGTTTGTAAGGTATCTGTCAATTACTAACTCGTCATTTGATTGTGATAATCTACCTACTGGGTTTGTAAATTCATCAGAGATAGATGATGTAGAGTAAGTGTAATCAGGATCTTGACCATATAATTCATGAAATACAGGGTCAGTTGGAGAAGAACCTACTGCATGCATAATTGGATCTTCATACTCATTGTTCTGAGGAATGATGTTTTGAGTAGACTGCGTCATTACTAAGTTGGCTCCAATTGCAAACTTTTCACTTACTTGTGATTTTACGTTCAATCTTCCTGACAATCTATCGTATGCTGAAGGAGCAATAATACCTTGTTGGTCAAAGTAGTTCAAACTCATCAAAAACTGAGACTTTTCATTACCACCACTTGCTGTCAACTGATAATTTTGAATCGCTGCTTCACTTGGCTTAGAGAAAATCTCTTTTTGCCAGTCTGTTCCGCCCTCTTGTCTGAATCTCGCTAAATCTTCTAAAGAGTATTTCTCAGCGTTTCCATCGTTTCTTGCTGCCTCATTTCTAAGGAATGCATACTGATAAGCATCTGTAAGTGGAATATAGTTTCCTACTTGCTGAACACCTGCGTAACCATCAAAAGTTACATTTACTTGTCCTCCTTCTTTACCCTTTTTAGTTGTGATGATGATTACACCATTTGCACCTCTTGAACCGTAGATTGCAGTTGCCGAAGCATCTTTCAATACGTCCATCTTCTCGATATCCGCAGGGTTTAAGAAAGAGATGTTTTGAGTAAGAATACCATCAACTACATAAAGTGGAGTGGCATCACCAATTGTACCTTGACCACGAATTGTGATTGTGGATGCTGAACCTGGTGAACCTGAACTTTGTGAAACAGAAACACCAGCTACTTTACCTTGCATTGCCATTTCTGCACTTGGTTCCACAGCTACTGTCAGTGTTTCGTTATCTACTGAAGCTACTGAACCCGTTACATCTTTTTTACTTTGTGTACCGTAACCAATTACTACAAGCTCTTCCATTTGTGTGGTTTCTTCTTCCAACACAAAATCAAAACTTGACAACTCATTTACAGGAAATTTCTCTGTCTTATAACCAATATAAGTAACTATTAGCACTGCGTCATCAGTTACTGCTAATTGATACCTTCCGTCAAAATCAGTTACCGTTCCTTTTGACGTTCCCTGTATTGTGATGTTCACCCCTGGGATTGGACCTGTTGAATCTTTAATTGTACCTTTTATGATTCTCTCTTGAGCAAAACTCTCTGTTAGTATTAAGCAGAAAAAAGTACTGATCAAGGCTACTTTCCTTAACATTCTAAGCAAAGCAAGATTTGAATAGTTTAAAGTATATTTCATTGTCATACAGTTTTCTTCAATAGTTTAAAAATTTAGTGTAGATCAAAGAATAATAGATAGTGCTAAGCGATTAAAACTTCTATTCTAAAAGGGCTTTTACCCTTATTAATGAAGCTGGCACTTTCATAAAAGTTTTAACCTTTTGCATACCGCAATTAAGGAATATTTACACCCAAACATCAAAAAATCATACACTTCAACACTACTTCAAGTAGCACGCAAACTTACTTCACGTGTACTAAAGACACTTTTTTACACTACACCAGCTACTTCAATACTTCAAATAATGTAGTAATAACCTGTAACATCACCATATTGTACTATTTATCCCCTATAGATTTAGATAAAATCAAGATTATAAATCAATTAGACACAACTACACAAGGTGTTTCAGGTCTAATAAATATGGTTTTCAAGGTTCAAAACACACTGTAAAGTCTCATTTTGACTACTTCTTTATGTAGCAAAATAGACTGAATGTAGTACTTCTTTAGAAAAAAGGCTGAAAAACGAGATAGAAGGTAGTTTTTAACATTATTGTTAAATATCTCCTAATGAGAAATTAAAGATGAAGAAAGAAATTGAACAATAATTACGTGCACCATGACTGTAAGTCATGGGCTTATGGGAAGCTATCACATTTTCCAACTTTCATTATAATCTTGACAGACCTCAAATATTTACAGTCTTTATAACCATTTAAATACAGAGAAGACAAATATTATTATCACAATTTGATAAAAGAGTTATCTTCCCAAAAGCCCATAATTTCAATTATGGGTCTACGAAATACTCGTTTTCATTGATATTGGTTTTATTCTAATACACTCAGCACAATTCAAAGACAAAAAAAAGCGAGAGAATCTCTTCCCTCGCTTTAAAAACCATAGAAATAATTGCTGTTTAATTTTAGAGTACTTATTGGTTATTCTATTTACTCACAAAAGGGTGTAATAACTCCTATATGAGCTTCAAAACTACTGCTGTATTATTAATGTGCTAAAGGAGCTACAACATCACCTGCATCAGTTGCATCACTAATTTTCTCCCCTATTAACTCCTCTTCTATTTGTTCTAATGATTTCCCTTTTGTTTCTCTAACTACAAAAACTGAAAATGCGAAACAAAGCAACATACACACGCCAAATATCACGAAAGTGGTTCCGGCACCCAATAATTCCAACTCTAACGGAAAGACTGTAGCCACCAAGAAGCTTGTTGCTGAATTCACACCACCGATAATTGAAATTCCTATTCCTCTTAAATGATTCGGTAAAATTTCTGGCAACATAGCCCACATTACTGGACCTACAGATATAGAAAATCCTGCGATGAAACCTAGAATCCCAAACAGTACAAAGAAAGAATTGATATGAATACTGTTGTTCAATAAAATGGATTGATATTGTGATGAGAATGTGGCATTGATCGATTTTCTGAATGCTTTTTTATAGTCAGATCCTTTTAACAAATCATTTTTTGCGGCTAAGAAAAATGGATCACGTTCTGTTTGAGGACTGATGGCGTGTTCATTTGGAAAAAGCTGAAGGAAAAGATCGCTTTTCACTTCGCCATACAAATCTAATTCCGACTCAAAGGTATAACCAACTGCTTTGTTCAAACTACTCGTAAACATACTGATTTGTGTCAATTCCGCAAAAATCTTCTCATTCACTCCACTGACTGATTGCGTAATTGTACCGTTTTTCAATAATTGAAGCTTGTCACCCATAATTTTATATTCATCAAATGGCAACAGCTCAACATCCATTCTTTTAAACTCTTCTAAAAGAATATTACGCTCCAGTGAGTTGCTTATTCCAGCTATTTTTTCTTTTGTGATACTGTAAGTCGCATCATAGAAATAATATGCTGTAAAGAAAAGGGAAAAAGTCATAATAGTTGTACCCATGATAAGCAACGGCCTTCTGCCTAATCGATCAATCAACAACATTGAAATCACTGTCATGACTACGAACACAATGCCTATAATAATAGATTGCATAAATGCACTGTCCTGTCCCTCACCTGTCATCTCAAAAATCATTGGTGCATAATATAAAATGGCGTTGATTCCTGAAGTTTGCTGGAAAATAGCTAGACCTAAACCTATAAATAACACCAATCGCATTTTCTTCTGGAATAATTCTCCTCTGAGGTCCTTTTGGTTGGTGTTTTTGCTTTGCTTTGATAAAGATGTATTAATCGTCTGCAATTCTTCTTGTGCATAACTTTCACCACCCACTTTTTTAAGCACTTTTAATGCCTCCGTTTCTTTATGATGCTGTAATAGCCATCTTGGGCTTTCTGGTATTATTAGTAAAAGCAAAGTATAAAGCAATGCCGGAATGGCTCCCACTCCTAACATCCATCGCCAGTTGAGATTGGGATCTTCCACCATCTGTAGAATGTAATAGTTTGAAAAATACGCGATCGAAAGACCTAATACAATATTCAATTGATTAAAAGTTACTAGCCATCCTCTTTGTTTTGGCGGTGCAATCTCAGAGATGTACATAGGCGCCACAAGAATGGCAATACCTACTCCCAACCCTGCAATCAGTTTGCAAAAAATAAATAGAAAAATATTGGTAGCCATAGCAGTTCCTAATGCACCCACTGAAAATAGAATGGAGGTAAGCATTAAACTAGGCTTTCTACCAAACTTATCACTGATTGTCCCTGCCGAAAGGTTACCTACAAATGCTCCCAGTATAATCATACTGCTTGAGATACCTATTAATAAGGGCTGATCAGATATACCGAAAGTATATTTATAAAAAGGGATTGCCCCGGAGTTGACCACTCCATCAAAGCCCAGTAAAAATCCTCCAATTGCAACAATCGAAGCAACCATTACAGGGTAGTATACATTTTTGATTTTCTCCAACATAATATTTAATTCATTTATTTCATCACAATCATTAAAAATCGGTAGACCTACTACCACTGCCAGCTCATTTTTGTGATAAACCGATATTACTACTTTTAAATGTGTTAAAGACACTAAAACAGGCGTTTAAAAAGCTTTAAGTAGGGGTTGACGTATATTTGAAGTACCCCAAAAAGATATTGAAGTAGTAGTCTCTACGTTATTTTCACGATATTGCATACATACGTTGGACAAACGCTCTACTACTTCAAGCATGCAAAATTATTCTTCAGTATGCTCATTTTTTGAAACACTATAAAAACTATCATATGAAATATCAATTATTACTTTTTTTTATAATTAGCAGTTATTTCAACCCTCTGATAGCTGAAAATCTAACTATCGGGATTCCTATTGTGAACACTTTCTCTGCTACTACATATAAAGCAGGTTCACAGAATTGGAGTATTACTCAAAACCAAAATGGGTTTATTTATATCGCCAATAACTTCGGACTTTTAGAGTTTGATGGCGTATCATGGAAAACTTATACTTTGAACAAGGGAAATAATAACTTGAAATGTGTTTATGCTCTTGGCGATAAAATATATGTGGGTGGGCAGAATGAATTTGGCTATTTTGAAAGAAATGAGAAAGGAGAACTTTCTTTCCAATCATTAAGAACAACTATTGATGAAGAGGTTAGTTTTGATGAGATTTGGAACATCTATCAGGGTAAAAGAAACAACGAAGTGATCTTCTGTTCGCATAAAAGAATTTTTGTTTATTATGACGGTAAAGTCGAAACGCTTATTCCCCCTAAAGACATCCGTTATAGCTTTTATATAAAAGGAGATTTCATTTCAAGTTCGCCTACAGTAGGGTTATTAAATTGGAATGAAAAAAGAATCTTACCGCAATACGACGGCACAGAGGTTTTACAAGGGCATATCCTCAGGTCAATCATCAACTTTCCTAATGGCTCACTATTAGCGCTCTCACATGATGGAAAACTTTTGATCAACAACGGTGAGGGGTTCAAACCGTGGATGTCTAATGTTTGGCCTATTTTTGAAAAAGCAAAAATCAATCATGCAACACTTTTAAAAGACAATACCATCGCTATTGCAACACAGCATAACGGACTTTTTGTGATGAACGAGAATGGAGAAATTGTACTTCATCTCAATAAAAAGAATGGACTTGCAGACATGACTGTTTACAATATCTTTCAAGATCAGTCTGAGAACCTCTGGCTCGCACATCGAAACGGCCTTTCTTATGTAGAACTGCACTCTCCTTTCCGTTTGATTAATGAAAAAATTGGTATTGAAGGAGGCGGTTATTCTGCTACTTCTTTTCAAAATGAACTCTATCTAGGCACAACAAACGGTGTCTACAAATACAGCCCGGAACCGCTTTATAATGAACCTCATTACAAACGTATGAATAGTGGTCATACATACAAATTGACAGGAATTGGAAACCGCTTGTTCCAAGGACAACATGAAGGTTTATATGTGATCAAAGAGAATGAAAATGAACTCGTATCCTCTATTAAAGGTGCTTGGAATGTACTTCCTCTAAAAAATAGAGAAGATATTTTCCTAAGAGGTGCTTATGATGGTCTTTATATACATCAGAAAGTCGATGATAAATGGGTGACGAATAAAATAGACGGCTTTGAAGAATCATCAAGGTTATTGGCTTTGGAAAATGAAAATACTTTATGGATCAGTCATGGTTTTAAGGGTGTTTACAAACTCACCCTCGATTTTGATAATTATAAGGTGAATTCAGTAGACTTTTATGGAAAAGAAAAAGGCTTTTATTCCAATGTTTTGATCAATTTATTTCAGGTGAATAATGAACTTCTTTTTTGCGGTGAGAATGGTATTTTTAAATATAATGCCAAGAAAGATGTATTTGAAAGAGATCAAAAGTTTACAGAAATATTAGGCAGAGAAAGGGTTTCATGCTTGACCAATGATATTCATGGAAATGTCTATTTTATTCAGAATAACAAGGTAGGATTGATTTATGACCTCAATTCGGATAACCCTTATGTGGAAAGACAGCTTTTTGAAAGGGTGAATAAATATATCAGTGATGATTTGGAAGCCATTATCTGCATTGACCCTTCTAATGTTTTAATTACGGCCAAAGAAGGTTTTATTTTATTCAATCCAAGGTTTAAAAGAGGTGTACAGAAAAGCATCCCGCTTTCCATCAGAAGTTTTAATAACACAAACGGAATTGAATCTCATAGTATTCTTACCAATGATGAGGAAAAAATTGAGATCTCCTATGAGTTTAATGATGTTACTTTTTCATATGCAGCACCCTATTTTGATGGGTTGGAATACAATACTTACCAAACATTTTTAGAAGGATTTGATAAGATCCCTAAACCATGGAACACACAACATGCTAGTGTTTACACTAACCTGAAAGAGGGAAACTATGTTTTTAAAGTGACAGCCAAAAATATTTATGGTGAAGTGAGTGCACAGAGAGAAATTGCTTTTATCGTCCTTCCACCATGGTACAGAAGTCCTTTTGCTTACCTTATGTATGCTTTGATTGCCTTTGGCTTCACCTTCGGTATTGTAAAGCTTTCTAAATTAAGATACTCTAAAAAGTGGCTGAGTATTGTAGGGCAAAAGGAACAGCAAATTGTGGATCAGGATGATACCATCAAACAACTCGTTCAGGAAAAACATGATCAGGAAATTAGTTTTAAAAACAAGGAACTTGCCCTATCTACTTTCCACCTAACGCAACGTAACGAACTTCTTACCACCATTAAAAATGATCTTATAAAAGTATCTACAAAAGCTGAAAATGTGGCAGTGGCAAAAGAAATTCAGCATTTAGCCAACCGTATCAGCAAAGACATTGATGATGAAAAAGACTGGGCGAGATTCAAGGATCATTTCAATTTGATCCACTCTGATTTCTTTGAATATTTTAAAGAGAACTATCCTCAGTTGAGTACTCAAGAATTAAAAATATGTGCTTACATCAAAATGAATATGTCTACAAAAGACATTGCAAATGCACTCAACTTATCCGTGAGAGGGGTAGAAACCTCAAGGTATCGTCTAAGAAAAAAACTAAACCTCGACAAAAATATTCAGCTCACTGATTTCATTCAAAAAGTTGAAAATGAAGTAGTCAGCAACTCCGTTTAATGAATAGTTAAAAGTCTTCCGAACCTAGGTTTGGAAGACTTTTTACTTTTTTGGAGACCACATTGACAAATAATCACATATATTCACAACCCTATAAAAAACTGTATCACAAATACTTAACTCTAAAGTAGCTAGATTGAAACCTGCACATCATTGCAACACATTGCGCATCGTATCACACTCCTCTATATTTACCTTAGCTTAAACCTTACTATCAGTACGCATCAATTTTTTCATGAATTCAGCTAGACTTGTTACCCTAATCTTTACTTTAATCTTAGCATCTTGTGATTATAGCAACAAAGAAGCTAGACATTTAAATAGTAAATTTTACAAGGAACCAGAGATCAAACTTTTAAACCGCAACATAAAGGGTGTTCAATATTATTACAGAACAGCCGGGAATTCGCTCAATCCTACCCTTTTATTTATGCCGGGCTATCCAACCAACAGGAATACTTTTGATGAGTTGATTCCGATGTTGGCTTCACATTATTATGTCATTGTACCGGACCACTCTAACACAAGATGGTACGCGAAATTTGATCCCGAGAAGACCCCCTTTACCTTTTCATTGATCACTGATTATTTAGAATATTTTCTAAAGGAATTAAAAATAGATAATTATACGCTATATATTCAAAATTCCTCTTTTCATATAGGTCTCCAATTAATGGAAAGAGATCCTGACAAAATCGAGGCGTTAATTATTCAAAACTCTGAACTTTACATTGATGCACTTCCTGAAAACAGACAGGCACTTTACAAAAACACTGGGAGTGACAGTTCTAATGCATACATGGACTATGTGTGGACATTAAGTGGAGAAAATGCTGATATTCTATCAAAGGATATTACTCCATTGGATAGTACAACTTATGATATTGGCCTATGGCAACAATATTTAGAATTTGTCCAAACTGAGAAGCAAAAGCTGATCATGATGCAACTTCTGAATGATTATAATAAACTTGCTCAACGTTTTCCTGATTGGCAACAAATGCTGAAGGAAAAACAGCCTAAAACATTAGTAATTTGGGGCAATAATGACAGTGACCCCAATTTTGAAGGAGCAAACTCATTCAAAAAAGACCTTCCCGACGCAGAACTTTTATTGATTAAATCTGGAAAATTCTCCAACAAATTGTTTAATGTGGAAGTGGCATCCAAGGTCTTAAATTTCTTACAACGCAACAGCGGCCGCTTGGATGACGGTGAAAATATAAAACCTTATTTGGATGCATTGTAAACCAACATTCCAAAATTTTATTTGAAAAAATATTGTCTTCATCACATTATGAATTGTCCTAAGAGAGAATACTTTAAATAATATTTGTCAATTTTCGGATTTACAATTACAAAACTCAAAATTCTCTTTACGATTAAATAGTGTCATGAAAAAATATTTATGTTGTACTTTTACTCTTTTTCTTTTTCCTGTCGACCTCTAACCTATTAGCTCAGAAAGTGACAGACTATTGGGATCATTTTTATTTAGATGCCTCACTTGTTTATGGGGAGTACATCATGAAAATGATAAAATTAGTACATAGCACAATTTTGGAATTGTAGATAAGAATGCCAACAAGCATGAAAGGGCATACTTAGAATCTACAATTTTCAAAAACCGGCCTTTTTTAATATCCTGATTTTTTAATCTACTTACAGAGTATGAATCACATACTCTTCCTATACTGTAGAATTAAGGCTATGTTCGCATATTGTGAAACATAGCCTATTTTATTATTCCGAGGGGATATACCACAAATCTTTCTCTAAATCTACTCCTCCCTTCATTTCATCTTGCACTACTCTATCCACGATAAACATTCCAACTTTCGACATATCTTCAAAATTATCAGTGCTGTCTAAAGGAAAGTTTTGTCTTGTTCTATGAATATCAAACTGATCGGATAAATCACTACCAAACGCTTGTTCTACTCCTGATTTCCCAATCATAAAACCAATCATTCCTCCCCATGTTGCTGTAGGGTTATCCGAATCCCATCCAGCCAAAGTACCTATCTTTATAGTTTCCTTCAAATCACCTTCACCATAAAAAAGACTGACTAAACTTGCCGCATAATTGATTCCTGCTGCAAAACAGCCATTACAATACAATTCCTTGGCTGTGATGTGATAACCGTCTTCCTGGTTTACTTGATATTTTTCATAAAGAGCATCACGCACATCTTCCCATTTCGTTCCTTTTTGGTATTCGCCTTTTACAAAGTCATACATTTTAGTAACATAACTTTCTCCTGTCATTTGCTGTCTTGCCTGATTCGCCATCCAGACAATCTTTTCCTTTTGAGAAAGTTTTTGATCTACCAAAGAAGCTAAAGCATACATATTTACATAAAATTCTGAAATCTGGGCGGCCTCTTTTCTTGCAGTGGTTCTGATTGGCAGGTGTGCCATTTTCTGAGCAACATCCATTCTTGCTGGAGCAAAAAAGCCGAAAATCTCAGTGGTCAACTGTGCGTCAATCATATCATAATGCTCGTTGATATCAGGATTACTTGTTTCTGGAGGAAGTACGCCCTCGTGCATCAGGTCAAATGCTTTTTGATTGGACACCCAAAGGTAATTTTCTTCTTCTTTTTGAATATGTTTCAACCATCCTTCTTTTATATCTTCTGGTGAAAGGATTGTTTTTTGTTTGGTGTAAAGTAAATGCTGATAGATGTATTCAATATCCGTGTCATCATCAGCTCCCCAAACTTCTCCCTTTTTTCTTACTACAAAATCAATCGTTTCTGAAAGATCACTGGGTACTCCCTGCCCCCAAATACTAGGCTCATCTTTTTTACCCCAATCTTCTCGTGTATAAAAAGGACCTGTTTTGATTTCACCGATATTCCCAATTTTATCCATTTCAGTTACCAACCCCGTCCAGTTGGCGATACATTGTCCCAGCCAGAAACCATATAATTTATCTTTGTACTCAGACCTAGAAATCGCTAAGTCAGTGGATTTAGGCTCATAATTCTTATAGGTTAATCGATCGTCTTTGAGTACTGTTTTTTCTTCCTTCTTCTGGTTACAAGAATAAAAAAACATGGGTAATAAAATTCCAATAATAATTCGTTTCATCTTTCTAGTTCTTATCTAAGTTCTGTAATAATAACCGCTTCATCATTCTTTGCATAAACTCATCTTCATTGATATGCAATGCGATTTTTGCATTCGGTTTTTTCTCCTTATTGATAGAGGTATATCCTTTATCATCTACTTCCACATATCCTTCTTCAATATGAAATAATTCAGGCCAAAGTATCACCCCTATGGCTACAGCATCATACACAATAGGTACATAATTCAAGTCTTTGGCATAATGCATATAACGCCATAAAACATAGTTGGCACAAATCGCATCTGTGAGTGTAGAATTTCGCATTTGCAACAAATTTCTATTTTCCTCTGAGACTGTAACAAAAGCAGTAACATCCAACGGTACATAAGTAATTTTGCCTCCTTTATCAGCTTCTACAAATGCTTTTGAAGCTTCTACATCAGCCACAACATTCCATTCCGGGCTAGGTGTTGTGGAACTGTTATAACCCATATTGAAAGAACCAAACATAGCATAAATATGCTTTGCTTTTTGGAGAATCGTTGGATCTTTATCAAGCAAATCTTTCATATTGGGAACAGGCCCCACCGTTACCAAGTTGACTTCATTTGGATATTTTTCTAGCGTTGAAGAAATAAATTCCACAGCATCCATCGGTGACGGTTTTAGTTGATCAAAACCTTCTGCCCAGATGTATTGCGGTGAATAAACATCACTCGTTTTTCGCCCTATCACCACAGGAATATCATCTAACCCTAATTCGTACAATAGCTTTAGTGCCATTTTTCCTCTTTCGGGTGTATTCGCAAAGTCCATTACTATACCCATCACTTCAAACTCAGGGCTTGCCAGCATCAATGCCAAGGCGTACATATCATCAATATCATCCCCTAAATCACAATCAAAAATGATCTTTTCTTTTTGTGGAGATTGAGCAAAAAGAGAAGTTGAAGTCAATAAAACACTCCATACGAGTGCTATTTTCATTAGAAATTTCATATCAAGTTGGTTTTGTTTTTACAATTCAGAAAGTCTGGGAATAGATGCTTGTGCTCCTTTTTTTGTCACAGAATTTGATGCCGCATTTAGGGCAAAATTAATACTGGTTTCCAAAGTCATCCCCTCTGATAATAAAACGGTTAAAGCTCCATTAAAAACATCGCCAGCCGCCGTTGTATCAATTGCATTTACATTAGGGGCAGAAAATTGTTGTTTCAAAGTAGTATTGGAAACAAAACATCCTTTGGCTCCTAAAGTCACAATAACTGTTTTTACACCCTTATTGTGAAGTATATCTATCGCTTTCAACATCGTTTGTTGATCTTTTACTTTGATACCAGACAATAACTCTAATTCCGTTTCATTAGGTGTAATGATATCAAGCATTCTCAATGTTTCATCTGATATCGCTTTCACAGGAGCGGGGTTCAAAATGACTAAGGCTCCTTTTTGTTTTGCTTTCGCAACAGCATACTCCACAGTCTTTATGGGAACTTCCAATTGTAATAACACTATTGCTTTTTCATGAAATCCCTCTGCTACAGCATCAATATTTTTTTCTGACAATGTATTATTTGCACCAGGCACAACCACTATACAGTTCTCTGCTTTAGCATCTACATTGATCATTGCCATGCCGGTGGGCACATCAACCTGATGAATAAAATCAACATTAATTCCTTCTTTTTTGTAGGATAAAATGGCATTACTCCCAAAATCATCAGTGCCAACATTGGCCACAAAAACTACCTCACCACCTAACCTTGCCGCCGCTACAGCCTGATTCGCTCCTTTTCCTCCTTGATTCTGAAAAAAGTCTGTTCCCATAATCGTCTCCCCTGCTTTGGGTAAACGTTCACTTTGCACTACGAGATCCGTATTTGAACTGCCTATTACAATAATTTTCTTATCCATAATGATGTGTTATTTTATTGTACAAACGTTTGTGCTATTCAATTAAAAAAATAGAGCATCCATATGCTACAATCGTTTGTGCAGTAATATTAAATAAAATTTAAATCTGAAAAAAGAATTAAATGTTTTAATTACGTTAAATAATAATCAGGAAGACTTTCATGAATTGTTTTATTCTCTTACCATAGTAAGGATCTGTTGTACCTTATTTGTAGTATCGTTTTCCTTCAGATAAATGGATGACTTCCACAAACCATTATCAAGGTTGAGAATTCCATAATCTGAATTGAAAAGAAGGGGTCCATGACCGTCAATAACAGGCTGAGATAAAGTATATAAATCAAACTTCACAGAAGATAAACTTGGGTCAAAAAATTTATCTTTTTCTTTCAATTCAAAATCAGAATCAACAAAAGATAAAACCTTGGTACTTTTATTATACTTAAAAGTCATATTCCATTTTTTATCTTCCAAATTGACATATTGATACACTTCCACTTCTTCATGATTATCTTTTACAAGATCATATTCTCTTGTTATGAATAAAGAATCACCTTCAACAACATGCAAGATTCTATAATTTAAAGTTGAAGTTTGCTTCTCCTTTGTCGAACAACTTGTCATTAGAAGAAAAAGGATAAATAAGTTTGCTATTGATTTCATATGAATTCTTGTTAGTGATATTTTGCAAAAGCTTTAAAGTAGATCAAAAATACTTCCGCGTTCTATTATTTCAGTATCAATTAAAAAAGATGGATCTTCTGATTTTTGGTCCTGTATTAGGTCATATATTAAGTTAAATGCTTTCGCCCCCATCTTATCATTGTGCTGTTTAATGGTGGTGAGTGAAGGTGTGATATATTCCGCATAAGGGTTTTCATCAAATGAAATGATGGACAAATCTTGAGGGAGGTTTAATTGAAGTTCCTTCGCGGCTTTTAAAACACCCATACATATTTGATTACTCATACATAGTATTGCCGTTGGTTTATTTTTTTCTTTTAATAGCTGTAACATGGAAACATAACCGTTTTCTTCATTAAAACCGTTACCCAGAAGTAAGTTTGCATTAAATGAAATATTATAATCCTGCAATGCCTCTTTGAAGCCTTTTTCTCTTTCGTTGACAGTAAGCAGTTTTTGATCTCCTTGAATCAAACCTATTGTTTTATGTCCTTTTTGAATTAAAAACTCAACAGCATCATAGGCTCCTTTATAATTATTGGAAGATACAAATGGCACATCAATACCTTTTAAATAACGATCAACAAATACTACAGGAATTCCCATGTCTTTGAATTGTTCTTTATAATGAGAACCTTCAAACCCTACCGGGCACAGAATAATACCGTCTACTTTTCTACTATATAATTGTTGCAAAGCCTTTGTTTCTTTCTCTAATTGTTCATCAGAATCCATCAATAATATAGAGTAATGCATTGCGGAGGCTTGCTGTTCTATATGTTTGGCCATTGTACTGAAAAAAGGATTGCTGATATCGGGCAAAATCAAACCAATGGTAAAGGATTTAGAGGCCTGAAGACTTTTGGCAACCAAATTGGGAGTATAACCTACTTTCTGAGCATAGGCTTTGACACGTTTTACGGTTGCTTCACTGATTCTATATTCTTTTGCCTTTCCATTTAATACTCTAGAAATAGTCCCTGGGGAGATATTCAAGTCTTTAGCGATGGATTTTAAACTGGCTTTCATATAATAGTAAGGTTAAAAAATAATATAGATCTTCCATCAAAGTAAACAGGTTGATGGGAATAATAAAAAAAGAAACCTTCTTTCTGCTTATTAAATTCAAAAAATCAAAGTATATTCAGTCATCAATAAATGTGTCTTAATTTAAATCAACCAAAAATTAACTTATGACTATTAAAGAAATTGCTAGCCGTTTGGTAGAGCTATGCCGTATCGGTGAGTTTGAAAAAGCACAACAAGAATTATTCGCTGAAGATTGTGTCAGTATTGAGCCTGATGGCGCACCTGTGAAAGAAGTAAAAGGTCTTCAGGGATTGGCAGAGAAAGGTAAACAGTTTATGGAGATGATGGAACCGCATGGTTTTTCGGTTTCTGATCCCGTCATTGCAGACGACTTTTTCTCCTGCTCATTAATGATGGATGCAACGTTTAAACCTACTGGTCAAAGAACAAAAAGTACTGAAATTGCCGTTTATGAAGTAAAAAATGGTAAAATTGTCAAGGAAGAATTTTTCTTTAAACCACAAAACGGTTGATTTCATCATTCTTTTGAAAACCCTAAAGCTCATAATCAATTTATGGGCTATTTTTTTTATTTAAAACTGTATATCAGACACTTACATATGTAATTATATTGCTTTTTTATATTAAATAATATTGTTTTAATGACCATCCTCACTTAAAAATTTAGGGTCTCCAAAAAAAGGTGTACAAAATCAGCATTTTCTAACAAGGGATATCACTTCATTCGTCACAAAACTATCCCAACTTTGGAGTATAATATTAATAAACCTTTGCAATTAATATTATACAGGAGCATCAATTCAAAAAAATGTTCCATCGAAAATGAATTAGTATCCGCTTAATAATATTATTGGGCAAACAGAGTAATAAACCATAAGATAAGATGTCAAAGAAACTATTAATTAGAGATTTAACGCTACGTGACGGGCAACAATCATTATTTGCTACAAGAATGACACAGGCTCAGGTGGATTATCTTCTTCCTGATTACCAAGACGCCAATTTCTATGCAATGGAAGTGTGGGGTGGTGCTGTGCCAGATTCAGTAATGCGTTATTTAGGTGAAAACCCATGGACTCGTTTGAAAACTATCCATGATTCAGTAGGTAATGTAAGTAAATTGACTGCCTTATCTCGTGGTCGTAACTTGTTTGGTTACACTCCTTATACTGAAGAAATTATTGAAGGTTTCTGTAAAACATCTATCAATAATGGTTTAGGTATCATGAGAATCTTTGATGCTCTTAACGATACTAATAACATCAAGTCTACTATTAAGTATGTAAAAAAACACGGTGGTATTGCTGACTGTGCGGTATGTTACACAATTGACCCGCATTTCTCTACAATGGAGAGAATTAAAGCATTCTTTAAAGGTAAGCCACTTCCTAAGCCAGTATTTACAGATCAATACTTCCTTAACTTAGCTTTAGAAATGGAAAAGCTTGGTGCGGATATGATTTCTATTAAAGATATGTCTGGTTTAATTCCTCCAATGAGAGTAGCTAAACTAGTAAAACTATTTAAAGCAAACCTTTCTATCCCAGTTGATTTCCATACACACTGTACGCCAGGTTATGGTTTAGCAGCTGTATTATGTGCTGTAATGAGCGGTGCGGACATCGTAGATACAAACATCTGGAACTTCGCAGGTGGTTCAGCAGGTGTTGCGATCGAATTGATCTACACTTTCGCTAAGAAATTAGGTATCGAAATGGACGTAAACATGGAGGCCGTAGCGAAAATCAACCAAAAATTAGTTGACGTTCGTAAGGAATTAAGCGCATTTGATGCTTATGACAGCTTCCCTAATCCATACAACCCTCTTACAGATACACTTCCTGCAAACGTAGACAAAATGTTTGATGACGCTATCGCAGCTGTAAACGCTGGTAACGAAGAGTCATTATTAAATATCTGTCACCAAATCGAGGACTACTTCAACTTCCCTAAACCAAACACGAAAGTGAAAGAAGCTGAGGTTCCAGGTGGTATGTACTCTAACATGGTAGCTCAATTGAAAGCTTTAGGTTCAGACGAAATCTTGGACGAAGCAATGAAATTGATCCCTCAAGTACGTATGGATGCTGGTCTTCCTCCACTAGTAACACCAACTTCACAAATTGTAGGTGCTCAAGCGGTGAACGCTGCAATGAGCTTGAAGCAAGGAAAAGAGATGTATTCAAATACTTCTAACCAATTCCAAAGCTTAGTGAAAGGTGACTACGGTAAGACTCCAATTCCTGTTAAGCCTGAGTTTAGAAAGCAAATCTGTGGTTTTGAGGACGAAAGACCATTTGATACAAATTCTTACAAAGCTCAAGACAACCCTACTCTTCCTGAGTTTGGCGGTGTGAAATTGGCTGAGAACTATGAGGAAGAATTACTATTAGAGTTATTCCCATTAGTAGCAAAAGGTTTCCTTAAGAAATTGAAGAAAGAGCAATTCGAAGCGAAGCAAAAAGAAGCTGCAGCTGCTCAACAAGTTGAGGAAAAAGTGGTAGAGGAAAAAGTAGTTAAGCCTATGAAAATGGGTAAAAAAGTACTTGCACCAATGCCAGGTAGAGTAATCAGCGTACTTGTGAAAACAGGTGACAAAGTTGAAAAAGGTCAACCAATCGTGATCTTAGAATCCATGAAAATGGAAAACAATATTGTTTCTGATTTCAGTGGTTTCGTAAACAATATTATTGCTGAAGAAGGCGAAACTATCGCTGCTGACTCAGTAATGTTGGATATCGTTGCTTCTGAAGACGAAATCTCAGCATTAAGCCCAGCTTAATCAAAAGAAGATTTTCTTTACAATCAATTGAGTCACCTTTCTCTGCATAGAGTTAGGTGACTCTTTTTTTATTAGAAGGTGAATTAAACTTCGAATTCTTCTTCATTCATTTCTACTTCCTCCCTTACATATTCGATTCTTTGTTGCTCTTGAAATTTATACCATTTAGCTCTATACTCTTCAGATTCATCAAGAACCCATCTGAAGTTTCTAAAAGGACCTTTCTTGTTTAAAGCTTTTATCAATTTATCTTGAAGTTTAGCGTCGTCTACTGTATCAGCAAAGGCTTCCATTTCTCTGTAAGAGTCCCTAGAATCCTTTTTTTTGAATAAATAGTAATCATCTTCGTTCTCCTCTACTTTCTTAATGTCAGCTTCCCAAGCTTCAAAATCGCCATCATAAAAATCATCCATATCTGGAATTGAAATAAGCTCACCTGTTTTGAAGTGAAAATAGCACTGCATCCCTATTTCGTGCTCACCTGCAATTTCCTTTATTTGTTCATCTGTTGGTTTCATTTTATTTCTAATTTAGTTTCTAAATTTTCTTTTATCTTATCAACAATAGGCACATCAGCAGGTGCCCATTCATATTGCTCTAATTCCTCTACGCTGATCCACTGCATATCAATATGTTCATTTAATTGTATGCTTCCCTCCTTCACCTTTGAAAAATAGGCGATCAATTCAATGACAATATTACCATAATCATGCTGACAGGAATCAATAAACTCTCCAACAGTTATCGTAACACTTAATTCTTCCTTGATTTCTCGCACTAAAGCCTCTTCATTAGACTCACTATTTTCTACCTTCCCTCCGGGAAATTCCCACAATCCTCCTTGTGATTTATGCAAAGGTCTTTGAGTGATCAATAGACGTTGCTGATCGTCTATAATTACTGCGGCTACAACTTGGATTGGCTTCATTATTTATTTTTGAAAGACTAATGAAAGAATTCGTGGCACTTCGTTTTCTGCTTCACCATCAAACCACTCTTCTACTTCTTTTAATGTAAAACCATTATTCTTTGCTGCATTTACAAATTCTGAAAGGTGATGAATATAAACTTCCAATTCTTTAACTCCTTCTTCTGTTTCATATCTCGCTTTAGTTCCCAAATATTGTTTGAAAGGATGGAGTTCACTGATGAAAAAGAAGCCATTTTCTTTGAGTTTTTGATGGGCTTTCGCAAAGATCTGATCAAGATTTTCAATATGCTCTAGACATAAACTTACTGTCACTAAATCAGCAAAATTATCTTCTACATCCCATTCTTCATTCAAATCCGTTCTTCTAAAAGAAACACGCTCATCTTTAATTTTGGCTTTCGCTTTATTGAGCATCTCTTCAGAAAAGTCAAGACTTACTACTTGCTCCGCTTTCGACAATAAGAAAGGAGTATTTTTACCTGTACCCGCTCCTAATTCAAGTACGTTTTTAAAATCGTATTTTGATAGCGTTTCTACAGTAGCGTGTGCATCTAAATCTCTTGTTTTGTTTTGGTTGGTATCGTAAATATCTGCCCAACTGTTATAGGCTTGTTCTATACTCATTTCAGCAATAATTAAAATTGAAAATAGGTTTCGTATTGTAAAGGTAATACTCTACAACATGAAACCTATCAAAATGATTCCTAGAGAATGGATTCTTATTTTTTCAGATTTGCTTTATTAAAAACATTATCAGAAATCGGCACATTATCCTGCATCTCAATCACAATAAAATCTGTCCCTTTCCCATCTTTTAATACATCTTTATAATTCATCTTGAAAGGGTAAAACCTTCCATTCACTGGGCGTACATCTTCCATATTAATCGTTTTTAAAAGCTGTCCACTCTTAGCGAATAGGTCTTGACGCATAGGTACATAATTTTTCTTTTCTACCCACATCTTCACTTTTGGGTAGGAAATGTCGTCCACTTTGGCGTCCAACTGTAATATATAACAGTCTTCTCCATTCATCTGTTCTTCTCCTTTGATCGTCGGTGTGTACATGTCCACCATTTTCTTCTCCTGCATCATATCTTCGTAGGACATATCTGATCCATTCACAGACTGTCTTAGCATATGACCTGAAATTTGTATCGTACGGTCTGAAGAAGGAGAATAGATCCAAAGTTTATCGTCTAATTTTAACATCTTAGTCCCTTTTTCTCTTGCAGGTGAAAGGTATTCTGAAAAAGTATCTTTTGTTCCTCTGGAATAGGCTTCCATCACAATTTCTTTGTTCTTTCTCTTCCCATATACAATCATCTTTGATTTAGTGATTTTTGTACTGGAATACATATTTTCATCAATTTTTTGAAGCATTTCTACGGGATCTTGTGCCATTACAGTACAGCCTATTAGTAGAAAAGCTATGGTGAATATTTTTTTCATATTTCTTTATTGTTTTAATTTTCTTTAATGTCGTAAGTGTTATTATACTAACCTTTGCGTAGCAGGCTACACTTCTACATTACACCCCTAATTCATTAAATAACTCTGATGTTTGGCGTTTGAAAATTCCTCTTCCAGATAATAATGCACCTAAGAAAGTGGCCATTACGCCTGGGAAAAAGCCAATCCAAAATTGAGTGGGAACGACCTTCGCCCTTATCACATTCGAAAATAATACATTGCTATTCCCTAATGTATCTGACATGTCAATACCTACTTCTTGAAGATAAAAGGTCAAAATCAAACCTAAAATTGTTCCGAAAACTGAACCGACAGCTCCGACGATAACTGATTCTAGTAATAATGATTTATAGATGTCTCTTTTAGATTCACCGATGGCTATTCTAATACCGAATTCTGTATATCTTCTCAACCCTCCAAGCAATCCTGTATTCCATAATACGATGGACATGGCAATGATAAAAAAGAAGGTGAATGCATTGCTCATTGTATTGACCATGTCTAGCATGGTGCTTAAACCATTTTGATCCCTTAAGGCTAACATTTGAGGTGCATATTCATCATCATCATTGGCAAAGGATTGATTATAGCTATTTTTTATCTCTTCAATTTCTTGATCATCATAAATATCATTGGGGAGGTAGCCGTAAATCTCTTGAACGGCATCTTCCATATCTAGAATTTGCTCTGCATCTTTTATATCAATTAAAAAGGTTTTGTCGTCCATCACTGACAACCCAAACTGTACTGCTCCAACATAAATAAAGTTTTGGAACGACATGCTTCCATCCATTGTAGAACCGAAATAGGTAATTTGATCACCAATTTTTACATTCATTCTTTTGGCTAAACCCTGCCCTAAAAGCATTTCAAAGGGTCCGTTAGGCATTCTTCCTTCTACAATATTATTGGCGATATTTAATCTTTTTAGATCTGAATTTCCGACAGTCATATCAAAGGCCATTCCACCAGCAATTCCTTGTGTTTTAGTTTGACCATTTTCATCTGGAACGTCTAAAATTCCTCCGAAATTAAATCGTTTTACCCAGTCTACTTCAGGATACATATCCTCTAATACTTCGAGCACCTTACCTGCTTCAAGTATAGAAAGGTCCAATGGTTTCTGAGCAATATTCTTAACATACTCTCTCGTCATCACCTTCATATGCCCGGTTCCGAAACGTGCATTTTGATCGACCATATCCCCCATCATTCCTTCAATGTAACCGACAAAGAATACGGAAAGGGATACTCCCAAGCTCACTACGATTACAGGAAGTAAACTTCTGCTTTTGTCTCTAATGAGACCTTTAAATAAAAATTCAAACATTATTTCTTTCCTTTTAAAGCGTCTACAGTATTCATTTTAGCAATCTTGCGAACGGGAAGGTAGCTGATCACTGCCGAAAGTATCACTACCCAAAAAACCGTTTTTGTAAACAGTTCAGGTGTCAGTAGCGGATAGATATATTCTCCTACAGTAATTCCCATTTTACGGGATTGATCCACGTTGGAGGTCATAGGAATACCTACTTCATGCAACCAACCTAAAAGAGGAATCGCTATAATAGAACCTACCACTGCTGCGATAAAAGCGTACATTGTTCCTTCCAATGTAAATAAAAACGTCACTCTCTTTTTGGTAAAACCCAATGCGATATAAGTGCCGATTTCCTTTTGTCTTTTGAAAACAGAAAACACTTGTGAATCAAAAATGGCGATCAAAGCAATCAGCATCAAAATACCGTAAAGGAAAGATGAGCCTCCTCTTTTTAATTCGATAAGTTCATAAAATTCTTTGAGCAAAGCCTCTTTGTCTTGGTAATTCCAAGAAGCGTTGGTGGTTTGATAGTATTCGGCATCAGCCAATAAATAGGTAGCTTCTTGTTGCAATCCTGTCAGTCGATTCATTCTATTCAAATCAATCCAAATTTGACCTGCATCAATGGTCGGTACATTCGTTTCAAAAATGCCTGCAATTGTAATATTTTGAGCATCAAAAGTTCCGTTTTTATCTTTCCAACGCATCAGTATTGCATCTCCAACTTTCAGGTTGTTGTCTTGTGCCATTCCTAGTCCAATCAAAGCTGGAATATTGGCCTTGCTCTCTTTTAATAGCTGAGTTGGAAGTTCTACAATTTGCTGATCTGCAGGAATGCCTTTTAGTAAAATCGGCACCATTCTTCCATCGGGGTAGATATTTGCTTGGCGAATTAAGACGGGTGTCAAATGAGTATCTTTTTCATATTTTCCATGTCCGCTTTCTATGGTAAATGGATCCAGTTTGTCGTATTTGGGATGAATCACTTGCCCTTGTGCGAATTCCCAATTGACCTGATCTCTGATGCCTTGATATTCCCAACCGGTGTACATGCTGTTGAAAAACAAAATCATGACAAACGCTAAGGACAGAGTGGTAATAGTGAGCCAAGTTCTCAAGCCAGAACTGATGATGTTTCTGAACGCCAATCGAAAACTCAACCCTATGTTGTATAAAGTATCCATCTTCTATTTTATTTCGTCGTTCTTTACTTTACCATCTTCCAAAGTGATCACTCTTCTGAGGTATTCAATTACTTTACTATCATGAGAAGAAAACATAAATGTAATGCCCAATTCTTCATTCAGTTTTTTTAGAATATCCATGATCTTGTAAGCATTGGTGGAATCTAAGTTCGCCGTCGGCTCATCTGCTAGTACTATATCAGGCTTTTTTACAATGGATCTTGCTATGGCTACTCTTTGTGCTTGTCCGCCTGAAATCTGAGAAGGTTTCTTGTTCGCTATATCTGACAAACCCACCCATTCCAAGGCTTGCATAACAGCTTCTTTTCTTTCTGCTTTTGATTTCTTTTGTAATAGTAAAGGAAACTCTACATTTTCAAAAATGCTGTAAACCGGAAGTAAGTTATAGCTTTGAAAAATAAAACCAATATGTTCGTTTCTCAATAAAGCCGACTCTGCATCTGATTTTACGGCAACATTTTTTCCACTGATTAAGATTTCTCCTTCTGAAGGAATATCTAATGCTCCTATTAGGTTTAATAAGGTTGTTTTTCCTGATCCACTAGGCCCAATCAGACCTGTAAATTCACCTTTTTTGATCTTTAAATTGATGTCACTCAAAGCTGTAAACTCTGTTTCTCCTACCGGAAAACGCTTGGTTACGTTTTGAATTTCAATGATGTTGTTTGTATTCATATCTATATGGTTTTTGCGTTTATTCCTTTTTTACAATTTTGGGTAGACACGTAGGTTGGGTAGACACATAGGTCTACCCCTACGGGTTTAATGGTTTAATACGGCCATTAATCTTAGACCGAAACCTGGTGTGAACTGGTTTAAATCATTCGTGGCGATCGGTGATGTTATGGATGTTGTAGGATTGTAATACAGCATAAAATACCCTGTCCATACATCAAAATCATGATTATAAGTGGTGAAAAATCCGGTGCCGTCATTGGTCCAGTCTCTATACACCATCACGGAAATATTATCAAAAAAAGACAAGGGATAATTCATAGAAAAAGCGGTTGTATTTCCTTTGTATTCAGCATGATTAAATTCTTCACCATACCAAGTAAAAAGGTGTTCTCCTACTACATTTAGTCCACTTCCAATCGGTAAAGTATAATCCATACCAATGTCTAAAAGTGTTTGATTGGTGAGAATTCCTACATTTTTATTGGTCTTGGTGTAAGTTCCTTCAAACCAAACTCCTAGTAACAAATCCCATTTTCCATCAATACCCACTCTGTTTTCTGGTGTTTCAATGTACATGGGATTATCTGCATTCCACCTTGTATCTAAAACTGCTTTTCTATGATGGTAGGAAAAAGCAATTTCTCCTTTTGGGGTGGGTAACTGCACTCTACCGCCTAGTTCTGGAATGTCTTTTACGGATTGTAATGCGTCATATCCCCTTTGTTCCTCATTTCCATACAAAGCCCAAAACCAAATATTGGCGTTGTTCTTAAAATAATATCTCGCTAAGGCAGAATAAACACCATTCGTCAATCCCAAAGGATCTCTAGGGTCAATTTGGTTGAACCATTGCATTGGTCGCAATAAAGTAGAAGATCCAAAATCGATTTTTTGAAGTCCTATTCTTATATCACTATTCCCATGTGCATAACGTACCCAACCTCTGTAGGGTAAAACCGTTCCATCCCAAACCGGTGTTCCATTTACATACTGTACAGATCCGTAAATATTGGCAGAAGCAAAGGCTGAAAAGGAATTTAAAGAATCAAATTGATGCTCAAATTTCACTTCAGGAATATAACGTCCACCACTCCATAAATTGAGCTGTTCCGCTTCAGGAGAGTAGGTTGTAAAACCCACTAACATACCATTAAAATCGAATTCAGATTGTCCATAAAGTGTATTGGACAAGAACAGCAAGAATATAAGTTGAAGTTTCTTCATTGGTTTATTCTTTTGGGCCGTAAATACCGAAGAAATAAAAATTGGTAATCTCTTTGACCATCTCTTGGGACGATGAAAACATTTCAATGTGTCTTGGATCTTCAATATAGGTTTGCATATGATCCAGCATCGACAACATAAATTCAATACTTAAGTCCTCTCTGATCTCACCTGTAGCTTTCGCCTTCATTATCTCATTGACAAACAGAGCCCTTCCCTCTTTTTGCATCTCCTGCAATTCTTCCATCACTTCTGACTTTGTACTGAACATCTGTAAAAACTCCTCCAAAAACTTCTTACTCATGCTTCTAGAAAACCTTACTTTCAAATCTGTCAGTTGTGTCAATGTCTCTCGAAAGGATAATTTCTGATCCACGATCTTATTGTACTCCACCATGGAAGTATCGTATAATGATCTGAAAATATGAAGCACAATGTCTTCCTTGTTTTTAAACTGACGGTAAAAACTCATCTTAGAAACTTGGGCCGTCTCATAGATCTCAGCAATGCTTACTTTCTTGATTCCTTGCTCAAAGAATAAGTCCTGTGCTGCTTTTAATATTTTATCTCTTGCTTTCAAAAATGTTACTTATTTTTATATATGATACTAATATAGTAACATTTTAATTCATTAGTAACATAAATGATTAGAATCATTATTTTATATCAAGTATCAAAATGAAAAAGTTATGGGTACAATAACCCAACTATTCACAGCCCTACCATTTTCAATACCTGCCTCAAATGTCATTTTCCTCACTACTTCTATAGCATTTTTATCCGCTTCTTCTGATAATCCCCTCACTACTTCAAACTCACTTGAGTGACCATATTTATCGACCAGAAATCTCACATAAACTTTACCTTCAATACAACCTTTTGCTTTTGGATATTTTAATTCTCTTTTTACGAAATCAGATAAAGATATACCTTCTTCATGGTAAAATTTTGGGAGTATTTCCGAGTACATGAAGTCCGCTTTCTCTTCTTCTATCTCAGCATTCATTTCTTTCGTATGACAGCTTTCAAGTAAGTGACATGAAAGAAAAATGGAAAGTGTAAGTAATATCTTATTCATTAGTTTCATTTTTGGTTAAAGCATCTGTAATAATCTCTTGTGCTTTTTGGTTTATTTCCTCTTTTCCATGAGGTTTGTAACAAGAAATTATCATAATAATGAGAAGTAAATTGAATAGAATAGTTTGCATTTTTTTATTGTTGATCTTGGTTTAAAAGTAGTAAATATCTTTTTAACCCACAACTGAAGTTGTGGGCTTTTGGAGAGCTAATCTCACTTCTTTATCTTCCTTAAAGCGTTGACTCAGTGTCTCTAACCTTCAAGACTTCAGTCTTGATAAGGTTACAGTATCACCTGCCCATAGTTTTAACTTGGTGTACGAAACATAAAACCAATTTTTGAAAAAGTCTCGTTTTCAAGTATATTCAACTACTAAGGAAACTATTCTCAATAATTAAAGCAACGATTCAATATGTCTCACTCCAATAATAATTTATGGATTCATTTAGTTTGGTCTACTAAAGAAAAATGCCCTTTTTTTACTAAAGACATTTTAGACAATAAGGTATTGCCACTTATAAAAGAGATTGCAATAAAAGAAGGTTATCAAATTGATGCTATAAATGGGTATAAGGATCATATTCATTGTCTATTATTACTCCCAAACTCAGTTTCATTATCTACACTTGTGAAAAAATTGAAAGGTAAAAGTTCTTTCTTAATTAATGAAAATGAATTCTTTAAGAATAAATTTCAGTGGGGTATTGGCTATTTTGCAGTTTCTGTGAGCCCTAGGTTTATTAACTCTACTAGATCTTACATTAGTGCTCAATGGGAGAAGCATGAAAAATTGAGTTTAGATGCTGAACTAGATTATTTTGAGTCACTTACTGTTATAACTTGAAATGTTTCGTGCACCACGACTAAAGTCATGGGCAGGTGATACTGTCTCCATCAACACTGAAGTGTTGATTCCGTGTTTTTAACCTTCAAGACTTCAGTCTTGATAAGGTTACAGTATCACCTGCCCATAGTTTTAACTATGGTGCACGAAACATTTCAATTATAGGTCTGCGTAAAGTCACAAAAAAACGGGTAGCAAAACCACTTGGTCTCACCACCCGTCCTATTATTTACTCTATTCTAATATTATTTCACTTGTACTTTTGTTGTGTATTGACTTCCGTTTTTGGTGGTCATTTTGAATAGATATAATCCACTTCTCCACCCTTCTACTGGGATTTTAATTGAAGCTATAGTTTTGTCAATAGATTGGATCAATTGACCCGTTGCTGTAAAGATCGTTACGTTTACAACATCTGCTGAAACTACGTTGACTTCAGAAGAAGCTGGGTTTGGATATACCTTGATTTCAACACCGTCGATTGTGATACTTGTTGGGTCTTCTGCAGTAATTGTGATCAAATCCTGTTGAGAAGAAGTATCAGTACCGTTTTCATTACTTACTGTCAAGGCTACAGTGTAGATCCCTGCCGATGCGTAAGTATGAGTTGGGTTTTGTACATCAGAAGATGAACCATCACCGAAGTCCCATGACCATGAAGTAGCATCTGTTGAAGCATCTGTAAATGTGATCGTTTCATTTACTTTTCCTTCTGTGATATCTACAGTGAATGAAGCTACTGGCGTTGGATTTACTACATCTAAATTCACCACAATGTCCATTGTTTTTGTGGCAGATGAATTATCATTCGATGCTGTAAGCGTTACTGTAAATGTTCCTGCAGATGCATAAGTATGTGATGGGCTTTGATCAGTTGATGTGTTATCATCGCCAAAGTTCCATGACCATGAAGTGGCATTACTTGATGCATCTGTAAATTGTACTGCCTCACCTAAAGTGATTTCAGTTTTTGATGCTGTGAAATCAGCCACAACCTCTGCCGGTGTTTCTCCTTCGGTCACTGTGATGTAATCTGCTTTTGTTTCCACATCATCACCATTTTCGTTTGTTGCAGTCAAAGTCACTGTATACGTACCTGCTGTTGTGTAGGCATGAGTAGGACTTTGGTCTGTTGATGTATTATCATCTCCAAAATTCCATGACCATGAAGTGGCGTCTGTTGAAGCATCTGTAAACGTGATTGTTTCGTTTTCTTTCACTGCCGTTTTATCTGCAGAGAATGATGCTACTGGCAACGTACCTCCAGCAATTGGGTTTACAGTAATCTCCATTTCTTTGGTATCAGAAGATGATCCATCAGAAGCTGTCAATGTTACTGTAAATGTACCTGTTGTTGTGTAAGTATGTGAAGGGTTTTGGTCCGTCGATGTGTTCTCATCTCCGAAGTTCCATGACCATGAAGTGGCATCTTTTGAAGCATCTGTAAACTGGATTGCAGTTCCTAAAGTTACTTCTGTTGCGGATGCTGTAAAGTTCGCTTCCACTCCTGATGTTTCCTCACCTTCAGCCATTAAGACAATATCATCTACATCCAATGTCCCGTACCAGTTTCTAGCCATTGCAATTGTGGCATTGAAGTCTTCTTCCGCTTCGAAAGAAAGTATATGTGTATGCCAATCCGTCAATGAACCATCTTTGAACGATTCACCTTTTGCTCTTGGGCTATTGGATTCCACATCCATAATCAATGGGAAGTGAATCGCAAGGCCCCTTGTTCTGACTGTCAAAGTGTATTTAGTTCCAGCTTTGAATGCAATCACTGTGTTCGTTCTAAATTGACCGTTTGCTGAAGCAGTCGCATCGCTGTCACCGTATTGCATATATTTATTTCCACCTTCTTCTAAAACAGTTAATGTTCTTGGCTGATCAGGTTGCTGGAAAGCAATGTAATGGAATTTACGAGCGTCTGTTCTCTCCTCTTCCAAAAGAGCCGTATTTACATCGTATTCTGAGAAGTCATTTTTGTAAACTAATTCATACGTTGTCGATGATACTTCAACAGTTTCAGAACCAGTTGCATCTGTTTTATCATTCGCAATTTCTAATGTCACTTGATAAGTACCACCATCCGCATATGTATGTATTGGGTTTTGCTCATCAGAAGTAGAACCGTCACCAAAATCCCATGACCATGATGTTACCTCACCTGCTGATTTATCCATAAACTGAATCGTCTTAGGATCATCAAAGTTCACTACATTATATACAAATGAAACCTCTAAATTAGGTACCTCTGTTACTGTGATGAAGTCCTCTTTTACCATTTCATCCTCACCATCTTCATTCGTTACTTTCAACTTCACTGTATACTGCCCTGCCGTTGTATAAGTATGTGATGGGTTTTGCTCATCAGAAGTAGCATCGTCTCCAAAATCCCATGACCATGATGTAATAGTTGTAGTTGATGCGTCTGTAAACTGCACTGCTGTGCCTTCTTCTACTTCTGTCATGTCTGCTGTAAATTCAGCTGTTGGGAATAAACCTACTGTGATGTAATCTTCCTTCACCAACTCATCTTCACCCGTCTCATTCGTTACTTTTAATGAAACTGTATACACACCTGCTGTTTGGTACGTGTAGAAAGGGTTTTGATCTACTGAAGTTCCTCCATCACCGAAATTCCATAACCAAGCCGTTGGCAAGTGTTTCGATTCATCTTTAAAGCTCACCGTTAATGGCTTATCACCTGTTACTCTATTGACGGCAAAAATCGCATCCGGTGCATATAATTTTCTGACCAATGTTTCTGTTACACTGCTGTTCGATGTACCTATAGTAGTTGTGTTTGTGATGGCATTAAAACCTTCTAGCTCTACGGCATAGTTGATGACATCCATCTCCATTAATCCCATCAATACTACAGCACCTCTTACGTCCGTTGTATATGTTTCCGCATTGTCCGTATTCGTCACAACAACACCCGACATTGGTTTACTATTTTCATCTTTTAATAGAATAGTGAAGCTGTAAGTCTCAGGTACAAAAACCTTCATTGTTACATCAACAGCCACATCGTCATTCACCACAGAGAATTGTCCTTCTTTGCTATTAAAACCTTCTTTTTCTACTGTGTATTTTTTCCCTTGGATATTTGAGGCCATCAATGTGACCATACCATTTGCGTCAGCTACTGCATCATCATAACCTGCAACTTTCACCACAGCACCTTCAATTGGAGCCTCGTTTTCATCCTTGATTGTAAAGACTACATTACGGTCTTGATCATTGACAAATGCACTTTTTAGAACTGCAGACACATCATCAATATAAAGTACACCCGCTCCTTTTGTGCCATTATTAAAGCGGAAACCTACCCAGTTTAACGTAGCCGTCTCAGCGAAGTTTTTCACTGCTACTTCTTGTTCTACCGTCAGCCATTTTCCCTTTTCTAAAGTGGAAATGTCGATAGGTAATACCTGAGGTGCAATGTCATTAAACTTCGATAATAAAGAGATTTGACTCAATGTCGCGTCTGCATCAATATAAAGTTTGAAAGCTACTACAATGTGCTCTTCATCAATGACAGCATTTGATTGTAAACCACTCTTAGGAGTCTGATTTAAATTACCACTTGCAATTTCAGTATCGATCTGAACCTTTAGAGAAGCTGAACCGCCCCAAGCCATTTCGTCTGTAATCGTATAAATAGCATTTGTAGCCCAATCCGCACTCGTTGTATTTTCTTCGAAACCAAAAGCACACGAATTGACCAATGAGTTTGGATTCTTCATACAACCATCTGCCACAACTTCTTCCTGAGGCATTGTCACTCTGATATCATCAAAGTAAATAGTGGTTTTATCACCTGCATCAGCAACTTGAATCTGTAATTTGATTCTCTTGAAATCATTGAGCTCATCCGGTGTAATTTCTCTTTTCAATTGTACCCATTCTCCTTGCGGAAGACCAGTCAGGTCAAATTGAGTTACTGGAGAAGTCAAGTCTGCTACCCTTACTTTATTGATGGTACTTCCTTCTTCAATAAACACTTTCATAGAGAATTCTAGGTTAGTGTCTGTTGGTAAAGGTGCTGAGTTTTTATCCACATAAACTGATTTTGTTTTATCTAAAACACCATCATTCACAAAACGCATTACTCTTTTTCCTTGAGGATTACCGTTTAAATCCACAATACAAAATTCACTATCACCTGTCCATCTTACTCTGACTTTACCAGCGCCAAGGTCTATTAAAGTTGGACCTTCAAAACCAAATAAATGAGAGTTTAAAAAGTTTTCATCTGATGGATCATTAGGGACGTCTTTCGGTGTTTCATCCGCAGGGTCTGTTCCTCCTTCAGCCACATCTGATGTTTTCTTCTCTAATTTAATATCATCAATAAATAAGTAGCCTTCACCTTGAGTATTTAAATCTACTTCTCTTACTCTAATGGTCACTTGACCGTTTTCAGGATCACTGTCTTTACCGAAGCTGATATTTTTCTTCAGCGTCACCCATCCGTCTTCGTCTGTTAAAGCAGAAATATCAAAAGAGTTGACAATAAATAAACTTTGTGCCTTATTATCTTTTAAGATCACATCAAAAGATTTGATTTTATTACCTGCCTTGCCTTTTACCTTTAATGACAATTCATAATCACCCTCGTTCATGTACAATGACTTGATTGGTGAATGCGCTGCTAATGCTACGTTTCCTGATACCAATGAAACATCTGACATATTTAAACTTCTATTTCCTGAAGCCTTTTCATCTTGAGAATAGCCCGCATTGGTACCAAAAAACCAGCTTTTTTCTTCTTCATCAATCCATTGAGTGCCTTCAAAACCAAATAGAACAGGATCTAAACCTTTAAATTCTATTGGAATTACTTCCTCTATTTCAATATCATCAAAATAGACCGTTGAAGATGTTCCTCCGTTTTCAGCTGCGTCTCCAGGCTGTATGACTAAAGAGAATGTACCTTCATTAGAAGTACCGCTTGCCATAGTGAAATCATAACTTACATCTACCCACGACCCTGTAGTTGACGGCAAGTAAAAAGGATCTAAGTTGGCGCTTGGGTTTTTCATAAAGATTCTAAAACGACTCGCCGCACTATTCGGCTCAATAAATACTTTCGCTTTGAACTTGTATTTTCCTGCTGCTAATTTCACCATTCCTGCTGGAGCATGCGCCGCGCCACCATTGCCCGTCAAGGCCGCTGTATGATGGAACTTTAAACTGAAGTTGCCACTTGCTGCTTTTTCATCAGAAATAGAGAAATCGTTACTTGCACCCATCGACCATTTTTTGGCTGTACCATCTACTACTGCTGTTCCTTCAAAACCGAAAAGGTCTGCATTTAATGGTAAATCTGAAACTTCTACCGCCGGAGGAGCAGGAATTTCAGGACCAGAAGTCATCCATTGTAAAAACTTAGTACCCGCACCATACAGCTCATTGGTCTGAACCATTCTATGCTTTAAACTCGCTTCCAATTCCAATGCTTTTTCCATGTACATCGCATAGTTCGCACCTTCAATATCTGCCAGTTGATTGGTCGTTTCCAATGGGTCAACTTCAAGATCAATCAAGTAAGCATCATCCTTATTACTCAATACTAACTTGTAACGAGTTGTGGCAGCAGAAACCCACCATCCTGCATCTTCAGTAATAAATACAGTATCGTCTTCTGTTACCATTAAATCATCGCTTGTATATAAGTGCGATTGGTCTTTACCGTGAACATCTGACATAGCCGGCAAACCTGCCAAACCTAAGATTGTTGGTCCTACATCCACATTGACATGAGGGGTAGTGACAATTTTTCCACTAGGGATTTTCTTAGGGTAACGAATCATGAAAGGGATCTTTGCTGAGCTTTCATAAGGCACACCTTTATTGATACGGCTGTACTCAAAAAGCATATCACCGTGATCTACAGTGTAAATAATAATGGTATTATCCAGCTGACCTTTGTCTTCCAAAAGTTTCAACATTTTACCAATATTATCATCCACTGCTTTCACCATACCCCAATATTCTTGCATATAAAACTCATCAAAAGAGCTGTATCTGTCTGAACCTGGATGAACGTCGTTGTTATTTTGCTTATCTGCCCAGTTGGGTCTTGAACCTTCCTTATCATACGTTAAATCATAAGTATAAGGGGCTGTGAAATTCACATTTCTACACCAATCATGATACTCCGGTGCAGAGTGGTTAGGTGTATGCGGATCTGGAATTGAGATCATCAAACAGAAAGGGTTTTGAGCATCAATATCATCTTCCATAATTTCGATGGCTTTATCTGTAAAAAACTCCGTAGCATAAATCCAATCGCCACTCGGTTTTCCTTGCTCACCCCAATCATAAGGAGGAACACCATCCTCGTTGAACCATGTCCAGTGTTCTTTTTCAATACGCCATTTGATATTGTCAAAACCAAAATTTCTTCCTGCACCCCAAACTTGCGTAGCAGGATCATCTTTTCCTTCTAAGTGCCATTTTCCCACATAAGAAGTACTGTAACCGTTCTCCTTTAAAACGTGAGCCCATGTTTTCATATCATCATGCATTGGTCTGTCATTACGAGCAGCACCTGTTGAACCAGGATATAATGATGTGATAAATGAGGCTCTTGAGGGAGTACAAGTTGGTGATGAGGCATAGTGCTTTGTACTCACTGCACCTTCAGTTCCCAAACGGTCCATGTTGGGAGTGGCCACCTGATCTGTAGCATTCCAAGGGTTGTAATACTCCTCTTTCGTAAGATTGCCACTGTGTAAATTAAGATCTCTGTATTTACTGACGGTTTTAAAACTGTGTTCGTCAGTGTGAATAATTAAGACGTTGGGCTTGTCTTGAGCGAATAGCAGATTCGTCACAAAGATCAAAAAGACGCCAAAAAAAAGTTCGCTTCTTTTCATACTTTTAGTTTGTTAATAGATATGTAAGTAAATAGAATAAAGTGACTATAAGCTTTTATAGTTAAACCTGTAAAGTGAAGAGTTGAGGTCGCCCATACTGCAAACTTTGGCTACCTTTCAACCAATTTGAAAGCTATAACGTCGTTCATCTTCAATTTCATTTCTTAATCCTTCATTTCAAACTCACTTAGATATCTAACAATTAATAATTTTAATTTGATGTGAAATATTAGCAGACGATTTCCTTTAGAAAGCCGTGAAAATAATCCTTACCCCTGTCGGTCTTTGGTGTCTCTATTGTAATAGGAATGATGGGGATTATCTTTCATAAGATTAAAAAGAGTGTTATCTGTCAGTAGATTTTATAAGTTCATTTCATTCTTCTGTTTTTTAAACGTTATCAATTAGATGTAAAAACAACATTTAACTGCCTCAAATTTATTTTGATTGCTTTTCTTTCGGGTGATTTTGAGTGAATAAGATGTAACTAAGCGTAAGAACAAATTTTTAATAATTGGGAATACAGGATTGATCAAAGACTATTTTAATAGTATAATTTTATCCAAAAACAGCACTGAATTATCTAAAAACAAAGGTTTATGACATTTAAAAGTGAAATATAATTTGTACCTTAACACCAGGGATTTTTAATCTGTTCTTTCCTCTTCATCATAAAACAAAGAGAAAACACTGACTTCACATGCAACAACATTTGAGTAGTCAAAATGCTAAAAATCTATCCTTTACGGAAAGAACATTTTTATTTACCTATAAAAACATCATCAAAAAATTAAACCTACAACTTGCACTCACAACATTTAATGTGCGAATTTTTTGTGACTCAATAGTATAGAAATGAAAAGAAAAAATAAACTCATAGTACTAGGTGCTTTCTTAGCCACTTCATTAAGTACAAGTGCTGTAATGGCACAAAATCCAGCTTCTGATCCTGAGAATAAATTAGGTTGGACACTAAACAAAGAGGTAAGTGACGAATTTGAAGGGAATCAGATTGATAAAGACAAATGGATTGTACAGGGGGAAAATGATCATTATGAGAATAATTTCAAAGGTAGAGCTCCTTCACAGTTTGCTCCTCACGCAGTCTCTGTAAGAGATGGTCAATTGGTAATAACGACTAGATGGGAACCGGACTTCAACTTTATCAGCGGCAAGCATAAAGGATATAAGTTTGAAAACATCACTACTGGAGCCATCATTACAAAAAAGAAATTCAAAACGGGTTACATGGAAATCAAATGTAAACCGGCTGATGCTCCATTATCAAGTGCTTTCTGGTTTACAGGAAAAGGTGGCGAATTAGATTTGTTTGAGATTTTCGGTAAATATCCAAAAGACAAACATGTAGAAAAACTTTACCATACTTCTTTCCATGATTGGGGAAAAGACAGAAAAGATCCGCTCTGGGGTAAAACAAGTTGGGATAATAAAACTCAAATGCCTTTCCGCTTAGCGAGCGATTATCATGTGTATGGTTGTGAGTGGAGCGAAGACTTTTTGAAGCTTTATATTGATGGAAAATTGATCCGCTGTGTAACTAAAGAAGAACTAGGTGACAAATGGGTCATGCACAATGAGCAAAAAGTATGGGTAGACAATGAGGTTTTCCCTTGGAAAGTAAATCCTAAGAAAGAAGATATTACGGAAAAAGGTGTAGAGTTTTTGGTTGATTATGTAAGAGTGTGGCAGAGAAAACCTTCTTCTGATTTGACTTGTGAGATGCCTGTCAATGTTCTTGAAAATAATGATTTTGATAATGGTTTAGAAGGATGGGACGTAGAAGGAAAAGTAAAAGCCATTGATGGAAAAGGAAAGAATGAAGCCGGTAAAAACTATGTAAAGTTAGGTGCTGGTAAAGAGTCTACGATTTCAAGAACTGTAAAATTAAAGCCGAATACTACTTATATCTTAGCTGCATCTGCTAGAGCTCCGATGACCAATATGGACAATATCTGGCAAAACGGTTGGTTAGGTGTAAAGGCATTTGGAAAGAAAGGACAACAACCTATTATCAAATTCTTTAAAAATACATGGTACCGTCAAAGTATCTGCTTTACAACTGGCGACTTTGCGAATCAAACTTACATCTACTTTACCAACAAATGGCAAAAGAAAGAGGTGCATGTTGATTCTTTTGAGTTGATTGAAGTAACGACAGATCATTTATCATTAGACGGTAAATAAGAATTTAAGATAAAATTCACACGGTCGGGAATTACAATTTAGCATTAGAGTGGTTTCGCATTCATTTCATTTATCAATTACTCTATATGATTTATTGGGTTCTTAATTATAACTTTTTGATGGGAGGGTACAATTACCTTCTCATCATTTTTTTTGTAAAAGATAGAAGTGACAAAATATTACATTTGTTAACTTACGGAATTTTATTTCTCATTTAACCATAAACACGGTATTATATTTTAAATAAAAACTTATCATATATTATAATTACTAACTATTCATTCATCATAAAATAATTCACCTCCCTTGTTTCACTCCATAATCACTTTATGTGATAATTGTTACAATTATGCTTTTAGGCATTAAATACTTTTGTGGTATCAAAAGATAAAAACAACGAGAATGGAAAATAAGAAACGTATTATCATTATTGGTGGATTATCAGCAGGACCATCTGCAGCCGCAAAAGCAAGAAGAACAGATGAAAACGCTGAAATTATTCTTTTTGAAAAAACAGCCAACATTAGCTATGCTACATGTGGGATCCCTTATGCATTTTCGGGAAGAATTAAAGACAGAGATAAGCTTTTGGTGGTAAAACCAGATTTACTGCGCAAAAGATTTAATATAGATGTTCATTTAGAGGAACCTGTTACTAATATTGATCCTGACAAACATATGGTGTATACGCCTAAAGGTGAGTATCAATATGACAAATTAGTTTATGCTACAGGCGGAACAGCAATCATCCCTCCTATTGAAGGAATTGAAAACAGCCAAAACTGGGCAAATGCCAAAACTATTGAGGATTTTGACAGAATTGTAAAATCAAATGTGCTTGACGATGCTGAAAATATCACTATTGTTGGTGCTGGCTTGATTGGTTTGGAAACAGCTGAAAACCTTGTTCAGATCGGTAAAAAAGTGACTGTGATTGAGCTTGGCAAGCATATTCTTGGGCCATGGGACGACAAGTTTGCCCACATGGGTGAAAAAGTGCTGGAAGAGAATGGCATCCGATTGGAACTAGGTAAAAAAGTAGACAAAATGGATGAGGGGACTGTTACACTAAACGACGGTACTGTTCTTCAATCTGACTTTATGATCATGTCCATTGGGGTGAAGCCTATCACGGAAATGTTGACTTCTAAAGGTGCGAAAGCACTGCCAAATGGAGCCTTGATTGTCAATACTAAAATGGAAACTTCCCTGCCAGATATTTACGCTGCAGGTGATTGTGCATCGATTCCAAATGTAGTAACCAACTCTGAAGGATGGTTCCCAATGGGTACGCATTCTAATAAAGGTGGTAGAGTAGCAGGTGCCAATGCTGTGGGTGCTAACGAAACTTTCCCAGGTGGATACGGAACCGCAATTATGGAAATGTTCTCCCACACGATTGCGAGAACCGGTGCTGGTCCAAAGATTCTGGAGCGTGAAGGAATTGCTTATGAATCTACATTCATTATTGCCAACTCACACCCTGGTTTCTACCCTGGCGGTAAAGATATGTTTATTGAGATCTACTACACACCAGATACGCATACATTATTAGGTGCGGAGCTGTTCGGTGAAAAAGGTGTAGACAAAAGAACTGATGTGTTGGCTACTGCCATTTACGCCAAATTGACAATCGAAGACCTTCCAAACCTTGATTTAGCATACGCCCCACCGTTCTCCCCTGCAAAGGATCCTGTGATTGTAGCGGGTTATGTTGCTCAAAATGCTCAGAAAGGATTGTTCAAAGAGGTGAATGCTAAGGTTGCTCAAGAGGCTTTTGATAGCAATGCCGAAATTACAATTCTTGATGTGAGAAACCCTCAGGAGTTAGAAAACGCAGGTATCATTCATGAAAGTGCAATCAATATTCCACTGGATGTTTTAAGAGAGCGCCTGAATGAAGTACCTCAAGACAAACCTATTTACATCACTTGTGCGAAAGGTTTGAGAGGTTATTTAGCATCTTTGATTTTAGCGCATAACGGTTTTACAAACCTTCATAATATAGCAGGTGGATTTACTGCATTCAAAAAAATCAATGCTTTAAAACCAGCCTTAGTGTAAGCACTTTGGGAAATAAATAATTTGTGTATCATGGTTAAAACTATGATGCACAGTATTGTGACCTACTACATAATATAAAAATGAGGTTATTCTTTTTTGAAATAACCTCATTTCAACACGTGACACTTTTCTACAAAATTCTATAACAAAATTCTTACATGGAAACTTTACTTGCTCCATGGCCTTGGTATATTGGCGGGCCTATGATCGGAGCCACTATGGGTCTACTTTTACTATTAGGAAAAAGCTTAGGACTTTCATCCAACTTTAGAACCATATGTACGGCATGTGGTATTGGCAAAAACACTCAGTTCTTTAATTTTGAATGGAAAAAAGAATCATGGAATTTGGTGTTTGCTTTAGGCTGTATTATTGGAGGTTTTATTTCCAATCAATTCTTAGGTGGTGATGTATTGGCAGGTGTATCTGACCAAACTATAGATCATTTACATCAACTTGGTATTACAAGCGACACCCATCATGTACTTCCCACTGAACTTTTCAGTAAGGAAGCTATTTTTAGTTTAAAGGGAATGCTAATGCTTTCAATTGGTGGATTTTTAATTGGATTTGGTGCTCGATATGCCGGTGGTTGTACATCAGGACACGCCATCAGTGGTTTATCCAACCTCCAATTACCATCACTTATAGCTGTGATCGGTTACTTTATAGGAGGCTTGATCATGACATTTTTGATTCTTCCATTTATCATTCAATTCTAAAAAATGAAGGCAGGCAAAACATTAATTTATCTATTCTTAGGAATATTATTTGGCATCGTTTTATCAAAATCAGAGGCCATTTCGTGGTTCAGAATTCAGGAGATGTTCCGTTTTGAATCATTTCATATGTATGGACTGATTGGCTCTGCAGTGGTTACAGGGGCAATTATTGTTCAAGTAATTAAAAGATTCAACATCAAAGATATCAGCGGTCAACCTATCGTTATTGCAGATAAGCAAAAAGGCATTTGGAGATACCTGCTTGGAGGAACATCCTTCGGTATGGGCTGGGCTTTAGTGGGCGGTTGTACTGCTCCTATGTTTATCTTGATTGGATATGGTCAGTACAGCATGGCAATTGTATTATTCTTTGCCCTGTTTGGGACTTTTATTTACGGGA
This sequence comes from Flammeovirga aprica JL-4, assembly GCF_012844305.1. Classification (GTDB taxonomy): domain Bacteria; phylum Bacteroidota; class Bacteroidia; order Cytophagales; family Flammeovirgaceae; genus Flammeovirga; species Flammeovirga aprica. The sequence continues at coordinate 47,787 of NZ_JABANE010000070.1, forward strand.
AATACAAACAGCATCTACCTCACTAAAAATACGTGACTAGAAATTGATGATAAGATATTAAGTGCATTGTAAACTAGACTATTGTAATCAAGAAATTAGGGGATTTCTGATCATCTAAAGGACACGAATTACGCTTAGGCTTAACATTCATACCAGTAAGCTTTCTACTCTATTCATTGGGTAGTGCTTCCCCGGCCTTGAAGGGAAAAGCGTTAAGAACTTCATGGATTGAGCCGTTAAAAATGATTTTCTTGTTTGAGCTTTAGCGAGTTTAAAATCATTTAGGCGAAAAAAATGGAATTTAACTTTTGACTTCAAAGCCTTGACTTTTTTGCTTCGTTTTTGTGTTAAGACAAAACCTTAGATTTATAGTGTTGTATTTATCTAAGATGGTAAATTGCTTTTTAAAACTAGGGTAAA
>NZ_JABANE010000071.1 GCF_012844305.1 Flammeovirga aprica JL-4
TTAAGCCCTACCGTGCTGATGGTACTGGGTTAACCCCCGGGAGAGTAAGTCGGCGCCACATTCATTAAATATAGAAGGTTAGTTAACACAAGATGTTGACTAACCTTTTTTTGTGTCTATACATTTTCAAGAATTGATAGGCATAAAAAAACCTTGATAGCAAAGAGATTGTTTTTGCTGTCAAGGCTTTTCAGGTAAGACTAAAACCTAGTTCTTTTGATTATTTGTATTTTTCTCAGAAGCTAGAATAGCTTCTTTAGTCAAATCATTTTTAGCATAAGTAGGGCAAGTCTTATAAGTTCTACAAGATGTAAGGCCTAATAACAATAGACCAATGAAAAAGATAAAAAAGCGTTTCATTATGTTTTAATTCTTATTTATTGTACCATCAAATTACAGCCCCTGATATCAGTATTGTCAAATCTTCCTAAAACATAAAACTGATTGGGTGTGTCGCCGGGAGCACCGATGTCTTTTGTTTCAATAAAACAGCAAGATTCAATATTCCCTAAGTCAATAACATTAATACCGCCTCTTTTAGTTGTAGATAACGAAAAAGGGTCATTAATTTCTCTAAAAAATACCTTCATCCATGGAGGACAGTGAAACTGTTCATCACCTAAAGAGTACCCTTGAGACAAGAGTTCTGTCATACCATATTCCGAATGAATATTTTCGGTTTGAAAAGCTGTTTTCAATTGTTGATGCACCTCACTTCTAGTCAGCTCTTTTCTCCTTCCTTTCATTCCTCCTGTTTCCATGACAATAATATCAGAAAAGTTAGAAGGAAAATGTTCAGCAAAATCAAGCAGAGCAAAGGTCACTCCAAATAAAATAGCTTTCTCCCCTTTTGCTTGAATTTCAAGCAATTTATGAGCCAACCTTTCATGATCATTCAGGTAAAAGTCTGAGTGCTTTCCTGAAGAATCCATAAAATCGCTGATCATACAAATTAGAGAAGCGTCTCTACGCTCCAAATAACTGGGTAGAAGTGCCAGTATATGTATTTTTTCAAGAGGACCGTAAAGCTCTTGAAAATAGGTTGTCGTGATTTTTTTGTAGTGGGATAAGTCCGAAACATAATGCTTACTGCGTACAGATCCTGTAGTTCCACTACTTTGAAAGACGCGTTCTATAGAAGAATCATTACATAATACCTTTTGAGTCTTAAAAAATTCAATCGGCATAAATGGAATTTCAGTAATCTTATGTATCTTATTATACGAAACGTTTAAGTAAGAAAGGTATTGAGCGTAAATAGGATTTTCTTTTGCTTGAAAACGAAAAGCTTCTAATGCAGCTTTTTCAAATTCCTTTTCATTCTTGATCGTAAATATTTTCTTTTTGAATTGATCTGTAAATTCCATTAATATATATTGGATTGGACTCTTCTTGGTAATTAAAGTTATTTTACCTAATAAATTTAATAGGCAAAGTACTAAAAATAGTAGATAAAAATATTAACCACTCTGATAAATCAATTATTAATCATATGATTTCGCAAAGATATAGAACACTATTCATCAAGCTGCCGATTGGAATGTTAATACTTTCAATGTTTATGTCTTGTTTTGGTGAACCCGAATTTCCTAAAGAACCTGAAATAGAATTCTCCTGGATAGAAAATAATAATCCAGCAGCAACCCAAGATAGTGTTTACATTGCAATTAAATTTAGAGATGGTGATGGAGACCTAGGTTTGGGGCAAATGGATACTATGGGACCTTATGCTCCTTATGAAGAAGATAAATTGCCGGAAGATACGGTGAAAAATAAATACCATAACAACTATTTTGTTACAGTATTGAAGAAAGAAGAAGACGGAATTTACAAACCAGTGATCTATGATGAGAATCAGGATTTCAATGGTAGATTTCCTATGCTTAATAACTCGGGAAGAGAGCGTCCTTTGGAAGGTGAGTTGAGATACGGAATCCTCTTGTATTATGATGGAACGTTCGGATCTCCATTATTGAAAGGAGACTCGGTGAAATTTAATATTCACATTGCAGATAGAGCATTGAATGAAAGTAATGAAATTGTATCTGCAGGTATAGAAATAGGAAGTCCGAAAGAAAGAGGTGATGATAATAATGTTCCTCCTCCTGCTCAAGGTGACTAAGTATTGAGTGTTTTTTATTCTTCAAGGTAAGTATTGAGACAAAATTACTAATTCATATTTTTTTGTCTTATTATCTACCCTTCGAAGTTAATGATAAAAGATATTTTGTGTAAGCGGATTGCGTCAACAAAAGGCATATAAAGGGATTCTCCGGAATGATCCGCTACATTCATCAAGCCATGCGAAATACGGATTTCAGGAGATAGACAAAACATTCGATTGTAGATGTGCATACCAAATCCCCATGTGAATGACACGTTATAGCTTTGCAGATTGACAAAAAACTCTTCTCTTGAAGATTCTTGTTTTGTTGCAACTGTAAAAGCTGGTGTGATACCTCCCAATAAATAAAGGCGGTGATTTTTTCTTCTGTCAGACTGATACTTTAGCATGATAGGAAACTCTAAAGTAGTGTTAGACTGTAGTTGCACTAAGTCCTCAGGTTTAACAATAATGTTAGACGGAGGCAGTTTGTATCCTAATGTGTCCATTGTAAACCTTCTGGAATAAAAGGAGACGTTAGGTGAAAATCTTAAAGCCCAGTGATTATTGTTCGACAGTTTTACATTGAGTAGAAAACCAAGAAGAAAACTTGCTGTGGTTTGAGGAGTAATATAAACTGCAGTAGTATCCGTTCCGCTGACATTAAAAGCACTTTGGGAAGGATCTAGACCTACAGGAGAGGAGACAAAACCAAGTTGAAATCCATAATGAAATTTTTTCTTATCGAAATCAGGAAGGTTGATAACAGTCCCTATGGGTTTTCCTGTGTACTGACTATAAGATTTATGTTGAAATCCTAAGGTCAGCACAAGGAAAAAAGTTGAAAAAATTATTTTTGACCAGTGTAAACTGAGCTTATTCCAAATGTAAGTGAAGTACATGTTACCTTGTTATAGCCTAACTTCTCCATGATACCAGTGAAAGCTTTGCCATAAGGGAATTGCTCAACTGACTCAGGAAGATAAGTATAAGCGGAGTTATCTTTAGAGACAATCTTTCCAATTAAAGGCAAAATATTCATTGAGTAGAATCTGTAAAGCTGTTTAAAAGGAAAGGATTGTGGTTGTGAGAATTCAAGTACAACTAATGTGCCATTAGGTTTTAGTACTCTTTTGATTTCTGACAGTCCTTTTTCAAGATTCTCAAAATTACGTACTCCAAAAGCAACCGTTACGGCCTCAAAAGAATTGTCTTCAAAAGGTAGATTTTCTGAATCTCCAATTTGTAAATCAATCTTATCTGATAGACCTTTTTTAGCTACTTTTTCACGACCTACTTTCACCATTCCTGCAGAGATGTCGGCACCTGTAATTTTATCAGGACTTAAAGTAGCCCAAGCTTGAAGTGCAAGGTCACCTGTACCTGTAGCAACATCAAGAATTGTTTTAGGCTGTTGTTTCTTTAGTTTATTGATAGCCACCTTTCTCCAGTATATATCAATACCACCACTTAAGACTCTGTTCAGCAAATCATACTTCGCCGAAATATTGTCAAACATGTTAGCAACCTGCTCTTTTTTACCTTCTTCTCTGTTTTTATATGGGAGTACTGTCATGATTTCTTATTTTTTTATCTAACGCATTGTTAGAATAATAGATATGATCTATATTGCTCGTTTAAAGAACTTTTTCAAGCGTGCTTCAAACATTCCACAAAATTATAACTTTTAAAGCGTAGACCAATGTGTTTTGTATATAAACTTTAAATACTATGATTTTGTTGACAAAATTCCTGATTAAATGACTTCGAAATTTACTTTTATTAGATTTTTTATGCGTAAAATTTTATTTTTTGTATCAGCCATTCTATTGTTTTCATCTTTTCATTCCTCTTTCGCTCAGAAACTTAAAAAATCTTCTGAGTTAAAAAAGCATCTGAAATTTGCCGAAGAATCTATAGAATTTGATCAATATCAAGAGGCTATAGAGGTGTTATTGGAAGTGGAAGAAGAGGGGATTAAGTTTGACGATTGGAACTTTATGATGGGATATGCCTATCAACATGCCTTGTATCTTAATAAGAGTAAGTCGTTAGATTATTTTCAAAGAATTAAAGATAGAGAGCTTTATTATGAGGTAGATTATTATATCGCCAAGGCTTTGCACCTCAATCACCGTTTTGATGAAGCATATAAACTGTTCGATACCTTTTTAAGAGAATATAAAGAAATAGATGAACAGACGATAGCAAATGTAGAAAAGTATAAAGCGCAGTGTGTTGTTGGACAAAAATTAATGAGAGATTCTCTGGATCTATTGATTGTTAATTTGGGCGAAAATATCAATACGAAATATGCCGAAATTGTTCCTGTTCTTTCTGCAGATGAAAATATGATGGTCATTACCTCAAGAAGAGAAGGAAGTACAGGAGGAGAAATAGACGACCTTTCAGGGTTGTATTATGAAGATGTATATGTGACCTATAGAGATGAGGAAGGAGAATGGAAGAAAGTAAAACCCATTAGTAAGAATATAAATACGGTACATCATGACGCGGCTGTAGGTGTATCACCTGATGGTAATACTCTGTTTTTATATCATGCGGATGGAAAAATAGGTAAAAACGGAGAGTCAGGTGGAGATGTATACCAAAGTAAATGGAATGGCATTGACTGGACTAAGCCAAAACCTTTACCGGAAACAATCAATTCAGCCTTCTCGGAAACACATGCTTCTATTTCTGCAGATGGAAAGTCACTTTATTTTACAAGTACGAGGAAAGATAAAAAAGCATTAGGAGGACAAGATATTTATGTTTCTCATTTAAAAGCTGACGGTACTTGGGGAGAAGCTCAAAATTTAGGTCCTAACATTAACACTGAACACGATGAGGAAGGGCCTTTTGTCCATCCTAATGGGAAAATTCTATACTTCAGTTCAAAGGGACATGAAGGAATGGGAGGATATGATATATTTTATTCTGAATGGAACGAAGAACAACAACAATGGGGAAAAGCTAAAAATATAGGCTACCCTATCAATACGGCTGATCATGATGTATTTTATGTGATTTCATCAGATGGTGAAAGAGGGTATTTCTCATCTATCAGAGAAGATAGTTTTGGCGGTCCTGATATTTACATGGCCATGATTCCTTCGAAACAGATTACTTTGATTGCCATGAACGGGGAAGTCAGAGATGCTGAAAATAATAACTTGATAGAGGCCCAAATTACAGTAGTTGACAATAACACAGGAGAAGTTGTGCAGGATTTAAAAGCGGAAGGAGGAAAATATCTATTCTACTTAGATCCTAACAGAAACTATGGTTTCAGAGTAAAGCAGGATGGGTATTTATTTCATTCAAAAAACATCTACATTCCTGAGCAAACAGATTATATAGAAATATCAGAAACTATTGCATTACAAAAAATAGGAGACCTGAAGAGAGAAAATCTGAAAAATATCTTTTTCCAAGAAAGAGGACTCGTTTCTACTTCAGAATATGAGCTTAGTGATCTTGCAAAATTTATAAAAAGTGTGGATGGTTATGTAGTGGATGTGAACGTGCACTCTGCAAAATATGAAGGAAAAGATTCTTTAGAAGTGTTGAATTTATCTCAAATGAATGCAGAAAGTATTTTTAAAGAATTAGTAACCAATGGAGTAGATATGGAGAAGCTGTCTGTACATGGCTATGGATGGCAATACCCTGTGGCTTCCAACCAATCGCAACTTGGAAGACTTAAAAATGAAAGAATTGAATATGTGGTGAGAACGCCAGAAGAAATTGTAGTATTCGAAGAGATTGTTGAAGATGTCGAAGAACCTTTACCTCAACTTACCCCACATTTAGGCGAGGTTATGGATATTGCAGGTACTATTACTTTTGCTTTCGGAAGTAATACTATTACAGATGAAAGCTACAGAATTATTGCTCAAGTTTTTGATGTTATGTATAGGTACCCAAATCTGGTTGTAGAAGTAGGTGGACATACAGATAATAGAGGTTCAAAATCTTTCAACGATAAACTAGGAGAGAAAAGAGCGAGGATCGTAGTTCAAGAACTCGTGAGGATGGGTATAGAAAGAGATAGACTGCAATACAGAACTTTCGGTTTTGATATGCCTATAGCTGACAATAACACTGAAGAAGGACGTAAAAAGAATAGAAGAATATCTTTTACTCCTTTGATGTTTAGATAATAAATGAAATAAATAACAGGTGCTGAATCAGAATTAGTTGATTATTACTTCTTGTGTGCAAAGTGTAGGAAAACATTGAAATAGAGAACTTATTGAAGTGTTTTGTCACATCTTTTTACATGAATTAATAGGTGATTCTGATTTAGTGCCTTTGATAGATACTATTGCTTTATTCACAAATTTTCGCTCGTGATGCTAGTATACAGAAGATTTTTTGCTTGAAAATTTTCTGTCTGAAAAGTCACACTCTAAATATAAATAAGTAGATAAAGAATAGTGTCTTGTAAATATAATAAGCTAACAATAATATTTTGTGTTTTGATTCGTATTCAAGACATAATGCTATTTTATCACTTTAAATTAATCATGAATCTGACTTTTAAGATTAACATTATGAAAACCTTTCCCATCTACTGCTTATTACTCCTGCTAGTACTCAATGTATCTTCCTATGCTCAGAGTAACGCTAACAAAAACAAATTAAAAAAAGCGCTCAAAGAAGCAGAGACTTATCTTCAACTCGAAGAATATCATTATGTAGAGGAAGAGATGTTGGAAGCTGTGAAATATGCTCCTGAAAATGTTCTCTGTAACTATTACCTCGGTATATCGATTTACAACGATTTGACAAAAAATAGAGTAGATGCTCTACCTTATTTTCAAACCGTTTATGATCAAGACCCTTCATTCAGACAAGTAGGCTATTGGCTGGGTAAGGCTTATCAAATGGGACATCAATTTACAAGAGCTGGCGAGATGTATACTCTCGAAAAGCAAAAGATGTCTTCATTGAAACCAGAAGAAAAAACGGAGGAAGAGAAAAATCCAGGATATGTAAAAGTTTCTGTTGAGGACCTTGACCGTTACATTGATCAGTGCCGAAGAGGACCGGAATTTATGGCCAACGCTGATAATAAAAATCTATTAAATCTATCATTAGCAAATACTTACCTTCCAGATATTACTCCAATTATTACGGTTGACGGACAAAGACTATATTTTACTTCTCATAGACAAGATATCACAAGTCATCACGAATTAGATCCGCATGATCAGTTGCCTTACCAAGATGTATTCTATATGGATAGAAGAGAGGATGGATTCTGGTCTACACCAAAACCGATGACTGAAATTAATACAGAGGAACATGATGCAGCCATTGCTTTATCTTCAGATGGTGATCGATTGTTTTTATACAGAAGTGTGGGTGCTAGTACATCTAACCCTGGCGACATCTATGAAGCCAATGATTACAGTGGAAAGTGGACGAGACCGAGACCTATTGACGCTCCTATTAATTCTTCCGCTTTAGAAACACACATGAGTATGTCAGCGGATGGTAAAGTGATCGTCTTTACAAGTGATCGTGTTCAAGATGAAGCTCAAGGTGGAATGGACTTATATATAATCCGTCAGTTACCCAATGGAGAATGGGCAATGCCTCAAAATATGGGTGACAAAATCAATACAAATTTAGATGAAGAGTCTCCATATATTCACCCTAATGGCAAAACCCTTTACTTCAGTTCTCAAGGACATAACAGTATAGGAGGTTTTGATGTGTTCAAAGTGGATATTGATCTTAAAACTGGAGATATGGGAGAAGTTATTCAACTTAATTACCCTGTAAATACAGCAAGTGATGACCTGTTTTATGTGATGTCAGCAGATGGATCAGAGTCGTATTTTTCTTCAGTAAGAGAAGAGGGTATGGGCGGTTATGATATTTACTGTGTGAAAAACAATGAGTCGAATGCAAGAAGCGTTTCTTTCTTTGATCTGAAGTTTGAAACAGAAGATCGACGAAATGTTGATGTATTGGTGAAGTTGATTAATGTAAGAACACAGGAAGTAGAAAAAGAACAGGTTTTAAAAGCTAATAGAGAAAGGTTAGAGTGGATGCACAGATGTAGTGGGAAATATGCATTGGAAGTTTACTCTAAAGGATATTTATTAAAAACAGACCGTTTTGATTTTGCGAAGATTAATAAGCCTACAGTAACAATAGAGGAAACTTATCGCTTGCAGAAATTTGCTGTTAATAGATCAGAGTCTCTGATGAATATTTATTTCGATGATGATCAAATCATTAATATGTCTTCTTCTTCTTCAGAGTTAAAAGCATTGAAAACTTTTATTGAAGAGCATGATGATTATAGTGTTGAAATTGTAGGACACTCTGATTACAACCCAGAAAAAAGTAAGCTGGTGCTGGAGTTTATGTCTAAAACAAAAGCAATGGAAACATTGAATGCTTTGAAAACAGTCGGCATTGATGATGAGCAACTAGTGAATGAAAATGTGGGGTATGGTATTAGATATCCAATGTACTTGCCTGAGAGTGATATGTCATGGAAAAATGAACGTATGGAGTATATCATCAGGCCTAAAGGATATGCGAGATTGGCATCAAGAGCATCTGACTGTGGGATGAGTAAGTATGATACAAGTACATATGTATTGAAAGAAACAGAGGTAATGAGTGATGTTGTCAATGTCAATGAAAAATGGATAAGTCATTTATTGTCAGAGTTGAAGCAATGTTCTTACTTGGAGTTAGTTGTTACCTCGGGTAGTACTCAAGAGTCTTTAGACATGTCGAATGAAATAATTACTTATTTTGAAAATAATGGTATTCCAAGAGATCATTTGACATTACAGATGCAGAAGGATGCGGAATTATCGGCTCGCCTAAGATATAAAGAGGCAAACGATTATTCAGGAGCGGGAACAGTGGCAGTTATGAGTTCAGTTACTGATACACCTGCTAACGATGATGCAATGACTGTTGTGTCACCTTCAGATGAAACAATAGCAGGAAACAATACTAATCCTGAGACAAAAAGTGCTTTACAGAAGGCATCAATTAATAACTCAGCGGAAGATTTAGCTTTTGAAAAAGAAATAGAGGATTTCACAATTGTATTCCCTTTTGATTCAAAAGAGTTTGGCAACAGCAATGATGCAACACTTCAGAGAATCAAAGACTACCTAAATGCTAATCTAACCAAAACGCTTAAAATTACAGGGCATACTGACAGTAGTGGTCCTGAGATTTATAATCAGTATTTGGGAATGGAAAGAGCAAAATCAGTGGCATATTTCTTTAGAAATATTGAAAACCCTAATAGGATCTATGTAGATAGTAAAGGAGAGTTAGAGCCGATTACTACAAATGCTACTAGAGAGGGAAGAGCACTCAATAGAAGAATTCACTTCAAGTTTGGTATTGTAAATACAGGAGATGCTAAGTAAAATCAAGCATAAAAAAAATAGGCTTCCAGATGATGGGAGCCTATTTTTTTATGTCTAAGAAATTGTAGACTAGTCCACAAATTCGTTATATACTGCTACAAGGTGCTCTGAAATCATTTCAGCAGAACGGCCTTCGATGTGGTGTCTTTCAATAAAGTGCACCAATTCACCATCTTTGAATAAAGCAATAGATGGAGATGAAGGAGGGTAAGGAAGCATTAATTCTCTAGCTTTTGCTACAGCTTCAGCGTCTACACCTGCAAATACAGTTGCTAACTGAGTAGGTTTTTTAGTAGCCGTTTGTAATGAGTGTAAAACACCTGGTCTACAAGTACCAGCTGCACATCCACAAACAGAGTTAATTACTAAAAGAGTAGTGCCGTCTTTTGCAATTGTCTCTTCTACTTGAGTAGCTGATGTTAAATCAGAGAAACCGTTGTCAGTTAACTCCAATTTCATAGGAGTTGTTAAATGTTCAGGATACATAATTTATATAAATTAAATTTTTCGTTTTTCTATAAAAATCCAAGTTCTAATTTAGCCTCTTCAGACATCATGTCTGTAGTGTAAGGAGGTTCAAATGTCAATTCGATTTCAACGTCACTTACTTCTTCAACTGCTTTAATTACTTGTTCAATCTCTCCAGGAATTTGCTCCGCCGAAGGACAAGAAGGAGTAGTTAAAGTCATAAGAACATGAACTTTGTTGAGAGGAGGAATAATATTAATGTCATAGATTAATCCTAACTCAAAAACATCTACAGGTATTTCTGGATCATAAACCGTTTTGATCGCAGCAACAATTTTATCTTTTAACTCTGTATTTTCCACTTTTATCTATTTGATTTTTAGATTAACTCTTTGCGCTGTAAGCTAAAGCGTAAAACTTCATTTGCTTAATCATCGAAGCAAAACCGTTGGAACGTTGAGAACCGATGACACCGTTCATACCAATTTTGTCAAAGAAGAATAAATCTGCATTAATAATTTCTTGAGGAGTACGGTTGTTCAATACACGGATCAACAAACTGATAAGACCTTTTGTAATGTCTGTGTTGCTGTCTGCATTGAAAATAATATTCCCGTCTACAAAGTCTGTTGTGAGCCATACTTTTGACTGACAACCTTTGATGATATTTTCGTCTATTTTCTGACTTTCATCTATGGCAGGAAGATCTTGTCCTAATTCCATGATATAGAAAATAGTTGACTCTCTATCTCCGTCTAGAAGATCAAATTCATCAATGATTTCGTTTTGTATCTCCTCTATATTTTTTGTTACAACAGTCATAGTTTATCCTATATTTTAACCAAACATTTTTACTATACGTACCAACCCTTCAATAAATTTATCCACTTCCTCAAACGTATTATAAGCGGCAAATGAAGCTCTTACTGTTCCTTCAAGCTCATATCTAGCCATGAGTGGTTGAGTACAATGATGCCCCGTTCTTACTGCAATGCCTCTTGCATCGAGCATCATGCCAATATCGTAATTATGAATATTTTCAATTACAAACGATAGTACACTTACTTTGTTTTGAGCTTCCCCGTAAATTTTTGCTGTAGGAACCTCTTTTTTTAATTTTTCAGTAGCATACTCTAATAAAGCATTTTCATGTGCGGCCATATTTTCTTTGCCCCACTTGTTGATAAACTTAATAGCAGTTCCAAAAGCAATAGTATCAGCAATATTGGGTGTGCCTGCTTCAAACTTATAAGGAAGTTCGTTGAAAGTAGTACCGCCGAAAGAAACTTCTTTGATCATTTCACCACCACCTAAGAAAGGAGGCATAGCAAGCAGCAACTCTTCTTTACCATATAAAAAGCCCATACCTGTAGGTCCGAACATTTTATGCGCAGAGGTTACAAAGAAATCACAGTCCATTGCTTGTACATCAACAGGAAGGTGGCCTGCAGATTGAGCACCGTCAATCAATACTTTTGCATTCACCTCATGTGCCTTTTTAATAATTTCCTCTACTGGGTTGATTGTCCCCAATGCATTGGAAGCATGGTTTACAGCAACAATTTTTACTTTATCAGAAAGTAGTTTTTCATATTCTTCGAAAATAATTTCACCTTCTTCACTGATAGGAATAGGAATAACTGAAGCTCCTTTTTCTTTTGCAATAAGTTGCCAAGGTACAATATTCGAGTGGTGTTCCATTGTTGATACCAAAATGATATCGCCTTCATTCAACACCATTCTACCGTAAGTTTGAGCTACTAGGTTGATACCTTCTGTAGTTCCTTTTGTAAGAATAACTTCCTCAGATTTTCCCGCATTAATAAATTCTTGAAGGAGGGTTCTTGTTTCCTCAAATGCCTTAGTAGCTTTATCGGCTAAAGTATGAGCACCTCTATGTACATTGGAATTGTAACCATCATAATATTCTTGCAATGCGTCAGTCACCACTTTGGGTTTTTGATTTGTCGCGGCATTATCAAAATATATCAAAGCATGCCCGTTTACCTCAGTGCTTAGAATAGGAAATTCTTTACGAAGTTGTTCTACATCAATCATTTTCTCTCTTATTTAGAATGAATCTACTCTAATAAAGATGCAATTTTATATAAAAGTTCGTCTTGTTCAAGTTTCTTAAGGGATTCGTCTCAAATAATTGCAAAAAAAGATGATTATATGAACAATTATTAATATTTGAGGGTAAATGCTTGATGAAAATGCCGATTTTTAATAAAATTGATGCCCAATAAGCAGACCTGTTGTTTACATTACTTTGGACTTATTACCTTTTTGCAACAGGATCATACTTGCAACAAGTTTGCAAATTAACTTTCTAACTATTTATTTTGCAGTATGGTAAAAAAACTGAGACATCAAATATCAAAATACGCAGATCAAATTGGTTTTACAGGTTCCCTGTTCTGCCTGATCCATTGTATTCTCACTTCGGGAGTAATTGTAATTAGTTCCGCTGTGTCTCATATGGATGGTCATGACCACGGCCACGATCATGCACATACTTTAGACCTTTGGGGTTTTCTTGATATCTCTATGATTTTGGTTGGAGGTATAGCTGTTTACTTTGCAGTAAAGAAAACCAAATCAGACTTTTTAAAAAATGGTATGTGGCTTTTCTATTTGATTTATGCTTCTAGCATGATGATGAAATATGTAGGGTATGAACCATTATGGTTGGCTATAGTTTCTTATGCAGCTTCTACAGGGTTAATTTTAAGCCATTTATACAATTTAAAACTAACACATACAAAGCAGAAAGAAGTTTGTACATGTTAGTTTTATTCTTGATTTAAAAAGCTATTTCTTAATTCAATACTTCAACTATTTCAGTATTTTTCAGTCGGTAAATCAAGCTGAAAAAATCATCACGATTCAATTCCAGTCTTCCTTTTACAATTACTTTTTTATTGAGAAGATTCTGACGTCTAGGAGTGTCTAATTCCATTACTGTTTCAGGGCCTGCATTTCCACAGAAAAAACAGTTGGCAAAAGCCATATAGGACAAAATACTAGTCCCGTCTTCACTATCAACAGGTAGTATGTACCCGCTGATAGTGATCATAGAACCATCAATCATTTCCACTTCTCCACCAAAGATGGGTTCTGAAACTTCAAACCCTAGTGTTTCATCCATATAGGTTTTCATTTCTACATTACTAAGTGTTTTCCAAACATCATCAAGGCTTTTTTGTCCCCATGAGTAGGAAGAAATGAGAAAGAAAAGGAGTAATATGCTATTTATAAATTTCATTTTATTCTGATAAAGCTTGTGATATGTTTGTATTGGCCGCTTGTATAGCAGGAACTATGGAAGCAATAAACCCAATACTGATTGTACCTATGAAGAGGTATAGTTCTCCTATTGTAAATGAAAGACTGTTGATATTCAAGGATTGTAATGCGTCAATATACATCGATGAAATTCCTATAGCAGAATGACTGATTACGATGCCGATGGCAAACCCTAATAATGCACACAGCAACCCTTCGGTTAATAATAACCCAAAAATATAGCTTTGCTTGGTTCCTAATGAACGCATGTAAGCTAATTCATACTTTCTTTCTTTTAGAGAATTATATAAAGAGATAAATATACTTAGACCAGAGACAAAGATAATTGCTACAGCCAGGTATTTTAAAGCTAATATAACATCGCCTACTAAACTTAAAAGTCTTGATGTTTCATATGCAGGGCTTGCTGCTTGCATTGAAGTTTGTTCATTGATCATTCTAGGAAGAACTACAGCTCCCATTGGATTTCTAAACTTAACCAGTAAAGTTGTGATTTCCTTTTCAGCATCATTGTGTTCATGTCCCTCATGATCGTGCTCGTCGTGGTCGTCATGTTTGTGGGCATGTTCATCATGGTCGTGCTCGTTGTGCTCGTCATGTTTGTGAGCATTTTCATCATGATCGTGTTCGTCGTGATCATCATGTTTGTGAGCATGTTCTTTATCTTTATGAACCTTATTTTTCTCCTTTTTCTTATCAGAGAAATTACCATAATTTACTTTACTTGTCGGTGCATGTTTATGAACATCCCATATAGACTTTAGACTTGTCATAATTAAATTATCGATGACAGTCCCGGTAGTTTTTAAAGTACCTACTACAATAAAAAGCTCTTCTTCATGGCTATGACCACCATCGTCCATTCCATGTGAACTATGGAATTCATCTCCAATTTTTAAACCTAACTTTCTAGCAACATTTGCCCCAACAGTCACTTCAAAAGCTTTGTTTTCATTCCACATTTTCCCTTCTTGGATTTCAGCTTCATAAAGGTCTGTGTACTCATGAGTTGTCCCAACAATTCTATAACCTTTAAAATTGTCTCCTAGAGATTGTGGAATTGCTTTATCAATAAGCGGGTGCTTTTTTAATCGCATAGCATCTTCCAGAAGAATATTGCCGGTAGGGTTATCCACCTGATAAATGGCACAAAGAATTAACTGTAAAGGACTTCCTTTTGCACCGACTACCATTCCAATACCTGCTTTATTTTTTTCTAAAGTTGTTTTGAAATAATCTTGCGCTAAAAGCAATGCAGAAATAATACTTACGCCGAAGGCAAATAAAGTAAGGTTGAGGGAAGTACTAAGTGGTTTATGCCATAGGTTTTTCCAGGCAAATTTGAATATATTCATGATTATTAGATGCTTTTTAGCGTAAGGATATGGTCTTTGAATTCTTCTTTCAAACGGCTGTCATGCGTAACGATTACCAAGGCACTGTTTTCTTCAGCAGCGATTTCTTTTAATAAGTGAATCACTTCGAATGCATGATGATCATCTAAACTTGCAGTAGGTTCATCTGCCAGTAAAAGAGCCGGTTTGTTGATCAAGGCCATGGCCACAGAAAGACGTTGTTTCTCCCCTTCACTCATTTTTTGAGGTAGTCTATCCTTATGCTTTATAATTCCTAATTTGCTTAGCAGGTGTTCAATTCTACTTTTATCGGTCTTCTTTCCACCTGCCTGCTGAGCGAATGCTAAATTTTCAGCAACTGTAAGTGCTTGAGCAAAATGCGGTTTCTGAAAGATGATGCCAATATTATCTCCTCTGAACTGATCCATTTCTTTGCTTTTCAGAGTAGAAATGTCCTTTTGATTGATAGTGATTTTTCCGTTCGTACATGGAAGTAAGCCCCCTAATAAATGTAGTAAAGTGGTCTTTCCACATCCAGAAGGACCTAATATTAATAACTTATCTCCTGAAGAGATTTCAAAATCCGGGAATGAAATAGTGCTTCCTTTCGGATAGGTGTATTGTAATTGATTCGTTTGTATCATTATGTTTATACTTTGCAGTAAAAATAATATGAATGCTAGATTAATGATAGCTTTCTTATTGATATATAAGGAGATTTATCATAATAAAGGAAAAGTGCTTCGTTAGGGAACGATCTGAAAAGAAAGTCTTACAATTATTTTGTTGTATTATATAAAGATTGATTTTTAATGTTTTAATAATTGAGAGAATCCCATTTTAAAAAAAGCTTGCCTCCTCAATTTTTTCTTATGTTTGCTTTACTTAAAGTGTATTCTACCAAATAAATCTCTAAATTTTTTAAACATTTTAAATATGTACAAGAAACTATTCATCGCAATGTCGATCCTATTCATTGCGCTTCAATCTTCAGCTCAACAATTTCAAACACCTTCATTTACTTTTTCACATAAAAAAACGGCTTACATCACTCTAAATGATGGTACTGAGTTGAAAGGTATTTTAAAAGACCTTGACAGAAAGAAAGGTATCATCAAAGCACTGAAATTTGAGGATGGCGAAGGTAAAAAGCACAAACTATTGGCTTCTGATGTAAAGTATATGTATTTACCGCCAAGTGGCCTGGACAAACTTTCGAAATCAATGGACTTCATCAGTGACATGAAAAAATGGAATGATGAAAAATTAGATCAAGATTTATTGAACAAAGGTCTAGTATACTTTGAGCAAGCAAACGTAAAAGTTAAGAAAAAAGAAATGGTACTTTTAGTACAATTGCTTAACCCAATGTTTAGTAAAGTAGTAAAAGTGTATCATGACCCAATGGCAGGTGAGACAACTTCAGTTGGCGTTGGTCCTGTGAAAGCTGGTGGTATTGCAAAATCATACTATGTGAATGTAAACAATGATAAAGCGGCTTACAAGTTATCAAAGAAAGATTACAAAAAAGAGTTTGTTCCTATTTGGAAATCATGCTCTAAAGTAAATGAACAATATGGAGAGGACGTAAACTGGAGAGATCTAGCAAAACACGTTCTTTTGTACTCAGAGTGTTCTGAGGAGCCTAAAAAAGACTTGAAATAATCAACTTTTCTACAATACACTTTTAAGTTACTGTTGATAATTAAGAACTGAATAAAAAAGATTTGTTATAAAAACTTTAATTTAATTGTGAAATTCATTCATAATTCATAGTTTTATTGCGAAATGAGAAATTCAGTAAAAAATATCGTAAAGTCATGGTGGTGGCGCTCAGTTAAATCAAATTGAGTGACAGACGCGTATTGGCTTTATTTTAAGATATATATATTGAAAGCTCGCTGTTCACTCAGCGGGCTTTTTTTATACTTCATTTTTGCATTCAACTAAGATTAATATACTACGTCATGTATCGATTTAATAACACACATGCTGAACTACTGGCAGATACAGTAACTCCAGTAAGCATCTATCTAAGAGTAAGAGATAGATTCGCAAATAGTTTATTATTAGAGAGTTCTGATTATCATGGAGCAGATAATAGTTATTCTTTTATTTGCTGTGAACCCATCGCAGAATTTTCAGTTCAGGATAAATTATTAAGAGTTCAATATCCTAACAAGGAAGAAGAAAAAAGAGAATTAACAACACATGCAGAGGCATTAAAAGAACTATCGATCTTCTCAAAATCTTTTGAACATGAGCAAAAAGAAGATCAGAAATTCCCTTCTCATGGACTGTTCGGTTACATGACGTATGATGCGGTACAGTCTTTTGAAGAGATTACTTTTGATGATGATAAAACGGATACAGACATTCCTCAAATCAGATATCAAGCATTTAGATATGTGATTGCGATCAACCACTTTAAAAATGAGTTGCATATTTTTGAACATATTCCTGAGGGAGCTGCTTCAGAGAGCAATATTGAGGAAATTAAGTCACTGATAAAAAGTAAAAACTTTCCTGCTTACCATTTTTCAAGAACAGGAGAGGAGACGACAAACTTTACAGATGAGGAATTTTTGAAAGTAATTAAAAGCGGAAAGGACCACTGTTTCAGAGGTGATGTATTCCAGATTGTGCTTTCAAGAAGATACCAACAAGACTTCCAAGGAGACGAGTTCAATGTGTACAGAGCATTACGTTCTATCAACCCTTCTCCTTATTTATTTTATTTCGATTACGGTACTTACAAAATCTTTGGTTCTTCTCCAGAAGCTCAGATTATTGTTAAAGATAAAAAAGCAACGATTCACCCTATCGCAGGTACTTTCAAACGTACGGGTAATGATAAAGCTGACGCAGAAATTGCTCAAAAGCTTTATGATGATCCAAAAGAGAACTCAGAACACGTTATGCTTGTTGATTTAGCGAGAAACGATTTGAGTAGAAATGGCGATAATGTGGAGGTTGAGGTATTCAAAGAAATTCAATATTACTCTCACCTGATTCACTTGGTTTCTAAAGTAAATGGTCAATTATCTGAAGGAACTGATCCTTTAAGAGTGGTCGCTGATACATTCCCTGCAGGAACACTTTCGGGTTCACCGAAATACAAAGCCATGGAATTGATTGATAAATACGAAAACGTAAGAAGAAGTTTCTATGGTGGAGCGATTGGTTTTATGAGCTTTGAAGGTGATTTCAACCATGCTATCATGATCCGTTCCTTCTTGAGTTTGGACAATCAATTACACTACAGAGCAGGTGCAGGTGTAGTCGCTCAATCTTCTGAAGAAAGTGAATTACAGGAGGTACATAATAAATTAGCGGCATTGCGTAAGGCAATGGACATGGCAGAAGAACTATAATACAGGGAAGAAAATTTGATGAAGGCAATGAAAATACTTGTTCTAGATAATTATGATTCGTTTGTGTACAACTTAGTACATTACTTAAGAGAATTAGGGCAGACGGTAGAGATATATAGAAATGATAAAATCACTTTGAAAGAGGTTGGTAAATACGACAAAATCCTTCTTTCTCCAGGTCCTGGCATTCCATCGGAAGCGGGAATTATGCCTGATGTGATCAAAGAATACGGTTCGTCTAAAAGTATTTTGGGCGTTTGTTTGGGACATCAAGCCATTGGTGAAGCATTTGGTGCATCGTTGGAAAACAATTATCCTTTACATGGTGTTCAGGATAACGCTCAAGTGGTCACGCCAGATGCGAGATTATTCCAAGGCTTACCGAATACCTTTAAGATTGGACATTATCATTCATGGGTGATTCAGTCAGACAGTTTAGAAGGAACACCTTTGAAAGTAACAGCACGTGACGAAAATGGATTTGTAATGGCTGTTCAACATAAGGAATTTGATGTACAAGGGGTACAATTCCACCCAGAGTCTGTATTGACAGAACACGGGATGGCAATTCTTAAAAACTGGATTCAAGGCTAACTAATAAAACAACCATGAAAAAGATATTAAACAGACTTTTTGAATACGGTTCTTTATCAGAACAAGAAGCAAAAGAAACGCTCACTAAACTAGCACAAGGGGAGTTTAATCCTAGTCAGATTGCCGCTTTCTTGACAGTCTACTCTATGCGTAGTATTACGGTAGAAGAGTTGACTGGTTTTAGAGATGCTATGTTGGAATTGTGCTTGAGAATTGATTTGGATGACTATGATGCGATGGACCTTTGCGGTACAGGTGGCGACGGTCAAGATACTTTCAATATCTCTACATTATCCTCTTTTATAGTGGCAGGTGCTGGTCAAAATGTAGCAAAGCACGGTAACAATGGTGTTTCATCTGTATGTGGATCATCAAACTTAATGGCCCATTTCGGCTATGAGTTTACCAATGATATTGATACGCTAAGACGCAATTTGGACGAGGCAGGGATTTGCTTTATTCACGCTCCATTGTTTCACCCAGCAATGAAAAATGTAGCGCCTATCCGTAGAGAATTAGGAGTGAAAACGTTCTTCAATATGTTGGGACCAATGGTAAACCCATCATTCCCGAAAAAGCAGATTGTAGGTGTATTCAGTTTAGAAATTGCACGTTTGTACGGTTACTTATACCAACAAACTGACAAGCAATTTGCCATCCTTCACTCATTGGATGTGTACGATGAAATCTCGTTGACTTCTCCATTTAAGATCATCACAAAAGAAAGTGAGCGTCTATTGAAGCCGGAAGATTTAGGTTTGCATTACCAGACAAAAGAATCACTTTTTGGTGGAGGAACAATTGCAGAATCAGCAAAAATTTTCACTGATGTATTGGAAAACAAAGGTACACTTCCACAAAAAGAAGCAGTACTAGCCAATGCCGGTGTAGCGATTGCGACAGGTAAAGGTTTAGCATTTGAAGAAGGCGTGGCACAAGCCAAAGAATCATTGGAATCAGGTGCAGCACTGAATGCATTTAAGAAATTGATTAATTCATAAGGACTATTCGTCTAAATAATAAAAGAGAAATGACAATTCTAGATAAAATTGTTGCTCATAAGAAAATTGAAGTAGCAGCAAGAAAAGAGTTATTAAGTGTTCAAGATTTAGAAGGAAGACCGTTATTTGACAAAGAACCTGTTTCTGCCAAGTCATGGATTACAAGTCCGAATAGATCAGGAATTATTGCTGAATTCAAAAGACAATCCCCTTCAAAAGGTTTGATCAACGGAACTGCCAAAGTTTCTGATGTAGCTGAAGGGTATTATAAAGCAGGTGCTTCTGCAATGTCAGTTTTGACAGATCAAGAGTTTTTCGGTGGAACAGTGGATGATTTATTAGCGGCAAGATCTGTTTCTCCAGTGCCGATCATCAGAAAGGATTTTATCGTAGACGAATATCAAATCATTGAAGCGAAATCAATCGGTGCAGATTTTATTCTTTTGATTGCCTCTTGTTTGACTCCTGAAGAAAGTAAACATTATGCTACATTAGCAAGAAACTTAGGTTTACAAATTCTTTTGGAAGTACATGACGAGCAAGAATTAGAAGCTCACGTTTGTGATAAAATGGACTTGATTGGGGTGAACAACAGAAACCTGAAGACTTTTGAAGTAAGTATTGAAACGTCGATAAGGTTGGCTGAATTGATTCCAAATGAGTACGTGAAAGTATCAGAAAGCGGTATCAGCAATATTGAAAATATCAAAGAATTAAAGAAATACGGTTATCAAGGTTTCTTGATTGGTGAGAACTTCATGAAAACGGAAGATCCTGCCAAAGCAGCCATTGATTTTATGAAACAACTGTAGGGGTAGACCTATGTGTCTACCCGAAAATATTTTTTTAATATTTAAAATATTTTCCATTTCTGATTGTCAGTATGAAAACGGATACGGTTGATTTGAGGATAATAATCAAAGCTTCTGTAAAACTGTTCTCTAACACCTGACATTTCATATTTACCAAGTACTTTGACATTACTTTGTTTCAAGTAAATCTCTGCAGGAGAGTCATCCGTTCCATAGACGATTACTTTTCCTGATTTATGGTGAATATCAATGGAATCCGCTTTGATTTCAATGGATGGATCAATAAAATAAGCCTTTCCTCTTAGACACAATAAATGTTTTGGGGCATCAATGTAAGCATTATCAGCACTGTATTCTAGCGATCTTTCACGATCATAGAATTGTTGATTACAGCTTAGGAAAAAGGTGATTAATATGAAAAGGGATAAAGTGTTTTTCATTCAAAAAAGTGATAAATTCTTTATCCTCAAATATAAAGAATTATTATCGAAGTGATTAATTGGTTTGGTACTCAAGACTATTTTCCTCGGTATCAAATTTACAGTTGTCTTTGATATAAAATGTCTTTTTGGTATTTAATAATTTTTGAAGTTTATCATTGGAAGAGTGTGGGATACTATCACTAAGTATGATTGTACTTTGAATAGGAAAAGTATTTGAACCTTTGAGGGTTAAGATTTTGGTTATGAAATTCATTTCAATTTCTTCTCCCTTGAATGATATATTATCAAATTTTATAAAAGCATTATGATAAAGTCTTAATATTTGAGTTCTCATATTAAAAGTAGTAGAGTCGGATTCATAGTGAGGAGCAGGATTGTATATAAAGGAATCTCCACAGGGTCTATCATGTAAATGATAAGGTAAAATATCTTCATTTTCATAGATATTGAGAATGTAAGTACTATCAATATAGTATTCATCTCCCAATGAATCTGAAAGGTCTGTGATTTTAAGTGGTTTTTCTTTTGACCCGTAGAATGTATATAAACCTTTAAGTTCGTTGACTAAAGTACAGTCATTGCTGAATAAATAGTAGTCAATTGTGGTCTTAACATTTCCTTTTAAAAGGTATGTGTCAGTTTTTTTATCATATTCCTTTTCTTGAGATGTGAAATAGACTTTTTGACAAAATATTTGAGAGATAGTACTATAAAAAATGAGCATAAAAAGAAAAATATACTTTTTCATAAAGATTAAAATTAGAGTCCTTAAGAGTAAATAAGTTCTATTAAAAAGAGATTTAGTTTCGTATCATGAAAACAGACAAAGAGGAACATAACATCGTCAAATTGAAAGTCTGCGGAATGCGTGATAAGCAGAATATTTCTGATGTTTTAACATTGGAGCCAGACTATTTGGGCTTTATTATGTATCCACCTTCTAGCAGGTATATTGAAAAAGAAGATGTTTCTTTTTTAGAACAAAAATGGAACAGCTCAACCAAAAGAGTAGGAGTGTTTGTGAATGAAACGGTTGAGAATATTCTAGCTTCAGCGAAGAAGTATCATTTTGATGTGATTCAATTACATGGAAGTGAATCTCCAGAAGAAGCAAAACAATTGAAAGAGGAAGGATTGGAAATCTTCAAGGTTTTTGGAATTAAAGATGAGTTTAATTTTTCTGCGTTAGTTCCTTATGAACCTTACGTTGATGCCTTTCTTTTTGATACAAAGAGTAAACAGCACGGAGGAACGGGCCAAACTTTTGATTGGGGAGTTTTAAAACAATACTCTTCCACGAAGCCTTTCTTCTTAAGCGGAGGAGTTTCTTTAGAAAACATAAAAGACCTTACTATTTTAGAAGATTTGCCTTTTAAAGGCTTAGATGTGAATAGTAAGTTTGAAATTGCGCCGGCAATGAAAGATATTGCAATGGTAACAGAATTAAGCGATTGGGTGAAATCTATCAACAACAAAAACAAATAATACGATGACATATCAAGAACCAGATCAGAATGGCTATTATGGCCAATTTGGAGGGGCATATATCCCAGAGATGCTTTATCCAAACGTGAAAGAATTGAAGGATAACTATGAGGCTATGATGGCCGATCCAAAATTTAAGGAAGAGTTTGATGGTTTATTAAAAGATTATGTTGGTAGACCTACTCCTTTGTATCACGCGAAGAAGCTTTCTGAAAAATATGGAGCGAAAATCTATCTGAAAAGAGAGGATTTAAACCATACAGGAGCTCACAAAGTGAACAATACAATTGGTCAAATTCTTTTAGCGAAAAGATTAAAGAAAAAGAAAATCATTGCAGAAACTGGTGCAGGTCAGCATGGTGTGGCAACAGCTACAGTTTGTGCTTTAATGGGATTGGAATGTATCGTGTACATGGGAGAGATTGACATCGCTCGTCAGCGCCCGAATGTAGAGCGTATGCGTTTGTTGGGAGCAGAAGTAATTCCTGCCACAAGTGGTTCAAAGACCCTAAAAGATGCTACAAACGAAGCAATGCGTCACTGGATTAACAACCCAGATGATACACACTATATCATCGGTTCAGTTGTAGGACCTCACCCTTACCCTGATATGGTGGCGAAATTCCAGTCTGTTATTTCTGAGGAAATCAAAGAGCAATTAAAAGAGAAGGAAGGAAAAGAAAACCCTGATCACGTGATTGCTTGTGTTGGTGGAGGAAGTAATGCGGCAGGAGCATTCTATCATTACTTAAATGAATTGGATGTAAATCTTGTAGCCGTTGAAGCAGCCGGTCTAGGTGTGGATTCTGGTGAGTCTGCAGCAACTACAGCTTTAGGAACTCCAGGTGTATTACATGGTAGTAAAACGATCTTAATGCAGACAGAAGACGGTCAAGTAGTAGAGCCTTATTCTATTTCTGCAGGTTTGGATTATCCTGGTATCGGACCAATCCACGCTTTCTTGTTTGACTCTGGAAGAGCACAATTTAAATATGTGACAGATGATGAAGCAATGACAGCAGGTGTTGAGTTATCACGTTTGGAAGGTATTATTCCAGCCGTAGAATCAGCACACGCTTTTGCAGCATTAGCAAAAATGGATTTCAAGAAAGATGATGTGGTAGTAGTTAACCTTTCTGGTAGAGGAGATAAAGACTTGGAGACGTACATCAAGTGGGGTAATTACTAGAAAATCCTCAAAACATAGATATTGAAGGCTAGCATTCTTTAAGGGTGCTAGCCTTTTTTGATACTTTTTCGGAAGTAAATGACCTCATTAAGGAAAGCAAAAATGTAATAGAGGCGTTTTAAATCATTATTAAAACTCATCTTACAATTACTAAAACAAAAACCAAAATGAGAGATTTGTTATTATACATCGCTTTTTTACTGTTCATGTCTTCTACTGCAAATGCCCAACTGATTCCAGTAGAAATCGACCTTTCCAGAAAGAATCCAACTTATCCTTTTTTGCCAAAGGATATGCCGTCAGTGATCAATGATCTGGATCAAATCAAACTATCTTCACCTGTATCTGTACTGACTGAAAATGAAGATTATATTTATGGTACCGTCAAGTTTATTCAAGGTGGAACAAATAACTTGATTACAGTGATTCATGTGAAAGATCAGCTGACTGGAGATAAAGTGAAATTGAAGTTGGAAGACATTAAATCCATTATTCTGACAGGAGAAAAAACTATTTCGGTAGAACAGCTTTCTAATCAACATAAATCCATCAACTATGTTGGCGATAAAGATATTTCTGGAGTAAAGAAGTTAGGATTTGCTCAAAATCAAGTAACCTATTTTGAGAAAATAAAGATCAAAAAAGGGAAGAAAGAAAAAGAAGTTTTATTGCAGGCTGTGAACTATGAATGTATGGGCTGTAATCAAGTGACTTTATATTTTGATCCTCAGTCAAAACCGACTCAAGTAAAGGTTAATTTGGATATCAAAGAGCAAGGATATCGTTACAAAGGGGCAGTGATGGAATTTGTACCTGATGCTTACTATGTGAAAAATAACACCACTGACGAAGTGATTCATATTTCTCAAAAGTCATATAAACAATCCAATGGTGAATATGCGTCGTCGGTTTATGAGAATGCTGAATTGGTAAGCAACCTAAAGAAAGGGAATGAAGCGTCGGTGAGTAAATACAGTGAGCAGAATTGGGCTTTCTTTTTATTGAACACCATCAATTACAATAATCAATTGAATGTTCCGGTGGAGAGTAAGTAGTAAAATAGATTAAAAGCCTATTTAATTTAGAAAGATAAATGTAGATTTAAGCAGTAAATCCTAAGTATAGAATGAGGTTCTAACTTTGGGTTTACTGCTTTTAATTTATAGATAAATAAGATGAAGATATATTTTTCAGGTTCAATCAGAGGTGGCAGAGAAGATGCCGAACTTTATGCCCAAATTATTGAAGAACTAAAGCAATACGGAGAGGTATTGACAGAACATATTGGCCAAATGGATCTTCAAGAAGAGGAAATCACTGATGAACAAATTCACAATCAGGATATGGCTTGGCTGACTGCATCAGATATAATAATTGCAGAAGTGACTGTCCCTTCATTAGGTGTCGGGTATGAGATTGGTAGAGGTTTGGAGATGAAAAAGCCGATTTATTGTTTCCATAGAACAGAAAAAACTTCGGCAATGATTTCAGGCTGTAAAGAAATCGAAACTTATAAATATGATCAGAAAGAGGAAATCAAAGCCCTTTTTTCAAAACTATTTCAAGAACAGTAGACGCTTTTAGTGAATCTGTGAATAGAGCATGAAGTTTGATATGTGAAAATCCGATCTGAATAATTTATTGAACTTGTTTCATGTTTTTAGATCGGGTTTTTTCTATATTGTACTATTAATACTCTTAGTTTATAGATTTTTCTACTACAAAAGATAGAATTACGAGCAATACAAAATTCAAAATTACATGAGAAAGCGGCTTACTTTATTACTTTATTACCTTCTGTCCTCAATGCTTGCGGTGGCTCAATTAGCTCATACAAATCATAATACATTATCCTCAAAAAAAGGTCAGGTACTGGAGTTTAAAGATCAAAATCAGTTACTTTCTCCAAGATTGAGTTTTGGGTATACCAATGACGCCAATTATATTTATATGGCTTCTGGCGTAACTGAAAATAAAGAATTTGTAAGTACAATTGAGCGTTATAATCCAGAAGACAACAGTTGGGAAGAGCTTTCTAAAAAACTGACACCTTTGCAGTATGCCTCTCTTTCTATCAATGAAGACAAATTATATGTTATCGGTGGAGTGACTAAAGGTGGAAAAGTGAATTCCAAGGTGATCATTTATGATTTAAAGACAGGAAAGTTTTCAAAAGGACTAGATCAATCTTCACCAACAGCAAGTTGCGGTTCTGCAGTATGGGGAGGTCAGATTTATATCTTTGGAGGATCATATGATAAAACATTTTATTCAAAGACTTTAAAAAGATATGATCCCAAAACTAATACATGGGAGAAGTTAGCCAATATGCCTGAAAAGAAAAGTACGAAAGGTGAAATCATTGATGGAAAACTTTATACTATTGGCGGTTATAATGGAAAAAAGGCTTCCAATAGTGTGGATGTTTATGATATCTCTTCAGATAAATGGGGACATGTTTTTGATTTACCGGTAGAGGTTTCAGCACACGCTACTGCTGTTATCGATGGTAAAATCTGGATTGTAGGAAATTACAATGAAGAAAGTTACTTGGCTTCTATAGATCCTATCAATAAAATATATATTGAGTATAATTCAAATATGAAGGTTAGCCGTCATGGCGGTTGTGCTTATATCAATAATGAACTTTATATTTTCGGTGGAATAAAATCCACTACAGGTAAAGCATTGAGCAGTTTACAGAAATTGGAGATGTAAAATTTCATTGTATTGTTTCAGAAGGTCAATAAGGTAGAAGATATCTTAGAGCGTGTTTGAAATAAGGAGATATAGTTTTTTATTAATTTCATAAAGAATGGAGATCGTTACATAATTTTAGGTTCGACCAAAAACCAAGAAAATTATGCAAAGCAAATACAATGATTTGACCGACCTCCAATGGAAAGTTATAGAAGTATTCTTAGAAAACAATAAACCTCGCAAACTATGTTTGAGGATGGTAATGAATGCTATCCTTAATATCACGCGAACAGGTAGTCAATGGCGTAATCTTGATAGCCGTTTCCCTAATTGGCAAAGTGTCTATTATTACTTTAGTAAATGGAAAAAAGATGGAACGTTAAAGCTGATTATGTGTGAATTATCTATTCTTGATAGAGGGCTGAGTCATAGAGAATTGGAACCTTCATTAATAGCAGTCGACAGTCAGAGTATAAAGCTTGCTCCTATGTTGAATGTCGCCAGGGGTGTTGATGGAAATAAAAAAATTAATGGTCGAAAAAGGCATATAGCTGTAGATTGTGGTGGGCGTTTGTTCGCAGTATATGTAGGACCAGCTAACGAGCACGATGGCCATGCTGGTTTAGAATTGCTTAGTCAAGTTGAATCTGTGAGTAGTCGATTAGAGGTGATTAGAGCGGATAAAGCTTATGGAGGTACTTTTAAGAAATCCGCAAAGTACTTTGATTGGAAAGTTGACACAACTCAGTCTCCTCCTTCAAAAGACAGAGGTTTTGTTCCCGAAAACCATCGATGGCAAGTAGAACGATCTTTTGCTTGGTTAAACGGATATAGAAGGTTATCAAAGGATTACGAGAGAGACCCAGCTTCATCCGAAGCTTTTATATCTCTTGCATTTATAAATATGATGTTAGCAAGAATTGACTCTTAAGGTTTCAAACATGCTCTTATTGACTTTTTTTATTTCGAAAATGTCAGTTATGGTCGTATTGTATTGATAAAGAAGAGTTTGAATTGAGTTTCAATAATTTTAATTCAATTTAAATAACCCAATGAATAATAAGACACAACTAACTTTCTAAAACATTTCGAAGGCCTTTCATGTTATATTTAGTATATTATAGATGATGAAACTTTATTGTGAAGCAAACCAATTTTTATCATGCGAAAGACTATCTACTTAATGATCTTATGGTTTATCTATAAGGTGTTTTTGAGTCCTTACGATAGGTCATCAAAAGTATTGATCAGATTTAACTCAAAGTTTTAATCTAAAGAAAAAGCACAGACCTTTTAAAGAGATCTGTGCTTTTTTAGTTTGTGCTGTGTTTCGTTACCTTAAACTACTCTCAAAAGTAACTGAACTGATACTCCAAACTGCTTTTACTTTTCTTTCTTTCATCGAAAGCCCTCTTGTATTGGTATTGATACTGTTGAGGAGATTAACCAAAGGATCTCCGCCTACACCTGACCTTGTAGAACGAACACCATTTACATTAAACAATTGTTCTGGATTTGGGATGGCCTCTTCTGAAGCTAAAACAAACATTTTATCTACTCCGGTACCTTCAACCGTAAATTCAATATAGTTTCCTTCAAGATCAACTGGCACTACATCCTTTTCATATCCCTCAAGAATATTATCAGATTTATTATCTGAGAAATCAAAAGGCAGTAGAAGTTGCATTTGCCCATCATTGTCAATCATAAATACATACAAGAACATATTTCTTTTCTTCCAGCGGGCAAAAAGGGCAGGGTCTTTCTGGAAAGCTAAACGCATATTCTGTCCTTCATAAATTTTACCGCCGTCAATAACACTTCCGTTATCCAAGTCCTGAAGACACAATTTGTAAGGGAAAGCCATACTTGCCGGAGATCTTAAAGTCATCCATTTTTTGATCGTCCCAATTTTTTGAGCTTGATCAGTCAAGTTGTATTTGAACGACTGACTATTTACACTAACTGGGTCTGCAAACGTAGGAAGCGTTTTTGTCTCTTCACTTTGAGCATTGGCAGACTGTAAAGTCCATGCATATTTTAATTTTCCCTCTTCATAGAAACCACCCAAGATATAGGAAGCCTCAATACTATTCTTCGATAGTTTGGTAGCGGATTCCTCAAATTCACCTTCAAGTAATTTATACTTATCTGTTGATAAAGGTAGGTTGACGAAAAGTTTTACACTTTTATTGCCATCGCAGACTAAGCCACTTACAGCTTTCTTTACTACTGCTGGATTAGGGTTTGGAATCACTTTCTGTTGACCGCAAGTATTTGAAACAATCCACTGAGAAGTACTTTCATTGAACGCTAGCGTATGAGTACCTACTTCCCAAGGTTTTACAAAAGTGAAGTTAGCACCTTTTAAGGACTGTAGGTCATGCCCGATACTGGTGATCTGAATATCACTTAACGAACTCTTTGAAGCATACACTACCAAGTTAGGGTGATTTGCATGTGCCCAAACTTTTATTTCAAAAGCATCTCCTTCTTTAATACTGCTTAAACTTCCACTTGTTACTTTAGCATAAGAAGAAGTCATACCGTCTAAAGTAGAAATTTCAAGTTCAATTCCTTTATCATTTTTAAGTGTCGTTCCTTTCGTGATTTTCAAAGCAGCACCACCTAGTAGCTTTACTTCTCCTGAAGAACTGTTTACTTTTTCTACAAATAATAAAGGATTATCAGAAGTCGCTACATTCTCACCAAATAAAGCTTTATTCATACGACCTTCCTGTCCTTCAAAAGTAGGAGTCTGTACTTTACCATTGAATCTTAATAAAGAGCGAATTCTTTTTTCCAATGTCGCTACGTTTTCAACAGAAGGTGAAGCATTGATGGCTTGAAGAAATGCATCAGTGAAAGCACCTTGAGGAAGTCCTTCTGTGTTGACCGTTTCAGAAGCGGTTTCATTATTCTGAGCCGCAGAGATAATTAATGCTCCTCTTGTTGCCGGAGGGATAGTTTTAGGAACAGAAGTTTTGATATCAGGAAATTTATGATTCAAGCTTCTTGTAACCGGAGTTTCTGCAGTAATGGCATTTCTACTTACAGAGCCACTATGACAACTGTCGAAAATTGCCGTCACTAATGCTTTTTTATTAGTCAGAGAAAGTAAAAAGGCATTAATCTCTGTATCAAGAATATAATTCTGCTTTCCTTTATATGCATCAGACGGTACAATACATTCCTGTGTCTTATCTGCTTCAAAGTGTCGGCTGTTTTCCACTTGAGAACCATGTCCTGCATAATAGAAAAAGACGACATCATTGGCACTTGTATTACTTTGAAGCCATTTAAAAGCTTCTTTCAGTCCTTTTGTAGTAGTTTCTTCTGGAGTGTCTAATACTTTGATTACATCAAACTGATACTTACACTTCAGTACATTAGACATTGCGTTAGCATCTCTAACAGCACCATTAAGGTTTCTCCAAGTTAATGTTTCACCAGTAGGGGTATCGGGTACATATTTATCAATACCAATTACAAGTGCAATTTTTTTGGCACTTGCATCCTGTAAAAGACAAGCGAAGGCAATGATGGCGAGTAAAATTGTTTTCTTCATAAAAAAAAGGAATACAACAGAATAGGTTTTGTTTGTAATATTTATCAAAAATACTAAAATATATAACATCGATTATTATTAAATCATTATAAAAACAAATGTAAATCACTTATTTTATTGAAATATTTTATTAAATGACTATATTTGCTTGTAATATTTTCAATAAAACACGATTATCTTTTACGGATATATCAATGTGATGCGAGAACGAAAAGAAGAAGTAAGATGATCTATTATAGTACTAAACGACAAGCGGAAGAGGCTAGTTTAAAAAAAGCACTCTTCAAAGGGCTACCAGAAGACAATGGTCTATATATGCCTGAGACAATTGCGAAATTACCTCAAGAATTCTTTGATAATATTGAGAATTTATCATTTCAAGACATTGCGTATGAAGTGACAAACACAATATTAGGTGGAGATGTTCCTTCAGAAGAAATTCGCAAGATTGTAGATGATGCCGTTAACTTTGACGCACCAATCGTGAAAGTAGTAGATCAAATTTACTCACTTGAATTATTCCATGGTCCTACTTTAGCATTTAAAGATTTCGGTGCAAGATTTATGGCTCGTTTGATGTCGTATTTCTTAGACAAAGGTGAAAATCTACACATTTTAGTAGCAACATCAGGTGATACTGGTAGTGCAGTAGCACAAGGTTTCTTTGGTGTGGAAGGTATTCAAGTGACCATTCTTTATCCTCAAGGAAAAGTAAGTCCTATTCAAGAGCAACAATTGACAACAAATGGTGGAAACATCAAAGCTGTTGAGATTGAAGGTACTTTTGATGACTGTCAGCGTTTGGTAAAAGAAGCGTTCCTTGATCCGGAATTGAGTGAGGCGTTGAACCTTACTTCTGCCAACTCAATCAACATTAGCCGTTTGATCCCTCAGTCATTCTACTACTTCAATGCTTTTGCACAATTGAAGAGAGAAGGCTTTAAGAAAGTAGTATTCTGTACACCTAGTGGTAACTTCGGTAACCTTTGTGGTGGATTGATTGCTAACAGAATGGGATTGAAGGTTGAAAACTTTATTGCAGCAACCAACTCAAATAAAGTAGTTCCTGTTTACTTGAAAACAGAAGTATTCCAACCGAAGACTTCGATTTCAACAATTTCAAATGCAATGGACGTTGGAAACCCTTCTAACTTTCCTCGTTTATTAGAATTGACAGGAAATTCTTATGAGAAATTGATAAAGAGAATTTCAGGTGCTTGGTACAGTGACGATGACACTGAGGCAACAATGAAAGAAGTGTATGACCAAACACAATATGTAATGTGTCCTCATACAGCAATTGCTTACAAAGCCTTGAAGGAATATATGGATGGAAATGATTTAGGTAAAAAGACAGCAGGTGTTTTCTTATCTACTGCACATCCAGTAAAATTCGTAGAAATTGTTGAGCCAGTAATCAACAAGAAAATCGAAATTCCTCAACGTTTACAAGAAATCATTGACAGACCGAAAGAGGCAACGTTAATGCCAGCTGATTTCAAACAGTTCAAGAAATACTTGATGGCTGAAACAGAACTTGTAAAGAGCTAATCAGAAGAATACATCACATTCTTCTTCTAAATAGATAAGGTGAAAAGTAGTTATTTCAATTACTTTTCACCTTTTTTGTTTTAAGTACTAAGCCAAAAATAATTGATAATTAATTCTGTCTTGGTACTTAGTACCAGAATACCTAATCCTTATTTCATTGTCACAATGCTAGTAGAAATTACCAACAGAGATACATGGCTGGAAACAATAGCAAAGTCTTTAAAAACAGACCTTCAAGAGGGAGCCGATAGTTTTACTTTTGATAATGAGGTAGGTAAAGGGACTTTCAGTTGTTATAATGTGGAAGAAGGAATACAGGTTAGAAGTATCAATTTCACATTAAATCAAGAAATCTTATTCAAGGAGCAAGCTAGAAAAAACAAGCAGACGCTCATTATTAGTTTTTCTTTTCAAGGTTTTCCAGAGGGCACAGTTTTCGTAGAACATCCACAAGAAGTTTTAAATGAAGAAAGACAAGTATTGATCTATTCTGATAATTCAACTATGATTGGGCGTTTTCCGGTGGATAAACCTAGAATGTTTATTGAACTTCATGTGGGATTAGATTGGTTGAAACGAAACTATAAAGATTTTATTGATCAATATCCCAATGTTGATGTTGGCTTGAAAACGAGCAGGTCTTATTTAGCAAAGCAATCTTATACATTGAAGCATCAGAAATCTTTAGAGGAATTGATGTTTACAGAATACCCAGATGAAATAAAGACACCTGTTTATAAAGGACTTGTATTGATTATTGTCGCTGATATTCTAAATCAATTACAAGTATCTTCTTCTAACGTTAAAAAATTTACTTTTTCTAGAGAAGTTCAAATTGAGTTAGATGACTTGGAGGAGTTTATAAAAAGTAACCTAGACAAAGAAATAAGCATTGAAATGTTGTGCAAAAGAATAGGTTACTCTAAGACGAAGTTACATACTTTGTTTAAGTCCTATTTTAAATATTCGATGTATGATTACATAAAACATTTGCGTTTATCTAAAGCGAAGTCCTTACTATTAACAACTGATTTGCCTATTTCTGAGATTTCGATCCAAGTGGGCTATCAATCTATACCGCATTTTACCAATAGATTTAAAAAAGAGTTTGGTGTGACTCCAGTACAATTTAGAAAAGGCTATAACACAGAAATGCTTTAAATAAGGCTGTTTTATCCTGTTTTTTTAGAAAATAATTACCCTACATCAATTTATTATTTAATCTTTTCCTCTGTCTTAGCACAAAAAAACATCTCACTTTTTATCTAATTCTCCTGTTTTCGGTGATAATTATCATTAATAAGTTTGTTTAAGTGTGAACAATATTGAAAAGAACAATCGCATAATTATAAATGGATTTTCAAATAATTAAATTGTTAAACCATAAACTATATTTGACGTGTCAATTAAATAAGTTGCACGTTTTCAAAGAGTTGTTTGAGCCTAATTTTACACTTGTCATAAAATGATCATAATCGATAATTGAACGATTGTGTATAACAGATCAAAATTATCTACTTCAAACAAAAGCTTTAAAACGACCTCCAGTGATGAGGTAATACAAAATAGATACCTAATAAAATCCTTACTTGAGATGAAAAAGAAAATTACCTTTTCGTTTTTATTCCTGATGTATGTATTGGTGACAATGCCTACTTCTGCATTTGCTATGGTTAGTCCTGATAAAGTAAATGCCTTTGCTGATATTATGGCTTGGGTAGTAATTAGTGTTGTTCCTATTGTAGGAGCAATTGTATTCTGGAAAATTCATGTGATCCCTGAACAAATTGCTAAAAAGAGAAATCATCCTCAAGCAGATTCAATTCACATTATGTGTTTACTTTCTTTGGTTATGGGAGGAATGCTATGGCCAATCGCGTTGATTTGGGCTTATTCAAATCCATATCAAATTCATGTCACTGAAAAGCAAGCCTTTGGTGAGAATTCAGATACAGACGAATCTTCAGAAATTAAAAAAACAGACGTAGCTTAATCAAAGCCTAATCTTCAAAATCTTATAAAATCAATAATCATGGTAGATTTAATATTAATTGTTTATTGTCTTATTGTATGGTTGGTATTTATCAAATTTAAATTACTAGCCTGGAACACCACTTCAAAAATCATCGTTTTCATTATTCCAGTAATTGGAGTTTCTTTCTTGATCTTAGCAATGAACGTACTCATGCCTTCATCAGATGATGTAAGGGTGTATAATAAAACCGTTCAGATTAAGGCCAATGTTCGTGGTCGTGTGCAAGATGTTTTAGTACAGGAAAACTCTAGAGTAAACAAGGGTGATACTTTATTTATCATCGAACAAGCTCCTTTCTTAGCTCAAATTGAAGGATTGAATGCTTCTATTAAAAAAGCAGAAGCTTCAGTTAGCGTTCAGTATAAAAATGTAGATGCTTTAAAAGCAAGCAGAAGAGCAGTAGAAGCTCAATTGGAATTACAAAGAACGCGTGAACGTCAATTCCAGGAGCTAGTTGATGCAAATGCAGGTAACAAATTCGATTTACAACAAGCTCAGAACAATGTAAAGCAATTGGAAGCTCAATTGGCTCAAATCAAAGCACAAGAAGCTTCGATTTTGGCTAACATCACAGCGGAATACAATGGTCAGCAAGTATCTGTTGCAGAGTTGGAAGCGAAGTTAGAGCAAGCAAAATGGAACTTGGAGCAGACAATCGTAAAAGCTCCAATTAATGCTACTGTAGTCAATTTACAATTACGTCCTGGTGCAATGGCTCTTCCTCTTACAGACTTAATGTCATTGGTAGAAGGCCGTCAGAATATCATAGCTTCATTTGATCAAAATGAGTTGCATAAAATTCAAGAAGGGAATGAAGTAGATCTTACTTTCGTTACTCGTCCTGGTGAAATTATTCCAGCAAAAGTAGAGTCTGTTGTTTGGGCATCAAGCAGAGGTCAGTTATTGCCAAGCGGTAGAGTACCGGAAATCGATCAAAACTTACAGAAAAGAGGAAAGTATTTGGTGAAATTCTCTACGGAAGAGGATTATAATATCCCAATGGGTGCCAATGGATCAGTAGCAGTTTATACTTCTACAATGCAACCTTTCTATATTGTACGTAAAGTAATGATTCGTCTTTCAGCTAAAGTGAACTACTTGATTTTGAAAGCTCACTAAAATAGACCTTCATTATGCAGTTATATAAAAAAATAATCATCTCACTAAGTGCCTCAATGGTACTTAGTGGATGTCTGAACCTCAAAGATGCTCCCACATCTGATGAGATAAAAGAAGATAACCAAGCATTGGAAAATATGCAGATTCCAAATGACTGGGTATTTCAAGAAATTGACTCTGCTAACATTGATTTAGGCTGGGCCAAAGAATGGGAAACAGCTGAGTTGGATTCTATCATTGCTGAAGGGTATCGTTTTAATGCTGATATCAATGTTGCCGCTTCAAGAATTGAGCAAGCAAATGCTGCATTGAAAATAGCAAATTCAAGACTGTTGCCGATGATTGGTGCAGGTGCTCAAAATGGCTACAACTTCAATGGTGGTAATCAAACTATTGGTTATGGTATGGTCAATATGTCATGGGAAGTGGATCTTTGGGGGAAACTTCGTTATGCGAAAAAAGGGACTGAAACCATGATCTATTCTGCTGAATATGGTAAGCAGAAATTAGAGCAGGTATTAGCGGCTACAATTGCCAAAGCATGGTACACTTCTGTATTTATTAACCAGCAAAAAGAATTAGTAAATCAGGCTATTGAGGCTACGTCTGAGATGGCAACCTTGAATGAAGCAAGATTGAAAATTGGTGTTGCCAAGGAATCAGATGTATTGCAGATGAATGCTCAGGAAGCAAAGTTCAGAGAAACTTTAGTGAAGCTAGAGCAGATTGAAAAAGATACTAAAAGATCAATTGAGTTATTGATTGGTAGATATCCAAAGGGTGAAATTGAAGTAGCTTCATCACTTCCAGAACTTGCTACTGAAGTACCAGAAAACTTGCCAATGAGCATGTTGGAAAATCGTCCTGATATTATGATAAGCCAATATGCAGTACAAATGGCATTTTATAATACTGAAGTTGCTAAAGCAGCACGTTGGCCTAAAGTGAGTTTAAACTCTTCTTTTGGAGCTGTGAATTCAACTACTCAAGCATTATTTGGTTTGTCAAATCCACTGGTGACAGTTGGAGCCAATTTAGTGACACCAATTTTCACTTGGGGAGCGATCAAATCGAATATTGAAATTCAAAACGAAGCACAGAAACAAGCCGTTTTATATTATGCGAAATCTTACTTGACGGCATTAAGTGAAGTGGAGACAAGCTTGAACGGTATCAATGCGGTAGAAGGAAGATTTACTCAATCTACGATTGCATTGGAAAACTTAGAACGTACTTACCAATTGTCAGAATTGCAATATAAAATTGGTAATGAAAATATGTTTACCCTATTACAGAAGCAGTTGCAACTATTGAACGAAGCGACGAATCAGTTGAACCTGAAGTATGAGAAGATCTCGCAGAGGATCAATCTTTATTTAGCTTTAGGTGGTGATTACATTGCGAAAAATTAATAGGATGAATAATTTGTAATGCACATTTTGTGTAGAAAAGCTCCGTGTCTTTTGATGCGGAGCTTTTTTTGAGCATGTTTGGAATATATATATTTACTGAAAGAGATGTTTCAAACATGCTCTTATTACTTCTGATTTAATCCAAATTTAGGATCAATTTTCAG
Organism: Flammeovirga aprica JL-4; assembly: GCF_012844305.1. Taxonomy (GTDB): domain Bacteria; phylum Bacteroidota; class Bacteroidia; order Cytophagales; family Flammeovirgaceae; genus Flammeovirga; species Flammeovirga aprica. The sequence continues at coordinate 36,105 of NZ_JABANE010000071.1, forward strand.
TTTCAGACAAAAGCCAATAGCCGGTATTCCTGAAATAACGACCCAAAGGAAGAAATTGCTATACCCTAAAAACTCTTGAATATAGCCTGAAGGCATGCCCGGAACCATCATACCGAAAGCCATCAGACCTGTGCAGACCGCATAATGTGCTGTTTTATTTTCTCCTTGTGATATATAAAGCATGTACATCATTAGTGCAGTGAATCCAAATCCATAGAAAAACTGCTCAATAGCAATTACAATACCTGGGAAGAGAAGCCCTTCAGGAGTGAAAGAAGCCAAAAGCCAATAACCAAGGTTGGGTAGGTTGATGGAAAGGACCATAGGAAGTACCCAGAACTTCAGTCCTTTTCTGTAGATAGCAATCCCTCCTAATATTCCACCAATTACTAAACAAGCAAGGCCAATAGTTCCATATAGAATACCGAAATCTTCATTGGTTAATCCGATACCACCTACCTCTCTATCATCCAACAAAAACGGTGTAGCAATTTTTACCAATTGAGCTTCACCTAAGCGGTATAATAAGATAAAACTAATAGAAAGTTTGATCCCTTTTTTATTAAAGAAAGTGAGGATAGGAGAGTTAAGGATTTGAGGCTGTGTTTTCGCTTTTTTCTTTAAATCGAAATAAGTGTAGATGATTACTAAAATACCCAATACGAGATAGGTCCAAGTAGTATCGATGTTCATGAACTTATTGATCAAGAAACCGCCAAGACCAATGATACAAATCTGACTGATGATAATAGCAACCTCTTTTAATCCTCTTTGTTGTTCTTTTTCTGACCTTAAAGTTTCGGTGTTAGGTAAAATAAATTTATGCAATAAACTAAATCCAGCCATGCATGCACCAAGTACCAAAAAGGTTGTACTCCAAATAGTCGTATAATTTTGATAGGTTTTATAAAAGTGTCCTGTCAAGTACACAATTCCACCTTGACCTACCCACATTGCAAGTCTGTAAAATGTACTTCTGATACCGACAAAAAATGCTTGTTGATCATCTCGAAGACCGATCATATAAAAACCATCTGTGGCAATATCATTAGTGGCAGATGTTAGGGCGACAATCCAGAAGGCAGCTAGAGAGTACTGGAAAAAGTTATCCATTGGCAAGGTGAAAGCAACAGCAGCGAACGCTCCTCCAATCACTAATTGCATCATGTAAATCCACCATTTCTTTGTGCGGACTACATCCACTACCGGACTCCAAATAGGTTTGATCACCCAAGGTAAATACAACCATGATGTATAAAGAGCAATTTCAGCATTACTGATATTTAAGTTTTTATACATAATGACTGCCACTGTCATCACTATCGTGTAGGGAAGGCCTTCCACAAAATAAAGAGTAGGGAGCCACTGCCATGGGTTTCTTTCCTTCTGCATGTGTAGAGTAGTTTAATTAGTGAAGTACTTTAACTTTTTTGGAGAAAAAGTTTCCTGCCTTAAGCATAATCGCATTGCTTATACCGCTTTCATTATAATTGCCATCCAATGCTGTAACAATGTAAGTATATTTTTTTCCTTTTTGAAGGTCACGGTCCACATAAACCTGCGTTTTATAAGGTTCTTTCTTTACGATAGCATGAATATACTTGCCATCCAAATGCCCAAATCCACCCTCCTCATAGCGGTAGATTACATATTTTTTGATGTCTGATCCTCTATCTCTGTCTTCCCATTGCAACGTAACCCCACGGTCAACGTGCCCGTCACTTCCAGTAATTCTTACTTTTGAAGGAGCTTCCAGTTCTTTAGTTGTCACAGAAGGAGGAAGGACATAGTTTTTATAATTGACCTTGATGGAAGTCGTCACATTCATAGGGTCTTCAAACAGGTACTTCGCACTGAAGAAAGCATTTCCTTTTACTTTGTCATATTTTCTATTGATGTACATCTGTTCCGAAATCTCCTTAGGATCTTCCCACTTAGTACCTACTTTATATAGTGCTTGACCGATGTATAAATTGGTATTGTAGCAGTTATTGTTCCACCACATCACCACTTCCTCATAAGGGGCTGCACCTAATTTTCTGTGCCAGTACACTTGAGGAATCACATAATCAATCCATCCTCTTTTCATCCATTTTACAATATCAGCGTGCAGGTCATCATAATTTGTGATACCGGCTCTTGTATTGGAACCTTTCGGATCTACATTATTATTTCTCCATACACCAAAAGGACTGATGCCAAATTGAATATCAGGTCGTTCTGCTTTCAGTTGCATAGATAAGCTTTGCACAAAGTAATCTACATTATCTCTTCGCCAGGCGTCTTTGTCTTGGAACTGACTGCCATATTTTTGAAATGACTCTTCATCAGGAAACTCTTTACCTTGGATTTTGTAAGGGTAGAAATAGTCATCAAAGTGAATGCCATCAAGATTGTAATGTCTTGCCACTTCCATAATAGCTTCTAATACAAATTTTCGTCCTTCAGGGTGTCCTGGATCGAAATAGTATTTATTGCCATATTTTACAAACCATTCTCTGTGATGGAAAAATGGATGTCCGGGTGCTAAAGCTGTCGTATCGGCATTCATTGTCACTCTATAAGGATTGAACCAGCCGTGAAAATCCAAATTTCTTTTATGTGCTTCCTCAATCATAAATTGAAGCGGATTGAAATAGGGGGAAGGTGCCTTGCCTTGCTTTCCAGTAAGGTATTTACTCCAAGGTTCGTATGATGATGGGTAAAAAGTATCAGAAACGGGTCTTACTTGAACAATAACAGTGTTGAAACCAAGTTCTTGAATTTTGTCAAGATAACGGACGTAATCTTCTCTTTGTTCTTCCGTAGTTGTAAGGTTAGGGGCAGGGAAATCAATGTTGTTTACCGTGGCAATCCATACACCACGAAACTCTCTGTTACTTTGAGCTATAAGATTAGAACAAGTACATAAAAGAGTAATAAAAAAAAGTTGAAGTTGTAAAAAATGCTTCATGTCTGTCGGTAAAATCAATTAAGCCATGAAGATACAGCATTTAACTACTACGACAAATGATATTGAATTAATCCTTCTGTAGGCGATTGAATAATTTCAGGGGCTTCTAATTCACAATTTTCAAATGCCTGTAGAAGTAAAGGAGAGAAATGATGAGCAATAGAGCCAGTGATTTTTACTTGGGTTGTATTCTTATTGAAAAAGGGGAGGATGTAATATTGAATAAATTGATGAAACTGTTCCAGTATCAATGCTTTTAGTCGTTCATCATGTTGATGATGTTCTATAATAAAAGGAGCAAAAGAAGCACAGAAGGTATTAGGGTTTTTCTTTTTATAAAGTGCTTCTAATATGTCTTCAGTAGTCAGATTAAAAGTATCTATGAAGTGACTGATCGTTTCCATAGACAGCTGAGTAGTCAAGAGTTTTTGGAGGAAAGCGAGACCTAAAGTGGCGCCACTTCCAAAATCACTCAGCATATACCCCAATGAAATCGGCTTTTCAATAATTTGTTCTTGTCTATACAGGCAGGAGTTGGCACCTGTACCTAGAATTGCAGCAACACCAGACTGTTTACCCAGCAAACCCCTGGCAGCACCCATTAAATCTGTATCAATAGTAATATCAGTGGCAGGCAATATAACAGACAATGCATTTTTGACTTTCAATTGTCTTTCCTCAGTACTGCATCCAGCACCATAGAAAAACACCTTCTCTATTTCATTGATTTCAATAGTTTCCTGTAAAGCATTCAGGTCTTGTTGAAATGCTTTGCTCAGCTCTTCTTTATCCCAGAAAAGGGGATTGTACCCTGCTGATTTGAAGGTGGAGACTACTTTTTTTTCTGAAACATTCAGTAAAGTCCAGTCTGTTTTAGTTGATCCGCTGTCTGCTATTAATTGAAAAATAATGGAATGATTTAAGTTGAAAAAAGTTTAATCTTTATCCTGAGATTTTTGGAAGATCATCAAGTCAGTACCATTTCTTTGAAGTGCAAAAACCACAAAAATGATCAGAGCAATGACGAGTACAATACTTGTAGCGGCCATAATCTTATAAATATCAGTATTGGCCTGTGTTTCCAATTGTTTTTCTTTCAGCTGAATTTGTTGCTGTTGCAATTCCTTTTGCTGTGCCAGCTGAAGCTGAAGGTCTTTATCATTTGCATTAAGTACGGCAGAGTTAAGTTCACCTCTAGTTTGAGCAAGTTCCTGCATCAAGTTATTTGTTAATTCTTTTTGCTTTCTCAATGCTTCCTGCGCTGCAATTTCAGATTGCTCTGCCAGTTTCTGTTCTTTTAAAGACTGCACATGTTTAGCTTGTGCTTTTTCCAGCGACTCCTGTGTTTCAGCAAGCTGTTGCTGTGTACTTTTCAGCAGTTCATTATGTTCTTTAGCACGTTGACTCATATCCTGAATCACGCGGTTATTTTCATCAATATTTCTTTGGAGACGGAATTTATCATCTTTTAGTTCCGATATTCTCGTTTCTAATGATCGGATAGACCCTTGCTTCATATCCAGCTTCTGATCATTAGTGTTGAGTTCCGCTTCTCTTTCATTCAATCGTTTTTCTAATCGGAGAATATCATCTTTCAGGTCGAGGATACGATCATTCTGATGTTTTATTTTAGAAAGGTAAGCACCACTTTCAGCTTCAATTTGAGCATTTTTCTTTTCTAACTCATTGATTCGCATTCTTTGATGTTTTGAACCGTCAGCGCCAGAAAAAGCTGCATATACACCAAGCACCCCACAGACCAGTAGTCCTATGACTCCCACTCTTACCCAACTTTTTTGTTGAACGAGTTCTTCTTTGAAACCATTTGTATTATTTCTCATTGACTGTTTCGCGAACAATAAATATTAATATGACAGATAAAGAGGAAATTTAACTGAATTAAGCTTAGATAAGTTTCCTGAATTTTATAGAGAATGCGATTAACATCCTCCAAGGAATCATGTACTTTAAGTCGAGTTATAATATTGTGATTTTCAACTTGTATTCAAAATAAAAATTAAAAAAATAAGTACCGAAATTTACTTCCATTATACTCCCTTTTCACCTGATTAAATTAGTGTAATTAGTACTGTTAATGAGGTGATTAACTAAAAAATGGACATGAATCCCTTATTTGTTACACAAATTTAATAATAAAACTCGATTTTTTTTGCTTCAAAACCTTGAAATGAAACTTATAAAACTGCTTATCGTACTATGTAAAATGCAATTTTATATGCTTTAAATGATGTAACCTTAGAATAGTGCAATAAAAGATTTGTTTTGTATAAAAATAAGGTTGCAAATAAGTGTTAAAGCGTTATGATTATATTACAAGAGTATGTTATATTTGCATCCAATATTTTAATAAACGATAATTATTAGAATAACTCGCTGATAATCAGCACAAGCGTCAGACGGACACTTGATCTTTTTACGAAATAAACTTTTAATGAGAAAGTTTTTACTTATTTTAACCGCGTTTGTATTAAGTATAGGAATTACTGATTTTGCAGTAGCATCTTCAAATAATTCTATTACAAGTGTAAAGGATACGGATACAATAAAGAGAGAAGATTATATAAGAACTTTATATAAAGCTTTCGATCCAATCTGTAGAAAATACGGCATCAATACAAAAGTGGCTATATCCCAAGCAATAGCTGAGCAAGGTTGGGAACTGAGAAAAGACTTCAGAATTTTCAACATTGCATCCACAAACCCTACTAGAAGTAAATTAGTTTACGACAACGGGGAGCAACGTTTCAGACGCTATAGAGTATATACGTCTTTAGAACAAGCGGTGGAGGATTATTGCAAAGTGCTAACTAGTTTCCACACTTACCGCAAGAACGGATTGTTTGAGACCTTAGATCCAAACATGCAAATCGAATCAATTGCGAAAGGTGGATATGCAACAAACCCAAAGTACCAGCAATTGGTAACTGCGGTAATGGAGAGATTTGTATCTCCTGTTGTAGATTATTTACGTGAAGAAGAGGCTCTAGCGAGAAGATCAGAAGAACTTCAATCTGTAGCATCAATTAGTAGCGTAGAAGCACAACACATCCGCTTCTGTTTACCTTCAGGGTATTAGAAGCTGACCCTTTTGACCTAACATATCGAAATTATACGAAACAGGAGATCCTACGAATTGTAAGATCTCCTGTTGTTATTTAAAGGGTGGAACAAATTTCTGTGTTAAATTTTCGTTATCTGATAATTTCTCGATTTTTTTCAAATAACGTTACTCGGGTTTAAGAATAGAGTTAATTGTGCCGTCCATATCTTTATACCCTCTGCGTCCAAGGTCGCGGACAACTTCTCCTTGTGCAAGGAGATCATCCCAGATGTTCATCTCTACGATTTCATAGAAATTTCTTTCATCTTCCTCAGTAGCAAATTGGTAAAGATCTTTCAGACCTTTGCGCTGAATCTCATCTTTGATCAAGATGTCTTTCATGCGTTGAATGAGTTGAGCACATACACCTAATTCAAATTCTGAATTAGCGCGGATGGAAACATTAAATTCATAACTGTCTCCTTGGGCAGTGGCCGTAACGCGGGGTTTGATAAAATGCTTCATGAGGCTCTGTTTACGTAGTTTTTTGACTTTTTTCTAGACCGGTACACGGTAATGAGACGGGTGTCCTCGAAGATAAAAATGTACGATTTGTACTTCCTTTTATCTCTTCGGCAGTGTGAACCATAGCTCTCTGATTTATACGCCTGGTACACGATGTTTAGATAATCTCTTTTTCGCCAATGACGACATCTTTTGGACATCGCATTATAGGCATGGGTGCTGATTTCAATAAACATATAAGCTAGAAAATAAAAAAACGCACAGTCTCCCGTCTAGAGCTTGCACGTCGATGATAAAAATAGATAAGTAACTAGAGTGCCAAGCACTTACATATAATTTAAGAAAAAAAAAGGAGAAATGCACTTTTTGAAGGTGAACGCCTCTTTGTAATAGGATAGGGCAGGTGGGTTTGGATTTTTCCTAAATCAGATTTCATGAAAAGTTGACCCCATTTTTATTGTATTCTCAAATATGTTGCGTATTTTGAAAGTCCGTGCTCTTAAGTTTAGTAACTTGCACAAAAAATAAATTTAAAGGTATGAGTAAAACTCCTCTCGAAGAAGGGAAAGATTATTACATTGAAAACGGCTTATATGTTTTCACAAAGGAGTATCACTTGAAAAGGGGATATTGCTGTAAGAATCAGTGCAAACACTGCCCTTGGGGATTCAAAAAGAAAAAGCAGAAAACCTCGGTGTTTTAATCAGGTTGGAAACAATAAAAAAAGGATTGATTAAATGTTTAAGTTTAATCAATCCTTTTTCTTTTCTAATAGGAAGTTAAGAATTAACAATGGAAAATGAAGCAAGGTCATTCTTCATTGTTAATTCTACATTCTTCATTTATTAGTAAGAATATGTTCCGTAAGGAGAGTGAATGTCTAATGACTTACTTCCTTCTTTTGTTTCTACACGACCAACGATTTGAGCATCTACATTGAATGACTTCGAGATATCGATGATTGTCTGAGCATGTTCAGGAGCAACATAGATTTCCATACGATGACCCATGTTAAATACCTTGTACATTTCGCTCCAATCTGTACCACTGTTCTTGTGAATCATTTCGAAAAGTGGAGGGATAGGGAATAAGTTGTCTTTTACAACATGTACATTGTCCACGAAGTGCAATACTTTCGTTTGAGCACCACCGCTACAGTGAACCATACCGTGAATTTCTGGTCTTAACTCGTCCAATACCTTTTTGATGATTGGAGCATAAGTTCTTGTAGGAGACAATACCAATTTACCAGCATCCAAAGTCAAGTCTGCAATGGCATCTGTAAGCTTTTGCGTACCCGAGTAGATCAAGTCATTTGGAACTTGAGGGTCGAAGCTTTCAGGGTATTTCTCTGCTAAATATTTTGCAAATACATCGTGACGAGCAGAAGTAAGACCGTTACTTCCCATACCGCCGTTGTATTCAGATTCATAAGTTGCTTGACCGTAAGAAGCTAAACCTACAATCACATCACCACCTTGGATGTTGCTGTTGTCGATTACTTCGTCACGTCTCATTCTTGTAGTTACTGTACTGTCTACAATAACTGTTCTCACTAGATCTCCAACGTCTGCAGTTTCACCGCCAGTACTGTGAATATCAAAACCGTTGTCACGAAGCATTTGTAATACTTCTTCCGTTCCGTTGATTAACTCAGAGATAACCTCACCCGGAATAAGGTTTTTGTTTCTACCAATTGTAGAAGATAAAAGTGTACTGCCTGTTGCACCAACGCAAAGCAGGTCATCCGTGTTCATGATGATTGCATCTTGAGCTATACCTTTCCAAACCGACATATCGCCCGTTTCTTTCCAGTATAAATAAGCCAAAGATGATTTAGTACCCGCACCATCAGCGTGCATGATTGCACAGTAATCTGAATCGCCTGTTAGAATATCAGGAACGATTTTACAGAATGCTTTTGGAAATAAGCCTTTATCTAATTGCTTGATGGCATTGTGAATGTCCTCTTTTGAGGCGGAAACACCGCGCTGTGCATATCGCTCTTGCATGAGATTCAATAGGTTGTAATGAAAATGAAAAGCCCATACCCTGTTATTATTTTAATATTCAATGGGAATGGGCTGATGGCGCAAAATTATACTTTTTGCGGGGATTATTAAATGTTTTGTGTAAGAAAATAAGTCATACCGTTGACTTTAGTTGATATTTTTAACGTATTAACGCTCCATTGCCACATCATCGGCAGTGATTATCGGTGCATTATTTCCCCAAGAGTTTCTAATATAATTCAAAACATCAGCTGCTTCTTGGTCTGACAATGCCCCTTGTTCAGGCATTGCACCTGTATACGTCACTCCATTGATCGTGATTGGTTCTTCTAAACCATGTAATACCTGACGAATAGCTTGATGCTTATTTTCAACTAAATATTTAATGCCTGATAATGGGGGAACCTGTGGCTCAATTCCTTGTCCTTGCTCTAAATGACAATGCATACAGTTGACCATATATACTCCTTGACCTCTTTTAATACTTTCTTGTAATGGGTTATAATCTATAAATGAAAATAAGGTTATGGCAGCTAATAATGATAGGTATAGTGTAATTTTTTTCATGATGAATATCTTTAGGTGTTAATTTTACAATTATAATTCAAATGTACTCTTTTTTACAATTACCGCAAGTGATAATTATCAATATTCTGAGAAGAATTTTAAGGGGTTAGTATTCTATTTTCTTCTTGAAAAATGGGCTTTTTGAATGAATTGAAAAGTATTTTCTAAGAAGACGCAAACTTTTCTAAACCCAACCCAAATAACGCGAAATCATATTTCACAGGGTCATTTTGATCAATCTTTTTTAAATTTTCAGTCAGCTCCACTGCCGCTTTCCAATCGGATTGTTTTCGGGTCAATAACTTCAACTTTCTGCTCACTCTTTCCACATGAACATCCAAAGGACAGATCAGCTGATGAGGCTGAATGGTATTCCAAATTCCAAAATCTACGCCTTGATCATCTTTCCTGACCATCCATCTCAAAAACATATTGATTCTTTTACAAGCCGACTTTCTAGCAGGCGTAGCAATATGCTTCCTAGTACGCTGAGGGGCATCTTCGTCTTCAAAGAAATAATCATGAAAGGCGATAAGGGAGTGCTCTACATTTTCATCTTTTTCAGAATAACCAATCAGAAAAGCATCCTCTAGTGAATTGTGTTTTTGATAATGCTTTTGGAAGAAAGAAAGGAAATACAATGTATCCACATCATTGAAGGTACGGTGCTTGAAATTCAGAAAAGGTTTTAAATCACTTTCTGTATGATTGATAATAAAGTCATGAGGAGCATTGTCCATCAAAGTCACTAGCTCTTTGCACTTGTTGATGATGGTTTTTCTTTGCCCCCAAGCTAATACGGCCGCCCAGAATCCCATGATTTCAATATCCTCTTTTTTTGAAAAAGAGTGAGGGATGCAGATAGGATCATCTGGAATAAAATTAGGCTGATTATATTTTTCGTAACTGTTTTCAAGAAGTTCGTACATGTCAAAATTATATTTTTGAGTGTTTAGACCCCGAAAAATAGCCCTAAATCACCTTTTTTTCTTAATGATTGTAATATTTCTTCTTTTTTTTTGAAAAACGTTTGGAGTGAATAGGGTTTTCAAATACCTTTGCACTCGCAAAAAACAGTTGCTCCGTTCGTCTAGGGGTTAGGACGCCAGGTTTTCATCCTGGTAGCACGGGTTCGAATCCCGTACGGAGTACAAGTCTGATTGAGACTCAAAATCAATACCCCGCTCCGTTCGTCTAGGGGTTAGGACGCCAGGTTTTCATCCTGGTAGCACGGGTTCGAATCCCGTACGGAGTACAAGTCTGATTGAGACTCAAAATCAATACCCCGCTCCGTTCGTCTAGGGGTTAGGACGCCAGGTTTTCATCCTGGTAGCACGGGTTCGAATCCCGTACGGAGTACAGATCCTGTTTCAGAAATGAGACAGGATTTTTTTTTGCCCAATTTTTAAAAAACTCTTCTTTACAATAACTTAAAGTGGGTCAGCACCAAAAGTTGGGCAAAGACCATAATGTTGCTACCTTTGTATTCTTATGAATGACGATTTATT
>NZ_JABANE010000072.1 GCF_012844305.1 Flammeovirga aprica JL-4
GTACGCACGGTTCTGTGAGAGGGATAAATATGGGATAGACGTAGACTTATTCCATATTTACCCTACTTGATTATACCCTCTTCTTAAGAAGCTTTTCCATTATTTTGAATCGGATTATTTAAGAGCAAACAAATGTAAAATATAGACTATTCTCAAAAGCACTTTTCCTTCAAAATAAAAAATAAGATACCTTACTTTACAGCTATCATCATAGAATGAATTATTATCAAAAAGGGAACAATCCCTTAGAACTTTGCGATTACTTCTGCCAATTATCAAGTATGAATAAAATGAAATTGTAATGAAGAAATTATACTTATTATTATTGTCAATTTTTCGAATTGCTATACCTTTCTTTTCCAATCAAAAGGCTCAGAAAGTAAAGTCTTTAATGCTGACCAAGAAGGACAGTTATAGTAATAGAATTTATACTAACAGTCGCTTACTTATTGTATATTTTATCAGTAAAATGATACATAGCCTCTTGTTGAAATCATTAGTTGGTCACAGACAGAAAAGATGCGTTTTTTCTGACTTTATTTTGAATAAAAATAGTCACCTCACATTGTATACAAGGAGTAATGGTTTATTTTTTATATCTTGGAGATCAACAAATAATATACGCTTTTTTAAGCTAGAGTTATGATCTTATAAATAAGATATTTTTTAATCATAGTGAGAATGGCATCATAGCATTCTTACACCAATTTGATACTTAATACTGTGACAAAAGAAATGGAACAATAATTACGTGCACCATGACTGAAGTCATGGGCTAGTGATATTGACTCCAACAACACTAAAGTGTTGTCTTCGTTGCCAACCTTCAAGACTTTAGTCTTGATTAGGTAGCCCTATCACCTGCCCATAGTTTTAACTATGGTGCAAGAAACACTCGTTTACTTTTGTCCTAGTACTTACAAATTTTTTATAACTGTACCGTAAATCAATTTTCAACTACTTCTTGATTTACACGATTACAACATCACTTAATCATTTTTAGAAATCTGATGAAGCAATTTTACTACTTTAAAAACGTTCATGTTTTTATTACCCTTTTTACCCTTCTCATCAACATAACTACTGTAAAAGGGCAGGATATTTCTACGCAAACGCTCCCTGAAAACTTGGAAGAAGTAAGTCAGGCTATCGTTTTTAACTCCGGCAGATTCAATCTTCTGATAGATACTGAGGGAGACATAAAATCTATACAGTTGAAAGATGGAAAAGAGATACTTAGAACGGGTTTTACGAATCAATTTGTACTGAATCTTCCTGGTCAAGATCCTGTAAGCATGTCTAAGTTTTATACTTCAGAAGATTACTTTGTTTTTGCTACAGCAGATAATCGCTTTTATGCCACTTTTGATATAAAAGCACACCCTGCTTACACGGCCTTCAATCTTGTAGATTTTTATGGTGATTTACCCGTGGGAGGTACTATGGAAATTAAGCTGCCAAAATCAGATGCTAAAGCAAAAGCACTAGCCTATGATTATATGACTGCTGACCAAGGAGAAGACAGCTATATCAAAATAAAATTCGAACATTTATGGGAAAGATATAAAGGGAATACCTTGGGTGGATTTGCAATTTACACTTACTCTACTGAAGCAGAGGAGGATGAAAGTATTTTGCAAGCTTGGGGCAATGAACCTATGCCTCATCCGGTTGTGGCAGGAGAATGGAATTATGAACGTGCTCTACAATGGATAGAGGATTGGAAAGTGATGTTTGAAGATCAAAGTGTAATGTATATTGCTCCTGAAAATATAGAAGAATTGCCCGCATTTGAGAAGTACTTGGATATGGCAGATGTAACAACGGTGAATTTTTTTACAAATATGTGGCATGGTGGATTTTGGCCAAAGGATAAACTGAACTGGCAGGTAGATGGGATTTTTGGAAGTCAACAAGCTTTGAAAGAGTATTCTCAATTACAGAGAAGTAACGACAGAAGTATCAATATTCATTATGTAAGTGGTGGCATAGGAAAGGCAGACCCAATGTATGCAGGTGAACATTTGTCTGATGAATTTGCCTCATGGGTAGATGGAACACTAGTACAGGATATTACAGATACTGAGAAAGAGTTTTACTTTAAACCCGCTGAAGATTGGTATACAGTTCCGGAAGTGATGGATGGAGCGACCACTACTTTTGGTAAATTAAGTGAACCTCTTCCTGCATTTTTCAAATACTTTTATTTGCAAGTGGGGAAAGAACTGATGAAAATTAAGAATATTGAAAGTATAGAAGATGGTACATGGAAGTTTGAAATTGAAAGCAGAGGTATAATATCTACGACGATGAGTAGTCATCAAGCCGGAACAAATGTGAAAGGCATTCTTTTAGCCTACAATCAAGTGTATGTTCCAGATAATAACTCAGCATTGTTTATGACTGTGACTGACAACTTTGCAGCTCTATTAAATGACTGTCAGGTTTCAAATGCCCTTTTTGATGGAGCTGAAATTCATGTGTTTGATGGACATTGGGGTTTTAGAAAGTTTGCAGAGCAGGTGTATCGCAAAATAGATCACCCTGTAGTGGTAAGAACTTCAAACGGTAGAGAACCAGATACAGGATATATGGAATACAAAATTAATTCCACCAAAAAATATCTGACATCACCGGTAGGAGACCACAACAAAGGCAGGGCTTCTCTAAAGCTTGAAAGAAACAGCACTACGCACAAAACGGTACATACACCAGCCACAAACCTTTTGGCAGCCCATTTTATGTTGGGAGTTCAAGCGGCGGCCAATGGAAGAAACTATTCTATACTTCGTCCAGACCCAATGTTTGGTATTACAATGGATGAATTATTGACGTATGGTAAAACGGAGGAGCTACTTTCATTACTACCAAAATGGAAAGCAGTTGGCAAGCTGTTGTCCGAAGAACAAAGACAGCAATTAAAAGAGACTCAATTTTACTATCAGGGAAAACTAGATGCTTCTTACACCACTTTTGAATTGAGAGAACTCGAAAAGGATTTTTTACTAGCTCCAATTCAAATGATGACACAAGATCCTAGTGTTATTTCAGATGCATTAGAGGAAGATCCAAATTTGCAGTATTTCCATATGAAGCAGGAGGATGGTATGTATGCTCCAAAAGAAAAAGTGACATTTGGACAAACCATAGCATTAGAAAATAAATACCATAAACAATCTCCACAGTTTATTGTAAGGGTAATGCAAGGAGATGAAGATATCGTTCAGCCTCGTTTCAGAATAGGAGATTCTTTTTTAAGTGTCAATACCATGATCAGAGCTAATGCAGAACATACTCAATACATAGAATACCGAGGAGGAAAGCAGGCCAAAGTATATGATCAGAACTGGAATTTAAAAGAAGAAGTAGATGTGATTATTTCTGGAAAGTTTGAAGTAGAAGAAGGTTATAATACTGTGGTATTGGAAAGTAATAATAACGCCACAGCGGCCGTGGAATTAATGCTCTTTACGGAAGGAAATGCTATAGTAGTTCAAAAGAAAAATAGAGATGCGTCCCTTTCTGATCTTACAGTTGATGGTGTGACTATCCCCAATTTTGCAGATTCTGTTTATGAGTATACCGTTGAGCTAGCTGTGGGCACAACGCAGGTGCCTGAAATCAACGGACAAGCCAAAGATGAAAAAGCGTCATTAGAAATTACAACAGCTCCATCAGTTCCAGGTACATCCATAATCACAGTTACTGCAGAGGACACAGATAGTAAGGCAGAATACAAAGTACATTTTGAGATTGAAGGAGGAGGCATTAATAACGCTAATTTATCCGAACTGTATTTAAATGGCTTGGTTTACAAAGACTTTGATCCTTCTACAATTTCTTATGTAATTGTTTACAATGAAGAGGATTTCCCGAAAATCACAGCCTATACACAAGACCAAAGGTCTACCTATATTGTGGAAGGTGAGATGCAATTCGGTAGTACCATTACCATTACAGTGACGTCAGAAAGTGGCTTGGAAAAAGTCTATACGCTTGTCATCAAAAGGGAAGGGGCTTTGAGTTTAGAAGATTCAAAATCCACCATAAAAGTATTCAAAAATACAAATCGGACCTTGAGCATTCAGTCTGAAAGCAAATTGGATGGAAAGGAAATGGCGGTTTACAGTATTAGTGGTCAAAAGGTTTTTGATAAAGAGTTAAGGGGATTGCAGGATACAATTGATGTGAAATTAAAAGGGCTTTATTTGGTACATATCTATGATAGAAATAGTAGGAGTGTGCATAAGGTGATTTTTTAAGGGAACATTGCGAAATGCACAATTTCTAAAAATGGGGTATTGTAGAATGAAATAAAAAATGAAGGTGGTTTGTGTGGAATTATGATCGCGGAAGTACTAGAACAGTAGCAAAAAAATGTTTCATAGACCCATAATTGAAATTATGGGCTTTTGGGAAGACATCTCATTTGTCAAATTTTAATTATATTATTATAACTTTTAGAGTTTGATATTCAGTGAGATATATTTAATTTTTGATGAAATTCAAGAATAGCAGTAGCTTCCCATAAGCCCATGACTTCTAGTCGTGGGGCATGGTATTTTGACCAATTTTCTTCACCCTAGCACAATGCCACCTTCATTTTTAATGATAAGCCTGCTCAAATTGCAACACCAATTCCTCAATTTCACTCTCACTGTATTTTCTAGAAAAATGAACAGGAATTGCCTTCTTTACCTTACACTCCTTCATGATTTTTCCAGACATAGAGGCATAGCTATGAAAATTTTTTATCGCAAACTCTTTGTCTTCATCTTTGTAAAAGGATTCAATATAAATCTCATCACAACCGGAAAACTTGTTGATGATTTTTTCATGGTTTTCAGGAGTTGCTGCATGATCCAAAATGATGCCCGTACGTTTTCCTTTCTCTATTTTTACCATGTAGAAAAGTTCTTCCGCTTTATAGTTTTCCCCCTCTATTTCTATGTTTGCTGAACTGTTATTTTCCTCAAAAGCCCTCTTCAAATCTGCCACCCATTTTCCACCTTTAAAACCTTTTTCCAATTCTATTTTGGTCTTATCATTGGCTTTAAATAGATAAGAGATAGAGTCTGTTTTATGATCCAAAATTTCAAATTCTACGCCAAAATCTTTCTTATTGAAAATTTGGTCTTTAGTATAGTTTCCTTCTATCTCTTGATCCCATAATGGAGGGTTAAGATGGGTAACTTTGAAACTTTGATGATCTATAATTTCACGAATTTCATAAGAGATTGCCCCCTCTTCAATGAGGTTCCAGCAGTAACTTTTTATGCGGTTTTGTACCTGATCAGTGATACCTTTCGGCCCGCAGATCATTACTTTACGGCCTGTACCTATCTGATGTCTTAATAGCGTATCGAAATTCACAAAATGATCAATATGCGTATGGCTAATAAACATTGCCTCAGTATTCTGACACTCTTTTACTCCTAACGATTTTGCTTCTCCGCAGTCACAGAGGTAATGATGAGAATGATTCTCCACTTTGATCAATAAGCAGATATCCTCATCCCTTTTGCTTTTCACTTCTACTTTGAACATTTGTTTGTTTTTTTGCTTGAGAAAATAAAAAAGCCTCCTGACTTTACTTCAAAAACAGTGGTGTTTAGGTGTAAAATCGGGAGACTGTTCTAGTAAGTACAAAGTCAAAAATAGATCATAGTTAATTTTGAATTTGTACTTACTATCTTTTATTTAAATTGATGTTACATGCTGGTTTTTAACTTTCATAAGAAGTTCACTTACTTTTTGAGCATCATCAATAAACTCTAACTGAAAAAATGGTGAACTATTATAAGGCATCACATTCATCCAACTTCCAAATGCAAAATTTTGCTCAGTTCCTGGAGATTTATGACCCTCTATAACTGAGATAGTACCTGATCCATCTTTGTGTTCTTTAAGCTTTACATTTTTAATTTTGTCGGCATAAAGTGAACTTAGACCTTGGTTAAGTATGTCGGTTTTTATCATCAATCTTTTGTTGGTGATAGCATAAACTGACTTGGCTCTGTATTTAGCATCAAATATCATTCTACCAAAAGACAAAAGAAATCCTAAAAGGACAAATGGCGTGGCAACAAGTCCTAAGGCGTAGATTTCTGTCATCATAGCGGCGAATATTCCCACTCCAATGGTACCACAGGTGTATATTATACTGAAAGGGATTAAACCATAATCAACTTTTCTGAAGACAATACCTTGTTTTGGTTTACCTGTCCAGATTAGTTCTTCATTTGCTTCAAGATACTGTTGAAATTCAGCTGCGTTTTCTTTAACCATTTTTTTATTTATTAATAACACATAGGATATACATCATTATACAATAGTTCGTTTTGTTTTTAGTAAGTATTGATAATGTATACCCTAAAATAGTTTACGGTATTAAAGATGATAAAAAAATATAAGAATGCAATAATTCAAGAGGTATTCTGTATTACTCTTTATTTAGAGATGTTTCAAACACCCTCTTAGAATGAGGTATGATAAAAAAGTGCTCCTTATTGTGATCTGTGGGAGGTTCGCATTGAAACGTTCCCATGAACTACAACAAGAGCCACTTTTTTCAATTAAATAGTTACTCTTATTCAAGAATATTATACCCTTTCAACCCATTGTCTTGTTCCATAAAATCTTCCTCTAACCCTTTTTCATTGATTCTATCATTTTCAAGTTCTTCCCATATTTTATACTCAAACTCGTTTAATATCTTCTTGATTTGTAGTTTGAATTTTTCGTAGTTCTTGTCTCTAATTTTTTTATAAACTTCAGGTTGATCACCATACTGTAATATGGCTTTTCTGTTTGCAATAAAATAGACTTGAGCCATTGTTTTCCATTGCGCTTTGCCTTCATCTGAAAGAAGAAAACGAACACCCATACTTGAAAGCTCTGAATTTAGAATAATGTCGCTCAGTTCTAATGACTTTTTATCATCAATAGAAGAGGTGATATAGACCAGAGGATCGAACTTATATTTATGTCCCGTAAAGGTTTTAGGCGAAGTAAAATCAATCACTTTTTTACCCTCTCTTTTTACTTTGACATTGATTTTCATCTCCCCTTCTTTTTTGATATAGAAAGCATCAATCCCTCCTTTGGCATCTCCCAAATATTTGTTATTTACATATACCTTGGCAGGGTAATTTAATAGTGTTACGATCTCTATCAGCCCTTCTTCATCATATGAATTGACCTTATTACGAACAGTAAATTTTTTCTCATTATTTACCTCTTCACGGTTTAGATTTCTAAAGGCTACATAGGTCATTTCCTCGTCTACTTTATCAAACTTTCCTTCCCATAGCTTTGTATAATAACCTAAAAGAGCTGAAAGTGCATACCCATTGTGGATTTCAGGGTTTAGGTTATTGGATTGATTATATAAATTCCACGAAGATAAATTCAATAATTCTATTTCTGATGTAAAAGAAATATCTAATAACTCTCTGAATTTTTGAGTTCCCGAAGGGGTATAAGCAAGTAGATAGGTATCATCAATAGAATACTTTTTATGCACATATACCTTTCTTCCGCTTTCCTTATGGATAAATGAATTTGGCATATAATTCAAATAGATGTGAGGGAAGAATTTTACATTATTACTGGTGAACTTCTCCTTTAGTTTTTTAAAATCATTGAGGTTCTTTAGGAAGCTAAAAGAATGAGTCACGGCATCAAAATGAAAAATAATTTCGTCTTGTATATCCTCCTTATAAGTTTGAACATGATAAACCGGGACGATATTAAGCTTGCTCTTGTCGTTTAAATCATCAAAGAAAGTTTTTATTGTTTTGATATCTTTCTTATTTAACTTTTGAGCCCCATCAGGTCTAGTGTAATTGATAATGTTTTTTGTATTGCCTGTAAATAATACAATTCGGCCCTGAGTATCTCTAAGCCATTTTTCTGACATTTTTGTAGTGCCGTAAATTTGGCCTAGCTCATTAGATACAATAGAGAAGAGTTGCTCATGTGTATACTTATATTTTTTGTTTTTAGGGAAAAATACATCCACACAGAAACTGAAATCTATGTTTTTCTCTTCCGCAATTTGTATAGTTAAAGCCAAAAGCTTTTTAAAACTATGTTTGTATTTATCACTGCCAAAAATATTGTATTTAACTTTAAAGACGTCAATACCGTACATCTTAGCGGTTCTAAGTTCTACTTCAATAGCATCTTTAAGTTCCAATAGATTTACCTGTAATGAAGCTTCTGACACTGAAGTTTTATATTTATTTTTCAGTGACTTCTCGTCCATTCCCAAAGTGTAATCATACTTAAAAGCCTGCAAGTTGGAGTATTCGTCCCCTAAAATATTATTTAAGTTATAGGTGGCCATCACTCTTTTTTTGTTCAGAAAAGTAGATGTGTCATTTGTGTCTTGTGCAGTAATTTGTGTTACAAAAGATGAAAGTATTAAGAGTAATACAAATAGTTTTTTATTTAAAATCATTTTAAGAAGGATAAGTATAGATAATCCGTTAGATCTAATATTGTGATAAGTTAAAAAGTTTACAATTCTATGTTTTTTTAACAAGATAACCAAACGCATGTAGATGAACTTTGAGTTACGAATTTCTTGAACATACATGTTGTATATTATGTTAATTGTAAGTAGAAAATTGCTATGTATTTACAATCAAAAAGTTAAATAGATTTTCTGTGAAGTAGGGGGAAGTAATGTAAGGGGATAAATTTTTTACTAGAAAACACCTTATTATAATTGGTGTTAGGAGTAGGCAAACACTTTCTATTACGCCTAGGTATTTTGATGAAGAGTTAAGAATGAAGAAAACGAGCTACTTGTTTTGACTCAAGAACCATCATAAAAACACTTTATGGGCCACAATACGATCCATTTCTCTCAATTCTTAACTCTTAACTCTTTACTAAAACAGTCTTTTTATCTTCTGTTTTAGTACTTACAATTATTGGCCGACAACGGCTGTAACACTTACTTCAATCAAAACATTGCCTTCTAAGTCAACACCCAAACAGGCCCTTTGTGGCCAATGATCAGGGTTGTCTCCAATCCAGCTTTTCCATATCTCATCCATTACAGGTTTATCTGTAATATTGGCAAGGTAAACTTGTGCAGAAACAATTTGATGTTTGTTGGATTGAAGCTCCTGTAAATTGTCATCAATAATTTGAAGAGTTTCTTTAATTTGTGCTTCTAATGGGAGTGAAGTGTCTTTTGTAGTGGCAACAGTCCACACCAAGTCTTAGTAAGCCGATGATTTATTACGCCCTACATAAGCACCTCTTTTTCTTGCTATCATTCTTTTAGTGTTAAGTTTGTCGTGTTTAATTTAGTACTTATTGAATTCCACCCATTGCAAAGGTTTTGCCAATTGATGTTGATTAAATTCTAGATGAATAACTCGTCTTCTTTTACCATTGAACGTTCTATTGGAGGCATGCAAAGTTAAAGGTTTCATAAGCATTACACCTCCTTTTTTGATGGAGCAAATAATTTCCTCTTCAACATCCCATTCTTTTAAACCAATTTGAATTATACCTTTCAAATGAGAACCGGGAATGACTTTCAAAGCTCCATTTCCTTCATCTGTATCATCTAAATGAATACGTACAGTAATTGTATCTTCCAAAATCTGAAGAGGAGGTTGCACACCATATTGCCCTTTTTTAAAAGTCCAGTTACTATAACCCTCCAAATCTAATTTCTGATCAACGGTGATACTTAAGTCTTGATGATAGGCTACAAACCAATTGGAATCGCTTGGTTTATCAAAATAAATGCCTTTTGAAAGAAAGTATTCAGCATCAGAAAATGTTTCAATTAATTTCCGAAGGTTTTCAGTAAACAATAACTCCTTTAATTCAGGAATTTGATAGATCAACTGTCTGATAGCAAATACATCTTTTGTTTTAACGCCTCCAACATTGTCCGAGGCCTCCAAACACTGTATGATCTGCTCAATTTCTTGTTCAGAATAAAGGTTAGAAATTAAAGAAAATCCTTTATTTTCAAGTTCGGTCTTGTGGTTACAATAGTTCATCATTTAGTAGAGTTGTAAGCTAAATTTAAATCAATAATCAATGGACTTTCCTTTTATTGAAAGTGAAATTTTGTGGTCTCGTACATACTTAAAATTTGATAGAAGTATAGATAACCATGATTATTAAGTTTGCGATGATAAAGGTCGAAAAAAGTATTTACTTTTCTGCCATACTTTTCAAGTTTTCATTCATCATCTCAAAACCTCTTTGTGTATCTGCTACGTTTAGAAGGCCAATCAGCAGACCGCTGAACATTTCATTTTGTTTGAATGTAGTTGTTCCATCACCATTATCAATCAATTCAAAAGAATGTTCTCCATCAAAAAGGCCTTTGAAAAATAAATGTCCTACCCATCTCAATTCTTTATTAATGTCATAGTTCAGTACTTTAGGTTTAAAGGTCATTGTCTTTCCATTTGGTGGAGCAATTTTTACTTTAATAGTGTTTCCAACTTTTACCTCTCCATCCAGTGATTCAATAAAGGGATTCCATTGAGGATAATTTTTAAAGTTGGTCAACACTGTCCATACTTTTTCAGCTGTTGCATTGATTAAAATTTCCGTTTGAATTTCCATAACAATACCATTTAAGTGAAATATTTGTCTTAGTACTTGCAAAGTTCTAATACTAAGTCGGTATTACTCTTGACATATATCAAGAACTTAGGAAAGTTGTTTTTTTCTGATTCTACTGAAAGTTTCTGCTGACATTCCTAACATGGAAGCAATGTATTGTAATGGTACTTGATTAAAGAGGTCTTTATTGTTCTCAAAAAAACGTTGATACCGTTCTTCAGCAGACATGGATAAATGACTAAATACTCTATCTTCCAACATCGTAAAGCATTTCACGATAAAAAGCTTTTCGAGCTCATTCCACTTAGGAACAATTTCACCGATCTTTTCATACTCTCTTTTTGTCAAAACATAAACTTCGCTATCTACCAAAGCATGGATATTCCATCGGGAAGGCGTTTCAAAAATAAAGCTTGATAAATCCGTTGAAAAATACCCTTTTGTAGAAATCCACTGTGTCACTTCTTTATCTTTGGTTTGTACGAACATTCTTAAAAGACCAGATTGTACAAAACATAGTTGATCACTCTTCTTTCCTGTCTGTAATAGGAAATCACCTTTCTTTAAAGTGGTTAATTTAAAGAGTGAACTGATTTGAAGGAGTTCTTCACTTTGTACAATCCCAAAATAGGAATTAATGTATTGTTCAAGTTCTGTCATTTTTTGTGTCGATTTCATTTATCATTAGTGCAATAGATATTTATATAGTTTAGAATATTGGGGAACAACAATTTACATCTACTTTTTAAAGATAACCTAATATGAAAAGCATTAAAATGATAGGAGGTGAATTGTCTTTATAATAAAAACGCTCTCATTACCATTAGCAGATAACGAAAGCGTTCCTTTTTTTAACTCTTAACTTTAAAATATGTTCTTAGATTAAAGCGTCTTGACAAAATCTTCAATAGAAAGCTGAGGCTTGCCCAATACCTCCCAAGTAGATTCAGAGACTTGTTCCTCTTTCAGTTGTTCCACATAAGTGAGAAGATGTTCCATAAAATCTTCATCCTCTTTACTCGGCAAACCAAGATGCTGAATAACATCCATTGGATATTCTGTCACTTTAATATTGGGGTTATAAGCATTTAAGAAACGTTCAGCTGCTTCTGGGAAGGAAATGCCTTCAGTACCTTGGATAGTGAACGATTGATTATAGGCTTTTTCATTGTCAATTGCATGAAAGATATTTTCAGACAAGTCTATTGTATTAGTGAAGAACACTGGATATTGATGATGTCCGATGATGGCAAATTCTTCTCCTTGAATAAAAGTTGGGAAGGAATCTAAGAAAACAGAACAATGAAAATAAGTATAATTCAATCCTGATTTCTTCAAATGATCCATGGCTGGTTTTCGAATCAGATTGGTTTTATAAATCATACCAGTAGTAGCAAACTCTGGATTAGAAGAGTCAATGCCAACAATTTGCATGATATGCTTTACACCCAATTCTTTACTCACATCCACAACATTGATGATACCTTCTCTCTCTGGGTAGAAAGTGGCATTTTCATTCCAAGAAGTGGTGTTTAAATTGAGATAGATGGTTTCTGTATCCGCTAAAGCCTCTCTAAGACTATCTTTATTAGCAACATCACCATATACAATTTCAACTTTTTCAGATAATAGTGATTGTGCCTTTTCAATATCTCTAGCAACAACTTTAACCTGAACTCCTTTTTTAATTAATTCTTTAGTGATGGATGAACCAAGTGCCCCTGTAGCTCCAATGATTGTGATATTTTTCATAGTAATAATTTTAGTGACTGAGTTTAATACCTATTATTCCGATAACGATAAGTGAGAGAAAGAGAAGTTTACTCCAATTGAAGGGATTATCGAAGAAAAGAAAACCCATTAATATGGTTCCGCTAGCTCCAATTCCAGCCCACACCGCGTAAGCCGTTCCCATCTCAATGCTCTGCATCGATTTCAATAACAAGCCAAAACTTAGTGCTCCAAAAATGAAGAAACCTACAATGCCTTTCCAGTTGGAAAAACCCTCTGACATTTTCATGGAAGTTGTAAATGCAACTTCAAACAAACCGGATAATAATAAATAGATCCAACCCATAGTGTTTTGTATTTTTTGATTACAGAACAAAAGTAGGGGAGGTCGATGAGGATTCTTTTTACATATGTTAAATTGTAGGGGTATTCTTATTTTGTTCAATCAAATTATCGTGCACCATGACTGAAGTCATGGGCAGGTGATACTGTAACCTATCCAAGACTAAAGTCTTGAAGGTTGGCAACGGAGGCAACACTTTAGTGTTGTTGGAGTCGGTATCACTTGCCCATAGTTTTAACTATGGTGCACGAAAGACTTGATTATATCTATGCAAGAACTTATTATTTCTGTGCACGAATACGACTCAATGTCACCTGCGTAATACCCAAATAAGAAGCAATTTGCCCCAGTTTCACCCTCTGAAGAATTTGAGGATGCTTTTCAATCAAAGAAAGGTATCTTGTTTTAGCGTCTGTCACTTGATTCAAGAGTATCTGCTGTTCCATTTCTAGTAAACCGATTTCTGCTAATTGTCTTCCAAAATTGGCTAATTCAACATTGGTATTATAAAGTTCAATTAATTTTGTCCTATCAATTTTCAATAGAACAACATCTTCCAATAACTCTATGGTTTCAAGAGAGGGTTTGGATTCGACAAAGTTGCCTAATGAGGCGATAACGTCCCCTTCAAAACCAAACCAATACGTAATTTCTTTTCCATCAGAACTTATATAGTAACTTCTTACGGCTCCTTTTTTAATAAAATAGACCGAATGATGAATTTCACCTTTACTAATAATCGCCTCACCTTTTGATCTATTTACTTCAGTGATATTCGAATAAAAAAGGTCAAAGTTTTCAGGTGATAAACCGTATTTATTTATAAAGAGTTCTTTAATGTAATTCATCTAAATCTAATTTTCGCTCATAAAAAAGAAGCAGTAAAGTTAGAGAATATCTTACTTTTACTGATTCTATTGGCATAAGATTTTTCAACCTTTGAAGGATTGCTTTTTTAAAATCCTTTTTCAAGAATAATGGAATAGGAATCACTGACATCCACCCTTCGGGAGCAAACATAAAAATATGCTCTTTTCCTTTATGGTCAATGGTATAACTACGTAGCAAGCCAGAACGAACCTCATACACTTTTCCATTCAAGGCTCCTTATTTCTGTAGAATTTGTCCTTTTTGTATTTCGATAGTTTTCATATTAAAGGGAGAGTAATAAAAAATGATATCAATAATTCTACTTATAAAGAAGGTAAGTATATATTAATGATATCATCTATGTTTTCGAAATGTACGGAATGCTAAAGAAGGAACAAATTTCTTTATTTATACTGGATAAGAATGTTTGCAACTTTCTGTAAGTCGGGTTCAACTATTTCAGTTTTTGGCCCAAGTGGAAAAATTTGTTGCCCTTTTCTACTGATAAAGGCAGCACGCCAACCTGCCCACATCGCTCCTGCAACATCCCATCCATGAGCGGCAATTAACATTGCTTCATTTGGTTTGATACCCATTTTTTTAGCACCCCAATCATAGGTTTGAGTAAAAGGCTTAAATTTTTGTATTTCCTCCATGCTAAATTTCTCATCAAAATACTCTGTGAGACCTGAGTTATTTAGTTGATTATGAATACCATCAATAGAGGAATTAGTAAATGCTACTAATTTGTAGTCCTTCTCTTTTAATTGAGTGAGTGCACCTTTAACTTCAGGGTGAGCAGGTAAATTTTGTAAAGAATTTACGATGACTTCTCGAGCTTCTTTTTCTGATATTTCAATACCATTGTTAGCACCAACCATTTGTAATGTAGCCGCACCAATATTATCAAAGTTTTCATACTGTCCACTTGCTGAAGTAACTAAAGTATGGTGCAATAATGTTGTAAACCATAATGATAATAAGTCTGATCTCCCATTTAAAACATCTCCCACTTGTTTTTTCATTCGGGTTAAATCTAAAATTGTTTCATTGATATCAAAAAACAATACTTTAGGTCTTTCCTTAATTTCCATCTCTATTTAAACTATTATAAAGGGTTAATATTGATTGTTTATAATTTACAATGTATTATATGTTTTTGGAAGTATAAAACTAAAACCTTTTAGGTCAGATAAAGGTTCTTTTGAAAATTTATAAACCAACTATAATCAATAGAATAGAAAAAGGGTGGCCTGATCTATTATTAGAATCAGGTCACCCTCATTTATGATTTTATTGTGCTACTTTTTCCCAGCTAAACTTTTTGAAAGCATTGTCGACCGGGGTCTCTGCCACATGATTGGTATAATTACTTAGTATCTTTTGAGAATACCCTAAAATAATCTCTAAAAGTTGCTGTTGAGTATACCCTGCATTATAAAACTCAAGAAGTTCATTTTCATTTAAAATACCTCTATTGCGGACAATTCTCAAAGTGGTTGTTCTTAAAACTTCCAATTTTTGATCCTCAAGTGGAGCTTCATCTCTAAGAGCTTGTATAATATTATTGTCTACTTTCATAGAGTAAGCTATACCGGTATGGGCAGGAACACAATAATGACACTCATTCTCTACATTAATGCTTTGCCATATCACTGTTAACTCTTCAGCATTAAAACTAGTCTCCTGAGAAAATAACCTGTGTAATGTGGTATAAGCTTCTAAAATTGCTGGAGATTCCGCCATTACAGCATGTAAGTTAGGAATCATACCAAATGCTTTTAAAGAATTTTCTAATTGCCCTTTACTTTTTTCAGGAGCTGTTTCGATTGTATGGATTTTAAAATTATTCATTGTTTTAATATTTATAATTTTAGTTATTAAATGCTTCTAATTCGTCTTCATGATTCACATAAAATTCGAAAATGGGTAAGACCGTCGAAAAGGTTAGAATATCATTTGTTTGATACTTTTCAATAGTGTTATGTATGGACGGTATTATATTTCTGAATCGTGATAATAATGTATCAGTTAAATTATCAATGCTGTTAGGATTGCCGAATTCAGATAATTCAATACTGCTTAATCTTTCAATAGATGATAATGAGGACGGTAAATTTCCACCCAATACACCAATTCGTTTTGCTATTTTTTGAGAATGCCCTTCACTAACTTTAATTAAACCTTCAAAACGATCTCCAATTAAAAGTTCAGTTTTACCACCCATATTGTGTAATACATTTTTATAGGCATGTATATTTAATTGTTCTATTGAGTATAACTGAATAAGGTCTTTCACTATTTGTTGAGGTGTCACACCTTGAATAAAAGAATTTCCGACTTGTGCCATGATTATTTGTTTTTAATGAATTATTGATGACACAAATGTCGGCTATATTTTTTTGAAGAATATGGACTTAAAGTTCAAGAATATGGACAGTATTTATTTTTGGTTAAACAGGTGTTAACTAATTGAATTTGTGTGGTTAATTTATTATTGTGGATCATTACTCACCCATCCATTTTACCAATTCAGGCGTCAATTTATTACAATAAGCAATGGCCTCATTATAAATGGCCTCCGTTTTATGCACTTTACGCTCCACTCTATCGACCTTCAATTCTTCCTCTGGATAAATTATATAGGCTTTACCTTGTTGTTCGAGCTCTTTTAGTTTTTTGATGGATTCATTGTATTGTTGTGCTCGGTTGACCAAGCAGGTATGTACTTTAGGGTATTTTCTATAAAACCATTTTGAAAAGGAGGTGAATTTCATGTCAGATTTTACATAGCCTTCAGGTCTTGTGAGTACAACTACAATTTTTTCAGCACCTTCCTCTAATGCAATATCAAAAGGGATAGAATTGGTCAATCCGCCATCCAAATATTCTTCTCCTTTGTATTTTACAATGGGTGAGATAAAGGGCAGGGAACCACTGGCGGTGAGTACAGTGACAATGTCAGGTTTATCTAATTGATTGATGACGAAAAACTCAGCTTTTCCGGTGTTGCAATTACTGACACCAACATGAAAATTAGGGGATGTGAGAAGTGTATCATAGTCATAAGGAAGGAGGCGGTGAGCAATATCCCCCATGATAAAATCCCATGCAATATAGGAGCCATTCAATAGTAAATGTTTGAATCCCCCATAACGTTTGTCCTCCACATATGTATTCAGATGCTTATTTCGCTCAAATTGTTTGGAGGCAAAAGAAGCACCATATAATGCACCCGCAGAGATACCAAATATGGAATCAAAATTTATATTATTGATCAGAAATGATTCGAGAATTCCTGCGGTAAACATTCCTCTCGAACCACCTCCTTCAAGCACTAAAGCGACTTTGTTTTTCATGCTTCGTTTTTAGAGCCCAAAATGATTAATCGGACCATTTCCTTTTCCTAGTACCTTGTCTTTTCCCTCAGCAATGGCATTATTGACATAACTACAGCCTTTTTTCACTGCATTTTCCAGATCATTACCTTTACCTAAAAATGTAGCAATACTAGACGATAAACTACAGCCTGTGCCATGCGTATTCGTTGTATCTACTCTAGGGTTTTTAATAATGGTAGTTCTGCCTGTCGGAAATTCATAAAGCATATCATGCATTTCAGCAGTACCAAAGTGACCACCTTTCAGTAACACTGAAGTTTTGAATTGTGATCCGATTTCTTTAGCAGTCGCTTCAACATTTTCCTGATCAATAGCATGGCCAATTAACAGTTCCGCTTCTTTATGATTTGGAGTAATGATAGCAACCTGAGGAAATAATTTCTTCAAACACTCAATAGCATCTTCTGTTATCAAAACATCGCCTGAAGTGGCTACCATCACAGGATCGAGTACAATGTTTTTGGCATTATATTCCGAAAGCTTTGAGGCAATTGTTTCAATCACCTCACAAGAATGAAGCATACCGATTTTGACGGCACTGAAATCAATATCACTGAATACCGCTTCTAGTTGCTTTTCAAGATGGGCAACCGGAAGAGCGTGAATATCTGTTACTCCTTGTGTATTTTGAGCCGTAGTTGCCGTAATTACGCTTGCAGCATAAGCACCACAAGCCGAAATACTTTTGATATCGGCTTGAATACCTGCACAACCGCCAGAATCACTTCCAGCAATAGTCAATACACTTTTATAAGTTGTTTTTATACTTTCCATGCTTCTTTGTTGTATGCACT
Organism: Flammeovirga aprica JL-4; assembly: GCF_012844305.1. Taxonomy (GTDB): domain Bacteria; phylum Bacteroidota; class Bacteroidia; order Cytophagales; family Flammeovirgaceae; genus Flammeovirga; species Flammeovirga aprica. The sequence continues at coordinate 17,751 of NZ_JABANE010000072.1, forward strand.
ATCCCAAAACATCCATTCCAATTTCGATGCTTTTTCGAAGGCTTCATTCATCTTTTCAATTCTTTCAGGAGAAGCGTCACTCGCCAATTTATTGGTAATATCCACTGCTTTTTTTACAGAGTTGGCAAACGCTTCACCACCATACGTATTGATCCAATCTTGATAAGGGTTGTCGCCTTTGTTGCTTTGGTTAGCAAGAATATAATCCCCCACTTCTTTATAAATTGTAAAACAAGGTAATACTGCAGCAAGACCTTCTTCCAATGATTTTGTATGTACAATTCGAGAAAGGTAGCTAATGTACAATTCGCAAGTAGGAGAGGCTTGAGTTGTTCTTTCTTCACCAGTTAAGAAATTCTCATGCAAAGCATCTTCAACATGAATAATACCCGTGGCTGAGCCTAAGAAAAACTGAGTACCTTGATCGTCTTCACATCTTATCCCCACTTCCGCCAAGATCTTTTTGTATTCCGCTAAATAGATAGAATCTTGATTGATATAAAAGTTGAATACTTCCTTCGAAAGCGTACCTTCCATTAAATCTTTGATGAAAGGATGTTTATATATTTCTTGTAAAATGTAATCAGTTTTCTCACTGATTGCTTCATACCAGTTTGTCATAAGATGTTTTAAGTTTTGGTTGCTTGTTAAGCTCTTTTCTGTTTAAGAGCAAAGTAAATCATTTAATACAATATTTCCTTACCTACTGAGAAGTAAGTGAAGTGTTTTAAATGGGGTAAAGATTTTAGAATTTTTAAAGAATTAGTGAAAATAAAAAAACTCTACCCATTTTGAATTCATGAGTAGAGTTGTCCTTGATTAAAATTTTTGCTCAATATAACTTTTGAGCTTTCCCTTTTTATCCTGCTTTACAAGCTTTTCCATATCAGGGTTTTTTCCAAGCTGTGCTTTATTTTTTTTATAAAACTCAATGCTATTCTGAGCACCAGCTACTGCACATTCTACATTGTTTTTGGAGTAGTTGTTTTGCAGACTGTATTTGACCCAACCACTCATAAATGACATCAGACAATCCGGAGAATCAAATGGAACAATCCCCGGAACTAAATTGATAGAAACCGACGGACTTCCACCCATCCATTTCATTAAGAAATCATTGACCTCATTTCGCTTTTTACCTTCTTCTGAAATTGGAGTATTTAAGAGCCAGTTTGTGGCTTCTAGTACCAGTTGTTCCGTTTTTTTGTAATCATCAGCACTTTCGAATTTGACATTGGATGGAATCTCAACATTTTGTGCCCACAAGTTTGTACTTATGAATAGTAAAATAAAGAAAGCTTTAGTAATCTTCATGTTTGTTTGATTTGTAATCAATAGTTGCCAATAGCCCTCACTAACATTAATGAGGCTAATTTCTGCATTGATTTATTTAAAATAGTTTACTGTGCTAAAGATCTGAATTATTCTTTTAAGAAAGAAACTTTAATGGGTATTGCGGAATAAAGAATGCAGTTATAAACTGTTGATATATTGTATAATTTCTTCACTTTTCTTGTATTCAGATTTTGCTAGCAGATCAAGAAACGTATTGAAATAGGCAGATGCTCTTGAATCAGGATGCTTTTGGGTTACTTTTGTCATTTGATGAATAAGTTTTGGGTTGAAACTATGCGTAGCAAAACTAAAAGAAGGACTGTTATCTTGTCCTTCAAAAATAAGGTGTAGATAATGCTTAAATGTATCTTCACTAATTTCTGCATATTTTAATTCTTCCGATTTTTTAGACATTTCACCCCATCGATAGGCCCTTTCTACAAGCTCTTTCTCATCAATAATTATTGATGCATCTTCACAGCAAACCTTATCCAATTCATCACAATAGAGATTGATAAATTCAACTGAGGTAGAGTCAATCTTATCGAGTAACTTCTTTTTTATGAAAGAAGTATTTTTGGAGAGGAAAATCATCCCTTCAGACATTGCCACTGTAAACCCATTGTCTTCTGCTTGTATTTCAAAGTTTATAGCCACTTCATAAATAGTATCATCAGGTGCATAGGCTAAAGTATTCAGAGAATCATAGTTTGACAAAGCAAATAATTGTTCATTGACCTTATTTTCTATGACAGAATATTCTTCAAAAAAATGATAGATATAGGTATCGCATTTTGTCGGATTAGCATAAATCTGTTCTAAGAGTAATGCTTTTACTTTTTTGACACCACCCCAGTCAATAATTACTTCTTTAGTTTCAAAAGGTAATTTTTCATCATTCTTCCCTAAAAGGTTAACCTCGAAGCCAATGAATGATAAATAAAGAAACGTCAAATTCATTAGAATGCTCATAGTATAGATATTAATTATAAACTAGCTTTTCACTTTAAAATTATTCCTTTGGTGATCAACCAAAATTCCCACCGATTCTACCAAAGTAACCATCAGCTTTCCATGCCACTTCATTTTCTATTAGTATCAGTAGTTCTTTTGAAGGTGAGAGTTGAAAACCATTATATTAGTTATGCAATCTTACAAAAAAACACGGCCTTTTTCTTATAACTTGAAGTAGTTTTATTAGAATAGTTTGATGAGGTAAATTTTGTGAAATGCGAAATGCCTTTCAATATCTATAAACATTGAAAGGCATTTTATTCTTGTGGCGAGAAACAGAAATACTAATTCATATTAGCAGATTCGATATACTCTTTAGGACTTAAACCTGTTTTTTTCTTAAATAATCGAGAGAAATACTGCGGATATTCAAACCCTAATTTATAAGCTGTTTCTGAAATGGAAGCATTCGTTGCGAGAAGTAAATTTTTCGCTTCTTCCACTAAATACAAATTTATTTGATCTACAGCTGTTTTTCCCGTTTCAGTTTTAATGGTATCACGCATATAGCGGTGACTGACCCCCAACTGTCCTGCAATCCACTCAGCAGTCGGAATACCATTTTCTTCTAATTGATTGGATTCAAAATAATCATCCAAAATATCTTTGAAACGAGTAAACAACGCTTTATTTATCTCCTTACGGTTCAAGAACTGACGTTTGTAAAAACGATCTGCATACCGAAGTAAAGCTTCCATATGCGTGAGGATAATATCTTTACTAAATTCATCCTGATTGTTTTGGTATTCCGTCTCAATCGTTTTGAAAATGGTCTTGATCGTATTTTCCTCTTTTGGAGAAAGGTGCAAGGCTTCATTCACATTATAATTAAAGAAATTATAATTTTTAATGCGTTTTCGGATTTCGGTACCCGCAATAAAATCCTCATGAAAAGCGATAAACCATGACTCAGAACTCACGATGATATCTTTTAAAATATAATTTTGATCAGGAGAAGAAAAGAACATCGTACCTGTTTCACAATCATATTTTGTTCTACCGTAAATCATTTCACCTGAAACAATATTTTTCAGACTGATAATATAAAACCGGTTAGTATAACTCACTTCTGTTTGAGAAGAAACACAATTTTGAATTTCTTCATCACTCAAAATTTTACAGCCTACCGTAAAAAGCGGATTTTCAGGAGCAGGCAGATTTTGAACCTTATTGAATTCTGTGATATTATTAAAAACGATATTTTTCATTTTACTTTTGATTTGAAGCAAATGCATCCAATTCTACTTTGTAATCTTCCAGTCTAGCCTTGGCATTACTATCAATCACCATAAAGACCATCATTGTAACAACTACTGCCACCCCGGTTGCTTGCCATACTGGCTTTTGCATAAACATGATTAATAATGCACCAATGATTGCAATAGCAGGGAAAACTTTAAAAGCAGCCGTTTGATAAGTGGCAATAGTTTTGTCTACTCTCTCGATTTCTGAGGCCACAAAAGCAGTGGAGTCTTGTTGATAGGCAGACTCAAAACCACCCACTCGGGCTTTATTAGAGAAGAATAAACCAAGTCCTGAGACTAAGAGAAAAATTCCTGCAATAGAGACCGGATAGATAAATGCTCTAGCAAATTCAGTTTTCCCTAATTGCCAAAAGCCTAATCCTGTAACAATAAAAACGATTCCGAAAAGGATGAAAAATGATATTGAAAAAGCTTCAGCTCTTCCCCAATCTGTTGCTGCTTTTAAAATGTCCATATCTTATATATAATTAAAAATTCCATTTGCAATTTGTCTCTTTTTCAGACAAAGTCCATAATTTACTCATCACCTCTTTATCTACTGCATGAGGCTCTAATTTACATTCTCCAACCGGACCAGTCCAGTAGTTCATGCCTGTTGGGCCGTAAAAAGCGTTTTGTTTTAAGCCCTCTTCAGTAGCGCACATCAGCTCAGGGTACGCCCCTTTTTCTGCAGATTGCACCAAAGGAGATGCTGCTAATATTGCCCATGAGATTCTTGTGATCAGTGGAGCATCTTTTTTAATCAAAGATGTTTTTGATGCACCAGGATGGCAAACATACACACTAACATTTTTGTTTGCATTTTTAATATGATCTTGCAATTCATAGGCAAACATCATTTGTGCAAGCTTACTTTGGGAGTAAACCGCATTTGCTTCATAGTTTTTATCCCAGTTCATGTCATCAAATTGAATGGTTTTGATTCCCATTTTGTATCCTTCACTTGCCACTACTACAATTCTACCATTTGATTGCTCAATTTTATCGAACAACAAATTATTTAATAGAAAGTGACCGTAGTGATTGGTGCCCAATTGACTTTCGAACCCATCTACTGTAAATTCTTGCTTGGCTACTTGAGCTACTGCCGCATTGCAGATCAATACATCAATTTTTGGAACCGTTTTATTTACTTCTTCCGCTGCTTTACGAACAGAAGCTAAATTGGCCAAATCCATCTCTATATATGAGATTTTAGCATCAGCACCAAACATCACTTTTAGATCTTCAACTGCTTTCTCAGATTTAGTAGCACTACGGTTTAGCATCACAACTTCAGCTCCCTTACTCAGAAGGATTCTTGTTGCTTCAAAACCTGCCCCTCCATTTCCTCCGGTGATCAAATACGTTTTATCTTCCAAGTTATTGATTCTTTCTGGAGTCCATCCTTTTTTACCAAATTGATTAGCCATGATGATTACTATTTAGGTGATTAGAATTATTACCTTACAAAGGTCGTGGGTATTGGGTCTTTTCGGCTTAAACATTTTGGCATCTGATGTGCACATTTTGGTAAACCGTTAGTTTTTAAGGTATAAGTACTAAGACAAAATTATATAACACTAATTTATATTATTTTTTTCGATTACTTCCTTCAAAAAACGCTAAATAGAACCACTATTGATACGTTTTTTAGCGTCGTACTCACAAAAAAAAATTAAGAATTAGTTATCATTTATTTTTGGCTTAGTACTTTGCAATATAAAAAATGTGGCTAAATACTGAATAATCTGAGGTGTTTTTGTACTGATTTACAGAGAGAAAGTACCCACAAGTACAGTTTAGTCACAAATGAACCTGTAAAGTTGATTTACAAAGGACCTCCCAATACGTAAATGTTACCCATAGCTACAACTAAGAACAGTATATCTAATAATTTGCGATATCAATTAGAATCATCAATCAATTTTTTAAGATTACTTATATAAATAAACCTTGTTATTGAAATGATTTGATGATTAATTTAAGAATGTTCCATTCGTTATGGACAAGAAAATAGAAGTATGAAAAAAGTTATTTTATTACTGTTCGCATTTTTATCTGTATATAGTGTTCATGCACAATATACCGAAACGATGAAGCCTAAAGGTTTAACCAAAAACCTAGTGAAAGATTTTGGTGTAAAGTCAAATAAATCCGATTTAAATCAGAGTCAGTCTGTGCAAGATGCCGTTGATGCATTAGCAAACTTGGGTGGTGGTAATTTGGTTATTCCCAAAGGAGAATACCTTTTCGGAGATGTATACCTTAAGTCCAATATCCATATTTTAGTTGAGGAAGGGACAATATTAAGACCCTATTGGCCTGAAGGAACAAAGGCAAGTTTATTTAATTTTACATCAAAATTCAGTGCTAAAAATCCTTCCGCTTATATAGAAAATGTAAGTATAAGAGGTTTAAAGGGACGATTTGTAGTCGATTATAGCAACCGTATACGTAAAAAAGGAGAAGGCTGTAGAGCGATTATTATTAGTATGGTCAAAAACTTTTTGGTACAGGATATGGATGTGAAAGACAATTTTTCTACTTATTGTGGAATGGTTATCAGTCCAATAAAAGCACATAAAAAGTTTACTGTTGAGGATACGAAGTCGTGGGAGGTTTCACGAGCTACTAGAGGGACGGTGCGTGACTGTAGACACTTTAATGCAAGCCCTGGCTATGGATTAGTACAGATACATGGTGCTGATGGAGTTCATTTCGAAAACCTCTATTCACTAGGTGGTGTTACGTTGCGATTGGAAACTGGGGCGAATAATCCTCATGTAGGCGTTTTTAATATTACAGGAAAAAATATTTACAATGAAAACGGTAGAAGTGCTTTAATGATGGGACCTCACTCAGCTAAAAATGGAAAAGTAGTGGTGGATGGAATAGTGAGTAAAAGTAGTACCTACGCTGTGAATATTGGACAAGCAGGAGTAAAACATGATGCACCAGATCAAACACCGGGTCATTTCTCAAACGATTCTAAGGTGACGAACATTCATGCTATTTTTGGCAAAAATGCTCAGGTAAAAAATCAGTCTATTCATTTTGTGCCAGAGGAATATTATAATGATTTAAAGTTATGGCCTGATAACAAATTCTTGACAGGGCCATCCATTAGTGCTGTAAACAATCATGCAGAGACCTATAGTGTTACTGTCGAAAATGTGACAATGGAAGGGTTTACTTACAATAATGACAAAAAGATATTGACTGCGGAAAACTCACCAGCAGGTGATAGATGGAAAGTATGGGCAAAGTGGAAATCTGATTTTCTTGATGATGCACATCGTACACAAAATGCTGCAGTGGTAGTGGAATATGAGATTCCAACTTCTACTGATCTTCAATTGAAGTAAGAGTGTGATCATGTATATATAAGGCCTGCTATGTTTATTTAGAATATGCTTAGTAGGCCTTACTTTTTATTTATAAAACGAAAGAAAAAATCAAGGTTATTTAGGGGGGGAATTGTACCATGGCATGATTTCCATCAATTGATTCTTTAAAGGAAATGTAGAAGAAGTATTTTCAATAAAAATCAATCTTCAACAACCTTTGATAAACACTTTAGCTTTGGAATTCAATCAAGAACTATTCGAATTTGTATTAGCACCAATCATATCAGCACAGCTCTTTTTTACAATACTTTTATATTTCACTATTGTCCGAAAAAGAATAGCGGCAGATTACAGATTGTACAACCTTTTTCTCATCTCCTTTGTAGTGTTTTTATTGGGGCGGATGTCATGGGTGTATTGTTCCGAAGAAGACGCAATTATCATCTTGTATACCCGTATGTTGCTTCTGTTGGGGATAGGACTTCCTTCATTACTTGTTGCTGCCACAAAACAGTATGGTATACAGCCCTCAAAAGCTTTATATTTTATCCCTTATTCCATTGGCCTCTTTTTGGGAGTGACGTATATGCTTCTTTATGATTACGGGACATTAAAATGGTTCTTTGATTCCAGTAGTTTTTCTTTCCAAATCAATGGTGTGAAATGGGCACATAGGATTCAAATTTTAGGAGCTATTTTACAATTAGTATTGCCTTGTGCTTTTCTGATTATTAGAGAAATGTTGGAGAAACGCCGATTAAAATTATTACTTTTTCTATCCGGGGGCTTTTTATTTGGGTTGACATTGGTGATAGGCGTTGGAGCCGAACCTCAATTTATTGGATTGTATTACCTAGCATCGATTCCCGTAGGATTGATGTGGATTTGGGCTGTAGTACTCGACATAAAAGACATGAAAGGAAAAGTGGGGTTATTGAAAGAAGAGCTTTTTTTTATGATTCAATCTGACCCTGATAAGACCACCCAAAAAATGAGATTCTTACTAGAAGACTTGGAGGAAGTTTCTGATGGAAATCTTGAAGTATATAAAATGCGAATCAGAGAAATCTTGAATAGTATCACGGACAAAACTATTGAAGCAGGTGGAGATACAGAAGCTTTAGTACAAAGGAATTTAGAACGTACTAATGCAATTCAGAAAAGTAAAGATACTGGTCAGGTCAATGCCATCATTTTTAATGAAGCTTTAGAATTGTCTGAGATTATTTCAGAGAACCCCTCTCAAAAAAATGCATTAGCAGTGAAAAGCGTAATGGATTACCTTCAAGATAATTTTATGGAAGATGTGAGCATGGATGAAATTGCAAAGATGGCAGGGGTAAGCAAGGCACATCTGATGAGAGAGTTTAAAAAGGAAATGGGAGTTACTATTTTACAATATCAAACCAAGTTGAGAATTGAAGCTTCCCAACAGCTATTAAAAAATAATACGGTCAGTGAAACAGCTTATCATGTAGGGTATAATAACCCGAATTATTTTAGTACTGTCTTCCGAAAAGTGACAGGTTTAAGCCCTTTGGAATACCAATCAAATTATAAAGAGGTCAATAATTAATAGCATGTTTTGTGATTTAATATGCTGATAATGAGTAAGAGCATTTATTTATAGATACAAAAGCACGTTTTTGAAGCATAAAGAAAAGTGGTGTAGCGATTTTTAGAATATCATTTTAAAAAAAATATAATGAAGCTAAGAAACACACTATTAATCTTAATTGCAATTTACAGTGGCACTACTGTTTTTGCTCAGCATGATACCCAAAAAGGGTTTGATTTTATTATTGCCAATGACGGAGCATGGACTTGGTACAATGATGAACGTGCCACTTACAAAGACGGTAAATTATATACTTCCTACGTGAAAAGTAATGGTAAAACAGCTTTGTCTGTAAATGCTATTTCAACAGGAAAAACTATTGGAAGTGAAGTTGAACTGAGTACATGGCATCAAAAAGATGACCACAATAATGCATCTATTCTGATGCGAGCTGATGGTAAGGTCATGGTTTTTTATAGTAAACACATTGGTCCAAAAGAAAACTATTTTAGAACTTCACTTGTCAATGAACCAAGCGAAGCAACTGACTGGGGAGAGGAAATAACGCAAATTACAACCAACAATTCTGATCATAAAGGAGCTACCTACAACAATGCTTACCAATTAAGTGAAGAGGATGGTAGGATTTATAACTTTATGCGTACGAATAATTTTAATCCCAACGTAAAGACTTATGATAAAGAGGGCGTTCCACTGCGAGAAGGCAAAGATTTTATACTTTTTAAAAATGGAGATGGAAGTGTACGTCCTTATGTAAAATACACTTCTAACAATAAAGACAGAATTGATTTTTTCTTTACTGATGGGCATCCAAGAAAAGCCAACAATAGTTTATATCACTGTTATTATAAAACGAATGCTGATGGCTCTCAAGGTAGCATTTTCCAAACGGATGGAACATTCATTTGCAGTCTTAAGGATGTATTTGAGGGGAAACCTATTGATGTTGCAACAGTCCATAAAATCTATCAATATGGAGCTGACGGAACCACTGCAAGAGCATGGACGCACAATATCAATTATGATGGGAAAGGGCATCCGGTAGTAAGTTACTCTAAGCAATTGGATATCAATACTATTACTTATCACTACGCAAAATGGAATGGTAAGCAATGGACGAATCATCTTGTTGCTGATGCTGGAAAAGGATTGTATAAAGGTGAAGATGACTACACTGGTATTATCACAATTAACCCTTATAATACAAATCAAATCTTTATGGCTTCCAATAAGAATCCCATTACAGGTGAGGAAGGTGTTCGTTATGAGATATATACGGCAACAACCAAAGATCATGGAGCTTCATGGAAATGGAGAGCAATTACAGAAAATTCAAAGCAGGATAATCTCAGACCATATGTTCCTAAGGGTATAAAGAAGAAAAAAGATAGGGTGGTACTGTGGTTTTATGGGAGATATACAACCTACATGAATTATAAAGCTCGAGTTGTTGGTGAATTTTATAATAAGGAGTTTAAAGGAGACACTCCTGTATATAATGAAAATGTGAACTAAACTGTCTATGACATGTTGCAAACATGCTCTATAAGAAATTAATAAATAATAAGATGAAGCACTCTATTTTTCAATGTGTATTAGGAATTGTAATGCTTGTAGGTTTTGTACAATGTTCGACAAAACAAAAAATTGCAGAGCCAAGTGAGGTGAAAAACATTATCCTCAAAGTAAATGATTATTGGCAAGAAAATCATAAACCACAGAAGAGATCCTTTTGGGATCATGCCGCCTATCATACAGGAAATATGGCGGCTTATGCAGTCACCCAAAAAGAAGCTTACCGTGATTACTCATTGGCTTGGGCTGAGTATAATAAATGGCAGGGAGCCCAATCTAATAATCCATCTGAGTGGAAATACAAATATGGAGAAACGGATGATTTCGTACTTTTTGGAGACTGGCAAATTTGCTTTCAAACTTATATTGATTTATACAATTTATCTGAACAGAAATCACCCGAAATGGTAGCGAGAGCCAAAGAGGTAATGCAGTATGAAATGTCTACCAATAGAAATGATTATTGGTGGTGGGCAGATGGTTTGTATATGGTAATGCCTGTGATGACAAAGCTATACCAATTGACAGGAGATCGACTCTATCTCGATAAGCTTTTTGTATATTTTTCTTATTCTAAAAACATAATGTATGATAATGAAACAGGACTTTTCTTTAGAGATGCTAGGTATGTTTTCCCAAAACATAAATCTGTCAATGGGGAAAAAGACTTTTGGGCTAGAGGTGACGGTTGGGTTTTTGCCGGTTTAGCAAAAGTGCTTCAAGATGTACCTGCAGATTGGGAACACAAGGCTTATTTTGAAATGATTTATCAGAAAATGGCCGTTACTTTAAAGATGGCACAACAAGAGGACGGTTACTGGACACGAAGTATTTTAGACCCTAATCATGCCCCAGGCCCTGAAACAAGTGGCACCGCATTTTTTACTTACGGTTTTTTATGGGGAATTAATAATGGTCTGCTCGATGAGAAAGAATATACACCCGTAATCTCTAAGTCATGGCAATATTTGACAACTGTTGCACTCAACGAAAACGGGAAAGTGGGATATATCCAACCCATCGGAGAGCGTGCTATACCAGGACAGCAAGTGGATGAAAATTCAACAGCTGATTTTGGTGTTGGGGCTTATTTATTGGCGGCAAGTGAAATGTATACACTGGTGAAGGAGTAGGTTAGTTGATGATGTTTATCCTATTGCTTCTTGAAAAGAATAGGATAAACATAATTTGGAGGAATGGCCTTTCCTCTTTGATAGATCACATCCCACTCAGGAATCGATTTAAGTACTCTTATGGCTTCAAGGTTGATGAGTGAATCAGCCCCTCGAAGAATTTCCACTTCTTTGACCTTTCCCTCCTCTGAAACATCAGTGACCCTTACATAAATCTTTATTTTGGAAACTGAATCAAATACAGCCAAATTAATATTGTTGTAATCTATATTTTCATCAAAGAATTGATACAATAATTTAAGCTGAGTAGTGTATTTACTTCTTTTTGATTTCGAATTATCATAGTCTTTTACCTCCAACACTACCCCTTCTTTAAAGAAAAATTCCTTTTCGTACTCACAGACCGTTGAATAACTGTTGTAATCATAATTCAATTTTTTACCATAAGGAGCCAATATGGAATAGCTTACCCAATCTGCATGAATTATATCATTATAACTCCAATCAGGAAAAAAAGATAAGTCTAATTGATCACCAAGTTCATTTTCCAGTTTGATAAGATACAATTTGTCATCAATTATCTCCCAAAAAGCAATATAACCTCTCCAGCATGCTGTGGATAAAAACTCAAATTCAGGTCTTTCTTTTCCTTCAAAATAACTTTCTAATGGATTGCAATGTATAGCAAATGTATCTTCTTGATAGATTAAATAATCTGGAAATTGAGGGGTTCCATAGCTTGTGCTTTGAAGAAATGATAGAAGGATGAGTGAGTATAGGAAGATAAGTTTATTCATGATTTAAATAGTTTCCTTCTGTTCTAATAGTTACTGCATTGACTAAAGTACCGTCAACTTTCAATCTATATTTCTACAAGCTTTTGAGGATCTACTTTCAAGCATCTTTCTTCTTCATTTTTCCATTGATGAAAAACGAAGCAAAAAATCTAGGCTTAGAAGTCAAAAGCTAAATTCCATTCCTCTCACCTAAATGATTTTAAACTCGCTCTGCTCAAACAAGAAAATCATTTTTAACGGCTCAATACATGAAATTCTTAACGTTTTTCCCTTCAAGGCCGGGGAAGCACTACCAAACGAATTGAGTAGAAAGTCCACTGGCGCGAATGTTAAGCGTAAGTGTCATTTGTATCTTATAGATCATCAGAAATCTCCTGATTTCTAAACAATATAATTATCCGTAAATTTAGTTTACAATGTCTTACAATAAATATCACAAAAAAACAGCTAAGTAAACGCTTATACAGTATTAAAAAATCTCAAAACAGAAAACAAGATATCAATTTATCAAAACACCTGAAACAATTGTAATCGAACGCTATAAAGCTATAAGAGAAGATAAGAACAACACTTTGAAAGCTAAAGAACATCTTCTCTTTTTTAAGATAGGCATCTTAGTGTGACTAAAATGATAATTGCCTTCTACGATAAAGGAAAATTATCAATCAATTTTTTAAAGAGAGAATAGTAGTATGAAATGTATTAAACGAGAAATTATATTTCTGTTATTGATCTGTATTGTGTCTAGTGTGCAGGCGCAGACTTGGGAGCAGATGAACAGCACCAAGAAAGAAGCAATAAAGCATTTTAATGAAGATAAGTTTGGACTATTTATACATTGGGGGATTTACTCCTTATGGGGAGGAATGTATAAAGGACAAAAGATAGACGATATCGTTAGCCCTGAACCCAATGATGCTTGCTGGGTTCAGGCAAGAGCGAGAATACCTAGAGTAGAATACCAACAATTAATGAAGCAGTTTGATCCCGTAAAGTTTAACGCAAATGAATACGTTGCTTTAATTAAAGAGGCAGGGATGAAATATGTGGTAATTACCTCTAAACATCATGATGGCTTTGCACTTTGGGACTCAAAAGTCAGTGATTTTGATATGGGATCTACACCAAGTAAAAGGAACTTAGTAAAGGAATTGTATGAGGCTTGCCAGCGTCAAGGTGTTGATTTTGGGGTGTACTATTCTCATAATATTGATTGGAATGATGCACATGATTGTAATATCAAAACCTACTGTGATGTGACCGGTGAAGTTTGGCCTGAACCTGCTGATTTTAAAGGAAAGAAAAGAAGACCAATGGGAGCCAACCTTTGGGATCCTAGCCCCAATACTTTTGATGAATATCTAGTCAATAAGGCTTATCCTCAAGTGAAAGAGCTGTTGGAGATGTTCCCAAATATGAAATTTATGTGGTACGATTTTGCTCACTTTTTGTCAAAAGACCAGAGTTTCAAGTTTTATCAATTGGTGTATAAGTTAAATCCAAATGTGATTGTGACGGATAGAGTAGGGCATGATTTAGGCGACTTCAATATACCCGGAGATAATAAGATTCCAAACCCTGAAGACATGGGTGGAAAGCACTGGGAAACAGTAGGGACTTTCAATAACTCATGGGGTTATAAAGAATACGACAAAGATTTTAAATCTCCTTATGAATTGATTTACTGGATCACAGCAATTGCAAGCAGAGGAGGAAATTATATGTTGAACATTGGTCCAAAAGGAGATGGTTCTATTCCTGAGGAAAGTGTCAAAAACCTAAAAGAAATTGGAAAGTGGATGAGTGTAAATGGCAAAGCGATTTATGGTACAAAACAATGGAAAGTGAGTAGAGAAGGAGAAGATACTCAGAAAATGTTGGGGACAGGACATAGAGCCACTCACGGTTTTACTTCTAATTTCACGACATCTGACTTCTGGTTCACAACCAAAGGAAATAAAGTCTATGCAATTGCCCTCGAAAGAGGAAAAGAGGCTTTGATTAAAAGTTTTGCAGGAGAAGAAATCAAAGAGGTGAAATTATTAGGGCATTCCAAAAAGCTAAAATGGAAACAAACAGCAGAAGGTTTATCCATTGTATTGCCTAAAAATAAAGACAGTCAAATCGGTTACGCAATAGAAGTAACATTGGTATCATCCCTGTAGGGGCAGTCCTATGTGACTGCCCGCTGATCATAAAATCATTGCAGTCCAAAATTTCTGCTACTGATTGTAGAATCACGGTTAATAGCAGTCCTATGTGACTGCCCACCGAACCACTATAAAAACCATTTTCAAAATATTGATACATAATGAAAAAGAAATTATTTACACTACTAGCATTTTTAGCAGTATTCCAAACGCAAGCCCAAACCTGGGAGCAGATGAATCAATCTAAAAAGGAGGCTATAGCACATTTCAATGAAGACAAATTTGGAATGTTTATCCATTGGGGATTGTATTCTATCCTTGGCGGAATGTACAAGGGACAGAAAATTGATGATATCAAAAGTCCTGATCCAGGAGTGGCAGAATGGATTCAAGCGAGAGCAAGAATCTCAAGAGAAGAATATTCTCAATTAGTCGATCAATTTAATCCCGTAAAATTTGATGCAGATGAGTATGTATTATTGTTGAAAAATGCTGGAATGAAATACTTGGTGATTACTTCAAAACACCATGATGGTTTCGCACTTTTCGATTCAAAGCACAGTACTTTTGATATCGCTTCCACACCTTTCAAAAGAGATATTATCCAAGAGTTATACGACGCTTGCCAAAGACATGAAATCGACTTTGGGGTATACTACTCTCATAATATTGATTGGAATGATGCCAACGACTGTAACATCAAAAATTATTTGGATTATACAGGTGAAGTTTGGCCAGAACCGGCAGATTTCAAAGGAGAAAAAAGAAGAACAATGGGTGCCAACCTTTGGGATCCATCACCAAATACTTTTGATGATTACTTGTATAACAAAGCTTTCCCACAAGTAAGAGAATTGCTGACAAGGTTCCCGAATATCAAGTTTATGTGGTATGATTTCGCACATTTCCTTACAAAATATCAAAGTTTCCAATTCTATAAAGCGGTGTATGATATCAATCCAAATGTGATTGTGACGGATAGAGTAGGGCATGGATTAGGAGATTATAAAATCCCTGGTGATAACAAGATCCCTTCAGTAGAAGAAATGGAAGGGAAACCATGGGAAACAGTAGGTACTTTTAATCACTCATGGGGTTATAAGGAATACGATAACGATTGGAAGTCCCCTTACGAATTGATTTACTGGCTGACAGCAATTGCTTCAAGGGGAGGAAATTATATGTTGAACATTGGCCCGAAAGGAGATGGTTCTATCCCTGCACAAAATGTAGAAAACTTGAAGGCTTTAGGGAAGTGGACTTCTGTAAATGGCAAAGCGATATACGGCACTCATAAATGGAAAATCAATCAGGAAAGTGAAGATGCTCCAACTGAAAAAGGGTATGGCTTTAAGGAGCAATTTGCGACTACTGATTTCTGGTTTACTGCTAAAGAAAATAAGGTATATGCAATTGCTATGGAGAGAGGAAAGACAGCCTTAATCAAAAGCTTTAAAGGAGAGAAAATCGAAGAAGTTAGTCTTTTAGGTTATGCTAAAAAGCTAAAGTGGAAACAAACAGCAGAAGGACTTTTGATCACTTTACCAAAAAATAAAGACAATCAAATCGGATTTGCAGTTGAAGTGACGTTAGCAGAAGAAGCAAGTACCTCATTGAAATAGTTTGAGTTAAGAGTTAAGAGTTAAGAGTTAAGAGGGAAGAATTAAGAACCTGTACCATGTGGCTAAAAAACCATCATAAAAACCACTTAATTGACCACAACAAGAACCATTTCTCTTAACTCTTCCCTCTTAACTCATACCTCATTTTCCTTCTTTGATAGAATTGAACAAAGAAAAGAAACCTAAATAGCATCTCATTAAAGAAAATAATAAGATACTTGTGTACACTTAAAAGGTAAGTACCAGGACAAAAGTAAACGGACATTTTATCTTATCTTTTTTATCCTACTCTTCGTTAGATTTTTATCGCGTAACTAAGGCTATGCTCTGCAAATCTGCCTCGATTAGGATGAAAAATATTAACCTAAAATCATCCCTTTTCTTCTGTCCTAGTACTTAATAGTTATAATTGGAATAGGATTTTTTTAGATATGAAAAGGTTAATCACATTTTTTATACTCATACCATTTGTTGCATTTAGTCAAAATGATGCTTCAATTTGGGATTTGGATTTTTTAGAACAAGCACCGAAAGTTGAAGAGACCAATTTGAAGCAAGAGGCAGGATTGAAAAGTATTTTCTATAGTAGTGTTGACTATAATGGAAAACCTACTAAAGTATATGCTTATTATGGTTATCCAAAATCAGAGAAGCCTAAGGATGGATATCCTGCCGTAGTATTAGTACACGGTGGTGGTGGTACGGCTATTGCAAAATGGGTGAGAATTTGGAACGAAAAAGGATACGTGGCACTTTCTATGGATTTAGAAGGACATTTACCGTCAGAGCATCATAAAGATAGAAAAGGTTTTGAAGGATCAGGGCCTTCAAGGTATGGCGTTTTTCATGACAATGATAAACCACTAAAAGAACAGTGGTATTATCATGCGGTAGCTCAGGTGATTCTTGCCAACTCATTTGTCAGAAGTCTGGAAGATGTTAATAAAGATCAGGTAGGCGTGACAGGCGTAAGTTGGGGTGGTATGCTCACAAGTACTGTGGCAGGTGTAGACCAAAGATTTTGCTTCGCAATTCCAATTTACGGATGTGGCTTTTTGAACGGTACGGATGGTGCAATGGGACAACATTTTAAGAATGGAAACCAAGCCTATAGAGATAACTTATTGAATAATTTTGAAGGTCAGAAGTATTTACCCTTGGCCAATATGCCAATGCTTTTTATTAATGGATCGAATGATCATCACTTCCCAATTCCTGGGAGTGTAGCATCATACAAAGCTCCTAAGTCTGATTCTTACTTATATATTGAAGATCAATTAGGGCATGGTCACCCTCCAGCATGGAAAGTGAAAGAATCGTATTTTTTTGCGGATGCCGTGATCAATAATAAGCCGATTATGAGCGTTCAGAAAACAGTTATGAATCTGGGTAAAGGTACTATTTCAGCAATTGTGAAGAGTACGAAACCTGTAAAAGCAACAGTTTTCTATACAGAAGACAGTGGAAAATGGGAGGAAAGAAAATGGAAATCGGCGACTGCTAATGTAAATGGGAAAAAAGTAAGTGGTGAAATTTCAAAAAATGCGACAGCCGCTTATTTATTCATTACTGACGAAAATGGAATGACACTTTCATCGGAAGTGAAATTTCAAGATATTGTAAATTAATAATACCATCGAAATGAAATATTTTTTAAATATAATGACTGTATTGCTCCTGATGATAGGGAGTAACGGTTATGCACAGTTGACGCCCGTGGAGCTGTGGAAGGATTTCGATCCTGATAAAGGAGATTTCAAAGAGGAAATCATAAAGGAAGAAGTAATAGAAGGCATTTATTACAAAGATTCTTATATCTCTGCTTATGTAAACGGGGAGGAGGTGAGAGTGTATTGTAAATATGCCGTAAAGGAAGGAGTAAAAAATGCACCTGCACTTTTGGATGTTCATGGATGGATGTCCAAACCCAATATTGATATGAAGTATGTAAAGGACGGTTGGGCAGTTCTGGCACATGATTACTGTGGTAAAACAGGAGAAAGACCTCATTATACAAAATATCCTGAGTCCTTGAAGTATGGAAATATTGATAAGAAGGAAGGCTATAGAATCAAAAATAAACTACCTGATGGTTCATATGTCACAGACCCTAAGCAAACGGATGATTACTTATGGTATGTGTTGCAACGCAGAGCATTGAGTTATTTGATGAAGCAAAAAGAGGTTGATACTAAAAAAGTGGGAGCAAAAGGTTACTCTTACGGCGGTACACTGATGTGGAACTTGGGTATGGACAAGAGGATCAAAGCTTTCGTAGCGTATTTTGGTATTGGTTATCTGGAATACTGGAGAAGTAAGCAAGTTTGGTTATACAATAAGCCTTATAAAGAGTCTGCTCAGGATCCAGGTGAAAAATTATATTTATCATGTATTGCACCTCAGTCTTACGCTCCTTATATAAAAGTGCCAGCATTATGGTTGAGCGGTACAAATGATCATCATGGCGGACATGAAAGAAGTGAGCATATCTTTAAATCTTTCTCTAAAAATGTACCTTGGGATTTTGCTTTGCAAGCTCGAGGACATCATAATACGGAGAAGTTAGGTGATGATGCGAAAGTATGGTTGGAAAAACATGTCATTGGTACAAAACACTTTTGGCCACAACGTCCAGTTTCTGGAATCACATTGGATGCTAAAGGAATTCCAAGTTATAAAATCACACCTGCTAACATTGATAAAGTGAAAGAGGTGAAGGTGTATTATGCTTTGAAAAATCCGGTAAGCTACACAAGAGTTTGGAGAGATACGGAGGTCAAGAGAGAAGGAAATAGCTGGGTGGCTTCATTGCCTGTAATGAACGTTGATGATTATGTTTTTGCCTATGCCAATGTTTATTATGAAGGGAATATTGTTATCTCAGGTGATTTCGAAGCGAAAGTGCCTTCAGAGTTAGGGAATGCAATAGCGACGGATGAACCTTCTAACGATCTTGGAAGTGAGTTATGGTCAAATACAGCACCGGTGGAAGGTGCAGGTGGAATTATGGCCTTAAGGCCTTTCAACCGAAGAGGAATAACTAATGAAAGTTTCTCTGACCCAAGGTATGTTGCCCCTCAAGGTGCTAACTTCAATTTCTTATTCTATTGTACGCAACCTCAAAGTTTGCTTCTGAAAGTAAATGACCGTTTTGAATACAACTTAGAAATAACAGCTTCTAATGATTGGCAGCAGATGGAAATCAGTGCTGATCAGGTTTTGAATATACATAATAATCAACCTCTGGGACAATGGTCTAAAGCTACCAAAGTACAGATAGTTCCCAAAGCAGGCGCTGATATTACAAAGGTACTTTTCTCCAATACTTCATGGGAAAAGAAATCTATTGAGGACGTAAAAGCCGAAGGAGAAAAAGCATTGGAAGCCAAAGAAATTAAAGGAAAACGTATGTATTTAACCTCAAAAAATGCGTCAGAAGTGGATTCATATTGGAGAGTAAATGACAATTCAGATGTTACTGGAGAGCCTTTAACTTTACAAGGAAAAGCTTTTGACAGAGGTTTGGGAGTGCATGCTCCTTCAAGAATCACTTATAAAATTGAGGAAGGTTACAAACACTTTTATGCTACAGCCGCCGCATCAGAATCACATCATGGTTATCTTCAAATGAGGGTTTTGCTAGATGGCAAAGAAGTTTATAATTCTGGAGAAATAAAGTCTGATGCTCAAGAACCAAAACCTTTTGATATTGATTTGCAAGGAGCAAAAACGTTGACACTTTTGGTGAGTGATTTGGGTTCAAAAGGTGGTGATCATGCCAATTGGCTGGACCCTTTCTTTATAGTAGATGAAAGCGTGGAAGTGAAGGATGATTATGTAAAAAAAGAAGCAAAGGCAGAGGTGAATGTACCCACTGCAACACATCTTACTAAGAAGTCGCCTGCCTCTGTTTTATTGAAAGGAGAACGCATTTATATTACAAAAGACATGGCTTCATCCACAGATTCTTATTGGAGAGTAATGGAAAATCAATCTATTGTAGGAGAGAAAATCAGTATAAAAGGTACGCAATATGACAGGGGTTTGGGCGTACATTCAGATTCTAAAATCAAGTTTCCAATTGAGGATAACTACAAAGCCTTTGTGGTCACTCCAGGCGCCAATGATTCACACAATGGTATATTGAGTATGAGTATTTTAGTAGACGGTCTTGAGGTTTATAATAGTGGGCCTATCAAAAGTAAAATACAAGTACCTGAACAGTTATTGATTGATGTGGCAACAAAAAGTGAATTGACATTAATTGTGGAGCAAGAAGATGGTAATAATGGGGGAGATCATGCAAGCTGGGCTGAGGCATTCTTCTTGTTGTCAGGCGACTCAAAGTAGCATAAAAAATTAAAGTGAAGAATGAAGAGGTGCTACCTGCGTCTTTTATTCTTCACTCTAAAAAAACTAGCTTGGAATTGAATATTATGATGGTGACTACTTTTTATTTACAAACAATCATTTTCAAACAATACAAATTACAATTTTAAAGAGATGAAAAAATTATACTTTTTAGTAGTACTCTTCCTTCCCTTTTTGTCTTTGCAGGCACAAGTGAAGTTGAGTTCAATTTTTACAGATGATATGGTACTTCAGGCAGAAAAAGAAATTAAAGTCTGGGGTAAAGCAAAACCATCTGCTACATTATTTATTTCATTAGGAAAATCTACTACTACAGTCAAAGTAGATGAAAATGGAAAATGGATGGCTGTCTTACCAGCAATGAAATATGGTGGTCCTTACCAACTTAAAGTGGAAGGAGATGGTGTTGTAATCTTGAACAATGTGATGCTGGGTGAAGTGTGGTTTTGTGCAGGGCAATCGAACATGCGTTGGTTTGTAAGAGATTCCAATAACAAAGAAGAAGAAATTGCAAATGCTGATTACCCTAATATCCGTTTCTTTGTTTCTCCATTAAAAGGAACACATGAACCCCAAGATGAAATTAAAAATGTAAAGTGGGAAGTGTGTACTCCAAAGAGCATTCAAATGAAAACAGCCGTTGGTTATTTCTTTGGAAGGGAATTACATAAAGAATTAAAAGGGGTTGCTATTGGTTTGATTGATATCTCTTACGGTGGTGCAAGTATTACTGCTTTTATGGATAAAGAGACAGGTGAAAAATCGAAGCAAGCAGAATTCATAAAAACATATACTGGAAATTTCTTAAAGGCATATAATGAGAAAAAAGCCAAATGGGATGAAAATCCAGAAGGAAAGCCTCCTTTTTATCCAGAAAATGTAATGACAGCAATGAGCTATAATGCAATGGTTCATCCGTTAGTCCCTTTTCAAGTAAGAGGTGCAATTTGGTATCAAGGGGAAACAAATGCTTGGCATCCTGAAAGATATATTGATATGTTTGGGGAGTACATTACAATGATGAGAAGTGTATTCCAAAATCCAGAAATGCCTTATTATTTTGTACAACTAGCTGGTTTTAAAGGCAGGAAAGGAGCCAAAAGAAATTTAGGTAGATGGGGAAATTTCCGCTTGGCACAAGAAGAATGTTTGAAGTTTGAAAATACAGGTATGGCCACTGCTTTTGATGTAGGACAAGATTATGATATACATCCTCGTAACAAACAAGAAGTAGGTAGAAGGTTGTCGTTACTAGCTTTAAAAAACACTTATGGTAAGAAGAAAGTAATCGACAAAGGACCAACTTTGAAAAGTGTCGGTTTTAAGGGCGATAAAGTGATTTTAACTTTCGATAATGTAGCTAAAAAGTTAGTGTTGACTTCAGGTGAAAACGTAAAAGGTTTTCTGTATAAAATAGGAAATGATTATGAAGAAGTTGAAGCAAAACTGATAGGAAAAAATAAGATCGAAATTCCATATAAAGAAGGTGAGTTATATTACGCGTATGAAAACTACTTTGAGCCAAATTTATACAATAGTGTAAACCTTCCTGCTACACCTTTTAAGGCTGTGATTAGTAAACCGGTGAAGTAATGAGGTATTTTCTTTATGAAGAATGAAGAATGAAGGATTAAGAATGAAGAAAAAACGGATCCTGAACTGGTCCTGAAATTGTTTTTATGGTGGTTTAGTGGACGTTT
Source organism: Flammeovirga aprica JL-4 (assembly GCF_012844305.1). Taxonomy (GTDB): domain Bacteria; phylum Bacteroidota; class Bacteroidia; order Cytophagales; family Flammeovirgaceae; genus Flammeovirga; species Flammeovirga aprica. The sequence goes on from NZ_JABANE010000072.1 coordinate 39,621, forward strand.
TAATATAACGTCCCAACAGTCTACTCTCAATTTTTGGTAGCATATCTTTTATGTTGGATACCGTCATAGGGACGTTGCATTGCAACGTCCACTTTACCACAACAAGAACCATTTCCCCTCACCTTAAAAGTAAGAATAATATTTACTCTTAACATCTGCATCAGTAGTATTTCTACCCTTTTAGTTTAGTAGTATCCCCCCGGCTTTGAAGGGAAAAGCGTTAAGAATTTTATGGAATGAGCCGTTAAAAATGATTTTTTTGTTTGAGCTTTAGCGAGTTTAAAATCATTTAGGCGAGGGGAATGGAATTTAGCTTTTGACTTCACAGCCTAGATTTTTTGCTTCGTTTTTCATCAATGGAAAAATGAAGAAGAGGAAAGCTTGGAAGTAGAATATATAAAGCTGGCAGTAATTTAGTTTAGAGGATACAGCCATCCCATAAAAAAGCACAAGCCAGAAATTTCCATCTGACCTGTGCAAAGTTTAGTTTATCCGAATCCTGTGTTATAGGTGAAAAAATTGTTTAATGACCATTACTAAAAATATTTTTATCTACCCATTCTAATGAACATGTGTGTGATGTGAATGATGGTGGTGGTGATGATTATGATGCGGTAATTCCACCTCATAATCAAAAAGCATTTCACTCATTTGGTGATGGTCGGCCATAGCATAATGCTCATACAAGGTGCTAACACCTCCTTTATTAATAACCTGAGCAAAAACACCATAATCACCACCATTAGTGGTAGTAGGATTACTGGGAATCCTCGTAATCGTGTGGACGTGATTATAGTCAGCACCCCCTCCGCCAAGTGCATTTTCAGCATTATATTCAATCCAAACATAGGGATTGTAAATTCTATAATAAAAAGGCGAAGTTGTTGAGGGCTGATCCACTTCATCAATCCAAACAAAATAAGTATCGTCAATATTGTTCATGATATCGGTCCACCATGCATCCGCAAAAGTAGTTTCCATATTGTAAACATACTCTTTCATTACCAAAATAAGGTTGGCTTGAGTGGCGGTGGACATATCAGTATATTTTACGCCTGTACCCGCAAAACCAGAGTAATCATAATCTCCTCTATAGGGGTCAACGTCTCCAGGTGTACTAGCCGGACCTACTTCCATAGCATGACTTCCAGAAGATACAGCATCTTCAATTTCTGTACTTGTCAAACCACTATATAGTGTTAGAGCAAGGTCTCTTTCGTCTTTGAAAATATCAAAATCAGTTCCATTAAAAGAAGAAACTGCAGGCTCTCCACCTAAAAATGCTGGGACCATACTCACATTATCACCATGCACTAAAAAGTTGATGGCTAAGTGATGTCCATCCAATTGAAAACCCCAAGAACCACTGTTTTCAGGATCACCAAAAAGATCAATAGAATAATAATCTGGACTCCAAGCAGTAGGATTTTCAGTTTCCAGAAGTCCCTCTGCAAGCATTGTAATTTCATCTACTTTTTGGTAGCCTCCATCGCTTAAAAACAACTTTAATACCGTTTTAAACAGGTCCAATTGTTCTTCCGAAAGGTCTCCGTATATGATACCATCTCTTTGCGTACCATTAGAATTTGGAGTGTTATGCCATGTATAAAAACGTTCATTATCCAAGCAAGTAGAAGCTTCTGATAACAATGATGAAGAAAGCGAATTTCTAAAAGCAAGCATCGCCTGACGCATCGCTTCAATTTCTGAATTAGTGGATTGCGCCACTTCCGCAGGAGTATCACAGTTAGAACTGCCACTGCCTCCGGTGTCGTCTGTATCGTTGCTGTTGCTTACATACCCTTCCGGTTGTTCACAAGCAGATTGTGTAACATCGGGGTTACCGAGTCCATCATTGTCACTGTCTTGGTACCAAACCGAAGCTGTACAGTTATCTTCAGTACTGTTATTGTCACATGAACCGAACAGCAATATTCCAAAAGTTAAGAGTAGCGTAAAATTTGAGCGTTTCATTAAAATAAAAAATCTAATAAGAAATAAGCATTATTGTTCAGAGAAGAGTATGAAAAGTGTTTTGTACTCATACTCCTGCAATTTTTTTTGATAAAGAGAATAAAAATTTAGATGATCGGTTTCTCTTTCTCAAGGAACAATAAACGCAGTTGCTTTGATTACACTTCAAAACTATAAGAGAAAGGTAGTATTTGAAAATTAATAAGTTAAAGGAAAGGTTTTGTCACTCTTCTGTTTTGTTTTGTGGGTGTTGTAAGTGGCAGTAAGAGTTAATGTAGATGTTTTTAGGATGAAGAATTAAGAATGATGAAGGAAGAAGATGCATCGTGTTGTGGCTCTTAAAGTGGTTTAAGGTAGCCCCCTAAAGTGTTGCAATGTAACATCTCTATAATTTACTTTTAATTTTTGTATAATATCCAAAATGATGGATACCATTGTAGTGATGTTGCATTACAACGTCCACACGAACCACAATATGAAACACTTTTCCTTCACTCATTTTTTTCACAGTTAGTATTACTTATTATAATGAAATTTATAATTTTCTTTATTGTTACACGAATAAAATGTACATTTGGGCATTAAATAAAGCTTTTATAACTTTAGATAAACAAACTTAGATATCTAACTATTTATAAAACTAACGGGCAAAACTATTCTTACTAAAAAAATCAATTAAACTATGTATGAAAGATTGTACAGAGAGAAGGAGCAAACTAGTAGTGAAAAAAAGAAAAATTATGCTAGCTATAGTTCTAAAGAGCACACATTTGATCAAGAAGAAAAAGATCCTAACAACGCTTCTCCGTTAGAGATAAAAATTGAAATATATCCAACGGATGATGAATTGTTCTTTTCATTATACTATTTGGAATCGAATGCGATCTATTCTAATGTGCCAAGAAAATGTGTTATCGGCCCACTAAGAACAACTAATCCTTTTGTAGCTGAAGAAATAAGGTTGCCGAATAGTGGTATGATGGCGTTTTATAAGCAACTCAATGCCGAATTTGAGGGTGTTCAGTTCATAAAATATTATGGTGGAGCTACTGCCTGTTTTACAAAAAAAACGTTTTTCTCCCCTAATGGAAATGAAAAGGGAGGGTATACTACTTATGGTTTTAACAAACAATTCAAAATATCTGATTACTTAGGGATTGAGAAAGGACAGAAATTAGATCAGGACTATAAAACTTATAAAAGCAAACAACCTCTACCGATTAATTATCATGAAATTTGCAAAAATATTTATGAAGAAACGTTTAGGAATGAAGAGACTTTAGAATATATCAATGTAAAGATTAGAGAGCTATTGACAATGAATAACATTGTTTTGGAACAGCTACGTAAGGATAATAAGTTGATGTTTTTTGAGCCAATTGAAAAATCACTGCAAAGTGCATTTTATACTATTCTAGGACCCAGAGAAGGGGAAATCTTGGAGATGCTGAAAAAAGTAGATGGACATCCTCCTTCTATTGAGAAATTGAAAACTACATTTTCTTCCATTTATAAGGAGGAGTTAGACGATTTCATTATTGAACATATTCCTAATTATAGAAAGAGATGGTCCAAAGCACTGCCAAATTTGCAGGCAGACCCTCTTGAACTAGAGTATGAGAAAATGGCGTCAATTATTTATGAATACTATCAAAAGTATCTAGTATCAAAAAAAGTGCTTTTGAAAAAGCTGAATTTAGACGAGGAAGACGTTAAATCAAGTTCAATCTCAAGCACTATTTTATTTGATACCGGTGTTATAAATAACTATCAGGATGAGATAGAAACAGAATTAATAAAGCTGGATCAAAATAGAGCTTCTATCCAGCAATTGGATGCACACCTGCTTGTTTTGGGCACCCCGTTGTTAACTATTTTACATGACATGCGACTTTATGAAGAGTTGTTGCCTTATATTCCAAGAGTAGCCCCAATAGAATGGAAAGATCAAATCCGCGTGGAAAATGCCGAATATAGTAAAGAAGATATTATTAAAAGAGAAAAAGAAAGTAACAAAACTTTTAAACCACAACATAAACAAGCCCAGGGATACCTTATTCAATATGATAATGATGGGGCCTTTGGTTATATGGTTTTTGATGGGGATACAATAGATGGTATCGTAGATCGGTTTGGAATAAATCAATATGACCTAGAACTTGCCAACTTTTGGTATGAGGTACACGAAAATGGAGAATATGAAAACGGTATGGGTACCTTTGAGCTTCAGGAAGGAGATATTTTGTATTTGCCTGATTATTATATACCTAGAAACGGCACTTTGTTTTATAGTTACAACAGGAACACAAATACAGGTGTAAAAGTTAAGAAAGAACAAGGGAAGTTTGAAAAGAATTTTTTAGGGGAAAACCTAACTTATAAGGCTCTCAAAGATATACTGAGTAAATTTTCAGATGATTTTGATGACAACACAAGGACCTATAATTTTGAAGTGTCAGGCTCAATAGCAATCACCGCACAGCTTTCAGCCTTCTTTTATCTAGGTTTTGATGGTAAATTTGGTGCATCTGCAGTATCCGGCGATACCAGAGGTTTAAATATTGATTCCTATTGGAGTATTGGAGAAGAAATGGGTGTGGGAAATAAGAGCATTGCCCATGCAGGATACAGTGTAGGATTACAACGATCCCTTTCTTTGCTTGAAGCTATTAATGGTCGCTATACTTCTATCAAACATTTTATGGCTTTTCTAGAACTGAACATGTACAAGTATATGCATAAAAATGGATGGGATGATACTCTAGATGAAATGGGCATCAATAAGGAATACTGGAAACATGTAATGTCAGAAAAAGGAGAGGTATATGATGAGATTTCCAAGGGGTATGTAAGAAAAGTCAATACAAACTTTGTGGCACAGGTAGGGTTAGGTGTAGACGATTTAGCAGGTATTGATTTTGGTTATCAGTTAAATACCTCTGAAAATTATTTGGTGGATAAACTGGAAACTTGGGATAATATTGAAGACTATTTAAAAATCGATTCGAATGAGCAGTTGGAAAAGTATAAACAGCTGGACTTAAGTGATAAAAAGTTTGCTAAACTTACGACCGCCAATGGCTTTGAGGGTAATCTATATTTTGAAGACATCATGTCTAGTACTAATAACAATGATCTAGGTGAATACCTTCATTTACAAATAACTATGCCCAACTACAGTGTGAGTAATGATGGTGATAATTTCAAAACCTTAAACGACTTTGCAAAAGGTTTGAAAGATGCATTCAATAAAAATAAATCTCTATTTAAGTGGATTGGTCAAAATCCTAAAAGTGCTTCAGCTCTTGAAGCAAAAAACGCTGCTTTAGGTGAACAAATAGATGAGGTGACAACTAGTGAACTTAATAGACAAAAAAATAGTGATGCAACACGAAAAACAAATCAAGAAAAACTTGATAATCTACAGATAAAAAAGGAAAAGCGTCAAAGTCAATTTGACAATGCAAATTCAACGGGTAAACAAAAAAAGTATAAGAATCAGGTAGAGAAAGCAGATAACCAAATCAAAGCACAGCAAAAAGCCATTAAGGAAATTGATGCTCAATATGTGGCAGCTGGTAAAAAGGCAGATCAGAAAATTGATGATTTAAATAAACAACGGACTAAAGGAGAAGCGAAACTGAATAGAACCAAAGAAGTCACAAAACGATTTAATAGTGAGTTAAAAGATTTTAGTTCAAATACAGAGTTTAAACCAACAAAAACAGAAATGAGAGCCTACACTAAACTCTATTTATGTTTTCAGGCAACTCCTGCAGGTTATAGACAACACTATTTCAGAGTTGCAGAAGGTATAGTGATGGAGGCTAGTAAAGGAGTAGGGAAAGGACTCTTTTCTGCGGAGGGTGAAATTTTAATGAGCAGTGAAGTAGAAGTTTTTGAATCGTTGGGGGAGAATACTATTGCTTATACCTCACTTGTTTACAATAGTATTAATAAAGAAGGCATTGAAAGGTTAAATGGGGAGAAAGCAAAAGAGTATGATGACCTAGCCAAAGAAATTATGGAAGACGTTAAGGCTGGTAATGAAAATAGAATTCTATCGATGGTTCATATTGATAATATCGAATTGATAGGAATGCGTTCTTATCCTATGCCAGATTATTATTTTGATCAAGCTATGGGAAGAATCATGCACAGTTTCAGAATGGGTTCAATCTATAATAATTCTTTTGATATGAAAAGATGGTCCCCAAACAAACAGAAAAACTTTTCTAAAGCTGTCGAGTATATAAAAGCGAATATCTCCGCAGAAAAATACCCTTCTTTAGTCTTAGCCTATGCCCAACAAATGAAAAGTTATGGTAAATCAGAGGCCATGGACCGCT
>NZ_JABANE010000073.1 GCF_012844305.1 Flammeovirga aprica JL-4
TACAAAAAACAAAACCAAAATAAAATTTGGTTGAATTATGAAATAAATTTGCTTTTAAACACAGTTCGTCACTTGGAACTGACAATTGGACAAGTCTCCCGACTTGCGAAAGGCATCAATTACCTCACTTACCATACATTCATTTGCACAATACTATTATCCCGTTATTGTCATTTTCTCTTAAAAACAAGATTTTAATCTGTATTATGTTATAGTATTTATTGAAATCTGCCTATATTTAAACCGTAGGTTTTTACCTAAGTTTAATGCCGGTAGCACAAAACGACCAATTGAATAAAATCAACTATCTAAGAGATGGATTTTGTAAGAGGCTTCAGTGGACTGCAAATAATATTAAACATAGCTGTCTATAAAAATAGATTAAACGAAAGAATAGAAGTAGGAAACGGGAAGTATGGCAAAAAAACAGCCCCAAACAAGCAAAAGAACAGATCCAATTTCTTTTTGATAGTATGTTAAATTCGAATAATGTAAAAGCATAACTGTTACAAAAACAAACTGAAACTTTAATTGAGCTTAGAGATTTACTTTTCAATAGGTTGATTTCTAGAAAATAACAATATACAAATAATGAAAAATATTACTTTTTATAGTTATTTAATATATGTAGATGGCAATAGATTAAATCATTCACTATTTTCAGATAATTATGTGTCCTCTAAACATAAAGAATATTCTGATAACTCTGGAAAGAGTATATTTCAGATTGAGGTAAAAGATTTTAATAAAGATTATCTCAACCTTTATTTCTTAGATGGAAAAACCAATCCTAGGCCGAATTTTGTTGTAAATGCAGAAAACTCTCAAAAAGAAAGGAATCCTAGAAAAGGTAATCAAGTGGAACCAAATGAACATTTTGCACTTGTAGATTTTGAGAACGGAATTCTTTGGATTGATTCAACCTCTAAGTCTAAAAAAAATAAGCTGAGAAATTTTTTTGATCTTATCTTTATGTCAAATAAGATTGACATAAAAGAAGTTTTTTCTGAGAATGAATTTCTTGAAAATTTAAATGAGTTAACAAAGGTGAAGTTTTCTGCTGTTCCAAATCTATTTTCCGGGTCAATACCTTTATCAAAAAGGTTAATTGACGAAATGTATGGACCTACTGTAGCAACTTTAGAATTAAAATTTGATAATAAAAAGAATATACCTTTTGATTGGATTAAAAATATACTTGACAATAAGGTTAGTATTAAAAACTTAATTATTCAAGGTAGAGATAGTGAAAATAGAGAATTAATTTTTAAGGAATCAATTTTTATGAAAAAGCTGTCCTTTAAAGCTAGAGTTGATCAGCATGGGAATTTTAGTATTCAAAGTGTTTTTGATAAATTATATAATGAAATAGAGGAATTGAAGGAAAAGAATGAGTAAAATTAAATACATAATAATTATTCTAATAGTAACAATTATTGGTTCAAATAGACCTGAAGTCAAAAATGATCCATTGTATAATTATATTCTTACTTTTTTATCTATTACTATAGGTTTTTGTATCACAGCACTAACAATCATTGGAAGCTCTAAATTTTCTATAAAACTATATAGATTAACATCTGAAAAAGATAGATCAAAAACTTTACTTCATGAATTAACAAACAATTTTAAGAATACTTTGTACTTATTTGTATCTGTTGTTATCCTAATAATCATTGATGCACTTGTGAGCCCAATGTTTTTTTATAAACATACTGTCTCTTTGGAACTTGCTTTTCTAAGCACTAGTTTTGAATTTAGTTTGAAATCACTTCTTTTTATCTTTATTATTTTTTTATCGACAATTGGAATAGTCTCTTTTACTAAATTGCTAAAAGAGTTTGTTGATTTTATCATTCAAACAGCAAAACAAACTGATTTATAAATAATCTAAGACAGATTATAAAATCAAGATTATTTGACTTTCAAAGAAAAAACAAATAGAATGACATTCGATACACTAGAAATAAAAGACTTTAAAGGTATACAATCCCTTACGGTAGAAGGATTAAAGAAGATCAACTTTATTGTAGGGAAAAATAATAGTGGGAAAAGTTCGCTATTGGATGCTATGTATTTAATAGCGAAACAAGGCGACCCTAGATCAATCATCGAAATTTTTGAAATTAGACAGTCTTGGGTACGCAAAGGAGAAGATTTGAAATTTTTATTTCCAAAAGGGAATGTTCAAAAATATGCAGATGTAATTGCTCTTGAAGGTGAAAAGTCGTGGGGAGTTAGACTTGAAGCCTATAATGGTGATGTTAATGGAGGTCATTTAATCGGTCTTGAAAATATTGACTTAGAAATAGATGGAGTCAAATTATTAGTGGAGAAGTCTACCAAAAAAGAAAGTCTTTTAAGAAAAGGTGATAAAGGTTTTTCAGGACAATCAAAAAGTTCTATTTCTGTAAGGCAACATAACGACACAACATATTTTAATCAAAAAACACCTTTTGAATTTCAGTTTAATGATACTCAGAAAGGCTTACTTGTAAATTATGTTCCCTCAAGTCCTACTTACCAGAATTTGCTGTCAGGAACTAAAGATGTCGTTCAAAAGAGAAAAAAATCAGAGTTAGTTGCTGTTTTAAATGAAATTGAACCTCTTGTTGAAGATATTGAGATCTTAGGTGAAGAAATTGGGATTGGATTAAAAGGTTGGGAAGAAATCGCCCCATTGAAAACCATGGGTGAAGGTTTTGTAAAACTTTTTGGTTTGGTGGTTGCCATGCTCAATGCGAAAGATGGAATTTGTCTAATTGATGAAATTGAAAATGGATTACATTATAGTGTTCTTGAAAAAATTTGGAAACATGTAATACACGTAGCAAATGAATTAAATGTTCAATTGTTTATTACTACACATAATATCGAAATACTTGAATCTTTTATTAATAGTGTAGAGGATAATGAACAATTGAAGCAAACGAAGAAAGAAACAACATTGAATAGAATCCTCTTTCACCCTGAAAAAGGACATTTGGCTCAAAGCTATTCTTTTGAGGAGATTCAAAAACAAATTGAACTAGGTAACGAATTAAGAGGAAGATAAGATGGAGTTAGTAATATATTTAGAAGGGGATGCAGATATCCGTTTTTTAGAAGACTTTGTTGCTTATCATTTTCCTGATAAAAAAGAGCATGTGTCATTTATCAATGTTGGAGGAAAAACAAGTCTACCTTCGAAGAAAAAAGATTTAGAAGAAGATAGCTTCAATGATAGAAAGTCTATTATCATTTTTGATGCAGATGATACAAGTAAACCTAATGGAGGAAAAGAAGCTAGTCTAACCTTCCTTCAAAACGAACTAGAGAAAATAAATATTTCTCATATTGAAAATGAAGATATTTTCTTATTTCCCAATCATAATGAAGAGGGTGACTTAGAAACTTTACTAGAAAAACTTATTCCTGAAGATAAATTAGATGTATTGAATTGTTTTAGTAGTTTTCAAATATGTTTAGAAGCTGTTAAAGATAATTTTAATCCACCTCTTAATGTTCCAATCAATAAAACTAAAATGTATTCTTATGAAGATGTTTTAGGAACAAATAGAAAAAAATGTGCTGAATCAAATCGTTCTTATTTGACTGATCATTGGGATTTAGAAGCTGAATCAGCAAAACCATTATATGATTTTTTAGAGAAATATTTAACATAAATACCGTTGACTTAACGCTGCATTTATTTTAATTTAGGTGGTCAAATAGGTGGTCAAATAGGTGGTCAAATAGGTGGTCAAATAGGTGGTCAAATAGGTGGTCAAGCAGGAATAATCATATCCTTATCACACAATACTATATTATCTATAGTAGGTTATCTTTATGTATCAATAGAACATTAGTAAGATTTCTCCCCAAAAAAACGTCTCAATTAAAAAAATGCCTCTTCACCAAGTCACTATACACCAATCAAATTCAAATGTTGGAACATCAAAAATCAAAAAAATACAACTCTCCTTTATTCTGCATTACTAAATAATAAAGCCCCTAAAAACCCTTTAAACACTGTTTTTATCAAGTGCCAATCTGTATAATGGCACGTGCTTTTGATTCTTGAAACCCTAAAATAATTCAACGGTGCGATTGAGAAGCCTACGCTATCTACTTTAGCACAAAATGAGTGTAATGATTGACCGGCGTCATTACAATACTGTACACAATTTTTGTATGAAATGATTATGAAACTAATGCTCTCTCAATGGCTCTTATTGATAGGTTGCCTTGTCATACCTATGTCGAGTCTCTACTCCCAACAGGCCGATGGTAAAGAAGTTTACCTTCAAGGCTTCCACTGGGAATCCGCTGATGCTAGTTCTAAGGATTGGTGGATCAACTTAAACAACAAAGTAAACGCTATTCAAGCAGCAGAAATTGATGGGGTATGGTTGCCTCCTTCTTCTGATGCGGCGGATAGAGCAGGTTATTTACCACGTAAATGGTATGACCTTAATTCCAACTATGGTACTCAACAAGAACTAATTGATTTAATTGCTCACCTCAACAGTAAAGGCATCGTATCTATTGCTGATATTGTGATCAACCACAGAGTTGGTTGTACAGATTGGGCAGATTTCTGTGAACCTACATTAGGCTGTAATGCAATTACTTCTGATGATGAGGTGAATCAGCAATTTCCAGGTCAGGGTTGTGGTGACTTTGATACAGGTACGCCTTATAGTGCAGCTAGAGACATCAACCACAATGATTTCGAGACCAGACAAGCCATCAAAGATTGGATGAACTGGCTGAGATCCGACATTGGTTATGCAGGTTGGAGATACGATTTTGTTCATGGATTTGGTGCAGGATTCTTTGCGGAATACAATAACGCTACTAATCCTTATATTTCTATTGGTGAAAACTGGACAGGCGATACGCAAGCAATCATCAATTGGATGGATGGAACACAAGGTACTTCTACGGCTTTTGATTTTCCTTTGAAATTTGCATTACATGAGGCTGTAAATGGCAATTATGGTGCATTGAACAATGGTGGTAAGATGCCAGGTGTGGCAGGGGTTTGGCCTCAAAACTCAGTGACTTTCCTTGAGAATCATGATACAGAACCAGTTCGCCAAGGGGATCACCCAGGTTCGGCTTTCCCGAATGATCCAAGTTCCAACTCTCAAATTCTTCAAGGGTATGCGTATATCCTAACGCATGCAGGTTCACCAATGGTTTTCTACTCTCATTTATTTGATTATGGAATTTATGATGAGATTGCGAAGATGGTGGCATTGCGTAAAGCCAATGGCATTTACAACAACAGTACGGTGAGCATCCAACAATCGGATGGAAACGGGTATGCGGCGATTATTGATAATAAAGTGGCGGTGCGTATTGGTAATACTTCTTGGTCTCCAGGTGGAAACGGATGGGTATTGCAAGCTGATGGATTGAATTATTCTATCTGGGATAAAGGTGAGGGTGTGAATGAAGCACCATTAGTAAACATCGATCCTTCCATTTTACAATCAGACACTCCTGTACAAGTAACGCTTTCAGCAGTGGATGATCAGGATATTAATCTGCCAATTTATTATACAACAGATGGAACAACACCTACTACTTCTTCTACTCAATTTACTGGTGCTTTCACTTTATCTTCAACAGCTACTGTAAAAGCAATTGCTGTGGATAGTGGTGGAAAAACAGGTTTTGCTGAGCAAAAATATTATATAGGTGAGCCTTTGCCAGAAATGGAGGTTTACGTTAGAAAACCTGCAGGCTGGGGAACACTTTATGCACACCATTGGAATGCAGTGCCAGCAGGTGTGAGTGCTGATACAGAATGGCCGGGTGTTGTCATGGAAAAAGTAGCGGATACACAAGACTGGTACAAAGTCACGTTACCTGGTGTTCAAGAAGCTAGTTATGTCTTCCATGATTTCAATGGAAATCAAGATGATGATATTACAATTTCAGGTACAGGATGGTACGATCAAGGTACAGTTTCATCGACTTGTACAGTGGATTGTCCAGATGTGGTTGATCCTGTGGAAGTGACTGCAAGTATTTCACCTCAGTCTACCAATTTTGATAATCAAATAGCAGTAACACTTTCAGGCACACCAAATGCAACACTTTACTATACATTAGACGGTGCTACGCCTTCTACTTCTTCAGCAGTTTATCAAGGAGCCTTGACTATTACAGCTACTACAACTGTGAAAGCAATTGCTGTATTGAATGGTACTTTATCACCGGAAGTTTCTGCTACCTATACTTTGAATGATGATGATACAATTACTCCAATTCCAGCAAAGAAATCGAAATTTACTTGGGATAACGCAACGGTCTACTTTACAATGACTGACCGTTTCTATGATGGAGATGCATCGAATAATAATTCTTATAACAGAGGTAAAAACGGTAATGGCCAAAACTATACGGATGATTCTTCAGCGGGTGAATTCCATGGTGGAGATTTGAAGGGTATGACAGCCAAATTGCGTGAAGGTTATTTTGAGTCTATCGGTGTCAATGCCATCTGGATTACTTCTCCAGTAGAGCAAATGCACGGATGGGTTGGCGGTAGTTCTGATGGTTCATTCCGTCACTACGGTTACCACGGTTACTATGCCATGGACTGGACTGAAATTGATCAGAACATGGGTACAGAAGCAGATTTCCAAGAGTTTGTAGACGAAGCACACAGCAGAGGAATCCGTGTTGTTGTGGATGTGGTGATGAATCATACAGGTTACGTGACCATGCAAGATATGGAACAATACAACTACGGTTCTGTGGATCCGGCTTGGAGATCTTGGCAACCTGCAGGTGGAGAATCATGGCATTCTTACCACGAGAAATTTGTAGACTACAATAGCGGAGGAACTTGGATTTCAAACTATTGGGGTCCTGATTGGATGCGTCACCCAGATATTGACGGTTATGATGGTTGTTCTTCAGGAGGTGGAATTGATAACTGTGTTGGTTTCTTACCAGACTTGAAAACAGAAGATGCAGGAGAAGTGGGTATTCCACCAATTTTAGTGACAAAGTGGACACAAGAAGGAAAATTAGATCAGAAAAAAGCGGAATTAGATGCTTTCTTTAATGCAACTGGCCTGCCGAGAGTAGTTTCCAACTATATGATTTTCTGGTTGACAGATTGGGTGAGAAAATACGGTATTGATGGATTCAGAATTGATACAGCCAAGCACGTTGAAATGGACCGTTGGTCTAGATTGAAGCAATATGCCATTCAAGCTTTAAAAGATTGGAAAGCGGAAAATCCTGAAAAGAAAATGGATGATTTAGAGTTCTGGATGACGGCTGAAGTATGGGGTCACGGTAAAAACAAATCGGAATACCATACAGACGGTCAATTCAACTCTGTGATCAACTTCAACCTGAAAAATGATGCGAGAGTTTCATCACGTGATGCTTCTTCATTGGAATCACTGTATTCTGAATATGCAACAATCAATGACGACCCAACTTGGAACTCATTAAGTTACTTATCATCTCATGATGTAGTGCCATTGTTTGACAGAAATAGCTTACAGTCTGCCGCGCCAGGTTTCTTATTATTACCAGGTGGTATTCAAATTTTCTATGGAGATGAAACAGGTCGTCCAGAAGGAAACTGGAGTGACGCAGAGCAAAATACGCGTTCTGATATGAACTGGGGCAACTTCAATACAAGCCAACATGAAGTGTGGAAGAAGTTGGGTACTTTCCGTAGAGATCACCCAGCAGTGGGAGCAGGTTCTCACCAAAAAATTGGAGATGCACCGTATACTTTTGTTCGTGATTATAACAATCAAGAAATGGAAATTGCAGACCGTGTTATTGTAGCTGTGGGTGCTCAAGGTAATGTGACTTTCAATGTTTCTGAATATTATGAAGAAGGCGATACGATTGTAGATCATTACACAGGAGCTATGCAGGTAGTAGCAGGTGGTCAGGTTTCATTTAATGCAGACAGCGAAGGCATTGTTTTATTATACAGTAAAAACTATACTTTCGTTTCTAGACCAGTGCTAACGATCTCTCCTGATACAAGATATGACGAAAACAGCATTACAGTTTCTATCTCAGCAGTAGATGCTGACGATCCAAATCCTAGTATTTACTACACTTTGGATGAGAATGCAGATCCAGCAGATTATATGAATTGGACGGCTTATGTTGGACCTTTCACCCTAACTGAATCAGCAACTGTAAAAGCGGTAGGCGTCAATGCTGAAGGACGTACAGGGTCAGCAACAAAGTCTTATTCTATTGGTCAAATTGACCCAATAACAGTTTACTTCTACAAGCCATCGGATTGGGGTTCTGCCAATATGCATCACTATGATGCAGAGCCAGTTGGTGTTTCTGACGATACAGTTTGGCCGGGTGTTCAAATGACAGATATCGGCAATGGTTGGTATGAAGCATCAGTGACAGCTTTAAGTACAGGAATTGTATTTAATGACAACGGTGGAGCACAATCAGATGACCTTTCAAGAGAAAGAACAGGTTGGTACAAAGACGGTCAATGGACAGATACTTGTCCTGGAAATTGCCCAGGTCCTCAAAAGCCTGAAGTGATGATTTCTCCAAATGGAGGTAATTTCTCAAGTGGAAGTGTAAATGTGTCGCTAAGTGCCACGCATGATGGTGTTCTTTATTATACATTGGATGGAACGGAGCCAACTCAAGCCTCAACACCTTATACAAGCAGTATTCCTGTTCAAGGAGTAGAAGGAGAAACGGTGACTTTAAAAGCAATCGCATACAATGGAGAAGGTGCTTCTTTAGTAAAAACAGCGACTTACACATTCAATCCTGTACAGTCATTTACGATTTATGCAAAAGGATATTCTCATGTGTATTATTGGGAAGTGGCTCAAAATGGTACTGTGGTAGAAGAAAATCCAGTGGCATGGCCAGGAGTTGCCATGGTTTCTGCTCCAGAAATCGGAAGCGGATGGATGAAATATGAAGTCACAGGCGGTACTTGTGCCAATGTTATATTCTCTAACAGTGGAGGTGGTCAAACAGGTGATATGAGCACTTGTGGCAATGAAGGTAAAGGCTATGAGAATGGACAATGGGTAGAAATCAATACAGGAGTGGATGAGACAGATCCAACATTGGGAATGACGCCCTCCTCAACATTCAGTGGATCAGGTACCGTAACCCTTACTGCTTCTGATAACTCAGGAGTTGCTCCAACAATTTATTATACTGTAGATGGTACTACACCTACCACATCATCTCCTTCAGGAGTAGGTAGCGTATCGGTTACATTAAACACCGTAGGGACTCACGTAGTTTCAGCCTTTGCCGTAGATGCATCTGGAAATACATCAGCAACTCAATCCACAACGTATGAAGTAACTGAAGCAACAGGCGGTTTTACAGTCTACTTCCAAGGTGTAAATAATCCTTTGATTCACTATTGGAGTGCGGTGCCAGCAGGAAGCATCACAAGTACAACTTGGCCGGGTGTAACGATGACAGAAGAAGCAGATGGATGGTGGTCTTTCGAGTTCCCATCAAGCGTAGCCTCCATCAAACTATTATTCCATAATAATGCAGGTTATCAATCTCCTGATTTGACAAGAAACGCAACAGGTTGGTACAGAGATGGACAGTGGTACGACCAAAAGCCAATCGATCCAACAGGTTTGACAGTACACTTCAAAAGTTCATGGGGAAATAGCACAAAAATTCACTATTGGAGTGCTTCCAACGGGGCATCTTCAGCATGGCCTGGAGAGAATATGATAGATGAAGGAAACGGTTGGTATAAGTTCACGATTGAAGGTGCCACTTCTTCCAATTTACTTTTCCATAACGGTAGCGGAGCACAAACAGCAGATTTATCCAGAACCAATGAGGGATGGTACAAAGATGGTGTTTGGTACAACTCCAATCCTGAGCAAAGTGCAACTCGGTTGGGATTTGACCTTGAAGAAGAATTACAAGTGAATGTCTATCCTACAGAAGTAACACAACAATTGACGATCGATTTAAATGCTCAAAATGCATTAGAGGCCATGATCATGGTTTTCGATCTTAATGGTAAAATTATTTCATCAGAAAGACATCAGTTTAATGTTTCAAATAAACAACTGAAATTGGATACCCAAGGTTTTTCATCTGGTTTACATTTAATCAGAATTGAAGTGAAAGATCAGGTCATCACAAAGAAGTTTATTCGTAAATAAAGACTTATAATTCATATTGAAGCACATAGTAGAAATGCTATGTGCTTTTTTGATTTGTAATAAAAAAAAGGAGTGTATTTTTACTGGCGCAAGTGTTAAGTCGAAGACGTCACTTGTGTCTTACAATTGAAGAAGTCTCCAGACTTCCGATAGACAAAAAAATAGAAACCTAAATAAATATTTCAATCCTATTTTTGTGTACCAATAAAAATCATTTTCAAAAACATTCTAAATATGAAACCAATTGTGACAGCTCAAGAAAACAAACATTTTTATTGTTGAATCGGAAGTCTGGAGACTTTTCCGATTTGTAGACACAAGTGATGCCTCCGGCTTAACACTTGCGCCAGTTGGGGTAGGTCCACTAATTGGATAGTGAGTCTTTGATTTATTATAAAAAAAAGGAGTGTACCACTAACTGTGTAAACTCCTCAATCTTGTAATGTGAGTAAGTCAAGTTTTCACTTACTACAGTCACTTTATTTTTTTGGTATATCTTTTCTCTTCGCTTTAGGCTTTAAAAGATTATTCACCCTTTCATATTCCTTTTTTAATTTTCTATTGTCGGGGTCAAACTTAAGATCCATTTTTAATTTTTTATGTAATCTTTTTAGTTCCATCTTTTTCAAAGACCTCGGACTATCTTTTTCGATAAATGTCTTTTTTGTATTTTTCATGGCCAAAGATAAAAAACATCTTTAAGAATAACGGTATTTAAAGGTCAGATTAAGATATATTACTGTATGATACACCTTATGTTTTTTATTTTTGAAGACCTGAGAATTCTTCCATTTTTGGATACAATTGACACCTACGGCTTAACATTTGCGATAGAGATTTTCAATAGAAAATATTCTATCTAGACTTGTAACAAATATTTATGAAATACTTTATTATTCTATTGGTAGTCGCAATTTTAGCATTCTTATTTCATTTGAGTATTATGGTTAGTGGAATTGAATTTAGTAGGTTGTTTATTATCAAAACAGAAGAGGATTTTATACTTGCAAATGTTTTTTATGTAGTCGCTTTAGTTACGTCTTTATTTTTGAAGGATCGCTTTATTATTCGAATAATATTAGGAGTTTTGTCCATTGCAATGATGACTATTGCATCAGATTTTCAAGACAATAAATATTTTTGGGTAATGTATATAAATACTCCTCTGTTCATGTTAACCTATTATATTCTTGATAAAAAACAAAAAAGAGAAAGAAGGTTTTGATATAATGTTCATAAAGACAACTTAATTGCAGCTTCTAGAATTATCAAATTTCCTTGCAAATGCATTGGTGCGTGGGGTAGGGAGTCTATAGAGTTCTTAAAAATATAGACACAAGTGGTGTCTATGGCTTTTTACACTTGCACTATTGGTTAAGAAGCTGACTCAGTTGATGAGTCAGCAACATGTTTTTTAAAAGAAGTTTTTATTCTTCAATCATCTCTGCCTCTACAGGTTCTGTTCTTGAAAATGAGAATAATTCATATTCGCTATCTTTCAATAATGGATTTTTTGATTTTACTATAATAGACATTCCATCAGAAGATA
The DNA here is from genome assembly GCF_012844305.1 of Flammeovirga aprica JL-4. Taxonomy (GTDB): domain Bacteria; phylum Bacteroidota; class Bacteroidia; order Cytophagales; family Flammeovirgaceae; genus Flammeovirga; species Flammeovirga aprica. The sequence goes on from NZ_JABANE010000073.1 coordinate 11,722, forward strand.
AGGAAAGCTCTGCGGTGTTATCCCAATAAGAATATTTAGAGTTGCTATTTGATGGGTTTACAACATAACCTTGATTAGTTGTTACCCATAAAAAACTGCAAGTCCATTTTCCTTGATCATTATGTTTGATGATATTTTTAATTCTCGCAGAGCCAATTGTAAGTTTTGTGTAGTTACCTTTTGTAGACCTGTAAATGGATGAAGCTTCCATTCTGACAAATTTTCCAGATGTGCCATTGATCTCAATAATGCAATCGCCTCCATCCCAAAAACCAATTACACTTGTTGTTACACCGTAATTTGTTTTTAAAACAGGGTCTTTAGAGTTACTGAAAATTTGAATGGTAGGGCTATAAGAACCTGGTTCAGTACCTTGAATTTGTGCTGATTGTGGAAGGTCTTCTTCGGTGATTTCAAGACCTACTAATTCCATAGCCATTTTTCGACAACCTTGGTTTACTTGATACGTACTACCTTCAACATAGGAAGTGGCAGGGTTTTCTATTCTACCAGTCTGTAAGTCAATTAAAAAACCTTCTAGATAATAGGATTGATTATCTCTTGTTACTTTAGATACACAGACGTAATCAGCACCGGACATAGCTCCTAGTTTTTCTCGTCCTTCCTCTGATACCATACCAGATTCCTGAAAATTCATTTCCTTCATCATTTGGTCAATGTCCATTCTCGTAAATGCTTCGAAACCCGTTTGCATACTAATCGATTTTGTGAGTTCACCCCTTACCATGTTTTTAACCATCAGCCCTACATCTTCAGATACAGTGATGGTTTCGAGCATAGCCACTTTTTTTACTTGGGCGTGATTGGCTGTAATACAAAGAAAGAAGAGGAGTATTGTTTGAATAGATCTCATTTGTTATAGTTTTAATTATTAATAATTACTTGTTTAAATAGTTGTCCTAATTCTTCAGCAAGTTCATTGTAAGCCTCTTGGCCAGCAACCTGATAATTTTTTCTGCTACCTCCTTTTTTATGGATTACATTACTATAAACTTCATTATTTGAATAGGTTTCTTTTATTGAAATTTCAATATCAACATAGCTAAAATAATTCCCGTATGGATTATTATATTCTCTTGTTGTAGCTTGAATATTTATCGTATAGAAGGCATTCGATTTGTCTTCCGGAAAATAACACTTATATGTACTCATTTCTGATTTTAGCTTTGGTAGAAATGCAGTATATTCCTCACCAAAAAGGTCTGTATTTGTATTGAATGCTATTGCTAAACCTTCTTTATTTTTTGTTTTGGGAGAGGTCGAAACTGTTGCTTTTTTGGTATCTATATAAGTTGGTTTTTCTTCCGTAGACATTCCATGAGCAAACCCAAAGATGAATTCAGAAGTAGGATAGTTTTTACCAAATTTACCATATACTGCCTCTGAAATATTTTTATTTAGATATTGATATATAGAGGAAAGTGTAATGGGAAATTCTGATGTTATACCTCCTGTAAGTGCTTCAATAAAACGTGTGCAAAATGGAGAAAGACGTCCTTTTTTGCCATCCATTACGGGTGTCAAAGCTCCAGAAGTTAAATAAACACGAGTGGGATGTTTTAGTTTTTGAACGATAAAATCATCAGCAGTTTTTTCAAAATAAACACCAGTTCTTGAACGACTTTTGGCTAAATTTTCATTAAATGCACCACCGAAACAAACATCAAGGACAAGGGCTACATGTTTGGCAGGTAAGGCATCAAGCCAATCTTTAAAAGTGCCATAACTCAAATAAGTTTCATGAAGCCGGTCTTCCTTTACAGCCTTTGAATCTTTAAAAACGATAAAACCATCTTTTGAATATTTGCTGTCATAATCACCATGCCCTGCCACATATATTAGAAAACGGTCATTTTCCTTCAATACCTCATGATAAGATAAAAATACTTGTTGTAGTTCTTTTTTAGTAGGGGATTTCAATAATTGACATTCAAAATCATACCTTTCGTTCAAAGTATTATAAACGCTTTCTGCATCATACTCAGCATTATTTAATTGTGACCAAGAGGGGGCATTATAAGTGTTACTGCCAATGATAAGTGCATATTTTTGACTTTTATTGATGACTGATTCAGATTTCGAAACAATCTTCATTCCTCTTGTATATTCAGAACCATTGTTTTGAGCGAAGATGTTTAGAGGAATAGCTATTAAAAAATATAAAAGACAACGTATCATATTAGAATCATGAAGTAAAATGGTGTTAGTATTATCTAGTTTTGAAGCTTAACAATAACATGTTGTGGCTTTAATTTAATAATTTTGGATTTGCCTCCAAAAAGAAAATAAGGATATTTAAACTGTCTAAACCTTTAACATTCAGCACAATGAAATGAGGTGTATTAATTGATATTTTTTGAAGTAATATCTATTATTAATTCTTGTTTGTATTATGATAATGACATCATAATATTATGCGTTATTTAGTAATTAGTAAACAAAATTTTAATAGTAAGGGACTAAAAAACAATCAGCTTCAAATTTGTTTTGATAAAAGGGGGAAATCATTTCATTCTTACAAAATTTACATGAAATTCAAAAAATAAGTAAAATAATGCTTAGCTTTGAACAGCACAGCAAACAATTTTTTAGTACAAAGCAAAACTATGCGTGTTAGATTACTTAAAGTAATTGTGTGTCTTTCGGCAATGCTATTGTTATTCTCTCCTTATAATATTCAAGCTCAAGATGCACAATTATCACAATATTACGCCTCACCTCTCTATCTTAATCCAGCGTTGGCAGGAACCAGCGGTGATGGCAGAGTAAACTTAAACTATCGTAATCAATGGGTTGGAGTTCCATTGAATTACAGTAATTTTTTAGCCTCTTTTGATACACCAATTCCACGGAAGAATATTGGCGTAGGTTTCTTGGCACATCAAGATGTATTGGGTGTGACCTCAGGGACATCAATGACTCGGTTCTCTATGAATTTTACAGGGTCATATCATCTAAAACTTAATGAAAAATATAATCTGAGCTTTGGTTTGCAAGGTGGGTTTGAGCAATCTACTTTAGGCTTTAATGATTTAATATTTGATGATCAGATAGATCAAGATGGTAATATTGGTAACTCTACTGCTGACCGTTTAACAGATCAGAATAAAATCTATCCTGATATATCTTCAGGACTGATGCTTTATGCCAATCATTTTTGGGTAGGTGCTTCGGTTTATCATATGAATCAGCCCAATATTTCACGTCTTCAAAATGGTGCTGATATACTTCCATTGCGATTGAGTGTGAATGCTGGATATAGAATCCCGTTGTCTTACAAATGGAAAGGAGCAATTGCCAATTATGATGATAAAACCATCAGTTTAATGATGCATTATCAGTCACAAGGAACAAGTAATCAGTTGAGTTTGGGAGCGAGTGTCAATTATAATCCAATCATTTTCGGGATGTGGTATAGAGGAATACCAATTAAGAAAAACGATCACCCGACACAGTTTAATCAGGATGCTGTGGTAGTGATGTCTGGAGTGAAGGTAAAACGTTTTATTATTGGTTACAGTTTTGATTTTCCAATAGGTGGCCTTACAGTAGGAGAGGGAAATTCACATGAAATTTCTATCCGTTATGATTTGAATTTCTATCCTAATTATTATAAGAAAAGAAACCTTAAAAAAGAGATTCCGAGTCATGCAAAATGCCCGGTTCCATTCATTTAAATTACAGCAAACTAACAACATGAAAAACAAACTTTTTTATAACATAATACTTCTGGTTGTACTTTTCTGTTTGCCTCACTATTCAATTGCTCAAAAAATAATGGCAAGTGGAAGTGAAGGAATGTCTGGAGGAGAGGATATTACAGAAAAAACGATAGATCGATGTAAAACCTATTATTCCTATTTTTATATTGATGATGAGGGGAAAGGAACGGTCTCCAACATATCATGGAATTTTGGAGACTCCAATACTTCTACAGAAAAGAACCCATTTCACACTTTTCAAACGGACCAAGAACAGACATTTAATCTTGTAGTTTCTTTTACTCAAGGCGGAACGTCGAAATCATTGGAAGCAGTAATCAAAATATCCAAATCGCCTGAAGTTTCATTTACACCAAGTATTACCGCTGGATGTGATGGAGAGCAAGTTTCTTTCACCGTTGAATCCTCCATTGAATTAAGTTCAGTACAATTCATATTAAATGGACAGGTGCTTGATGAAGGTGAAATATCAAGGGCATTGCCAGCTAGAGAGCAACCCTATATTGCTATTATAAAAGGTAGTACTGCGAATGGTTGTGATATTGAGCCTATTCAAGAGTACATTACAATTTCAAAACTGATCATACCAAGTATCAATCCTATGGAAGTGATCTCCTGTGCAACTTCTGTCAATCAAACATTTAAAGCATCTGCTATTTTTGCAGAAGACAGTCTAGCAGTGAATAGTGGTATGTCTTATGAATGGGATTTTGGCGATGGTAATACTGGAACAGGAGCACAGGTTACACATTTCTTTGAAATTGCAAATGGAGATCAGTATACTGTTACAGTAAAAGCAACCTATGGCGGATGTACTCAGACGGCCACAGTTCCTGTTGCTTTAGATGTGGGTAACGATATGTTTTCTTATGAATTACCGCAAACCTATTGTGCTTTTTATCCGGTTACTTTTATACCAAGTTTGCCTGAAAACCTTCAAAACCAAAATATTACATGGGATTTTGGAGATGGTAGTAGAACAGTTTCAAGTTACCATGATGAGGTAGTACATAACTTTACAAATACTAGAAGCTACACAGTATCCTATACTGTAACGGCTTTAATCGGTAAAAACTGTACGTATTCTCAGGTCATAGAAGTACCTCCAATGCGTTTGTCTGATATAAAAATCAAAGCCAACCGCACAATTTTCTGTACCGATAACTTTTCAGTTGATCTATCTATTCAGAACCTTCATGATGTCAATAATTATTTTTGGAGGGTAAAAGGGACTGAATCGAGGAGGTTTGAAAACGAACCTACACCCACTTTTAGTTTAAGTGGTTATGGAGAGCACACGATAGAATTGGTGGCGAATGATGCAGGTGAGTGTGTTATCAATGAAATAGATCTGTATTCTTATCCTATATCAGCCAATATTATTGATGTATTTGATGCATGTTCTCCACATACATTGGATATTGGTTATGAGCTAGAACAAAACCTTTTCCCTTTGAACGATAATTCTGTTTCAAGAAAATGGGAAGCAGTGGGAAGAACTACTGGAAATACTATTTCAGGTAAAAATAAACGTTTTAGCCTAGTGAACCTTGAAGCAGATATCTATGATATCACAGTCTCTATTCAGTTTGAGGCAGGGTGTACCGTTACGGCTTCTGCAGAGTTGAAAGTTGGTGAGCCTGTGAAAGTAGATTTTGAAGTATTGGATGGGCCAGACTTTTGTAATGGAGCACTCGTCAACTTTAATAATACAACAGATTTAGGAAGTATTGATGAGGAAGAAGTAACCTATCTGTGGGATTATTTTGGGAATGGAGCGTGGACTTCTTCTTTCGGTAAAGATGGTTCTCAAACTTATGACCACCTTGAGCCAGGAGAATATAATGTGGGCTTAAAAGCAGTACAAGATGGTTGTGAAGGAAATCCAGTGTATAAAAAAATCATGATTCTTGAGCCACAAGCTAAATTTGAATTAGGTGTGTCAGAATTGTGTAATCCTGACAAAATTGTCATTAAAAATGTTTCGGAGGGTGCAGGCGTAAATAGTGATTATGTTTGGGAGATAATTGTTGGTCTAGATACGGCTAATATTGTGACTAAAGACATTGATGAAGATATTGTCAACCATCCATCATTTCAAGCTTTAGATATTGACTACGGCGATAATATAGAAGTGACATTGACCATAGAAAATCAAGATGCAATTCCATCAGTCACTCCTCCAGATTACTGTATTCACAGCCTTACATCTTCAATTTCAATAGCGACAAAACCAGAACCCATTGATATTCATTGGGACTTCACATCTTATGATGATATAGAAAGTTACCAATCACCAGCAGAGATATGTCAAGGAACACGATTGTTTTTTGATCCTAAAGTAGATGAACCCGGATATTATTATTGGAAATTCAAGAATATTACCACGAATAGTAATTCATATACAAGTTACAGCAGAACACCTTATATCGATTTTAATATAGCAGGAGAGTGGGAGATACAGCTCATCGCTAGCTATTATAATGGATGTACAGAAACTGTAACACAAGGAAAAATAATGGTTTATGCAATGGACTTTACAGTAACAAGTTCATCCTATTCCTCTTGTTTAGGAGAGGAAGTAACCTATTACATTCAATCAGGAGCACGAATTGAAGCACCAAATCCAGTATGGGCTTGGTATGTAAATGATGAAATGATACAGTCGGGTACAGGTAAAGATATTCCATCATTAAAATATACTTATGATGAACTGAATATACCACAAAGTGAAAGTAATAGGGTTTATGTTACTGTCTCATCAGATTTGACAAATTGTGAAATCAATTCAAATACTTATTACTCAACGGTGACAAAACCCATTATAGATTTCTCAAAGGATGTTTCAGAATATATTGATTTCAATTTCCAATGCGATTATATAGAGACTTATATCGATCCGAATATTTCAGATACCACAGTGTATTTTCCTTATTATGCAAAGTACAGGTGGCAAATGAGGGATCCTTCCGGTAAAACATCTTCTATAAGTGAAAGCAGTAGATGGGATAACGTATTTAGGTTTGATTCATTTACAGCGGGAACCTATACAATGCAGTTGGAAATTACAGATAATAATGGATGTTCATCTGTAGATTCCATCACTTTTGATGTACCTGAATTACCGATTGGAGAAGCAAGGTTTACCGCATCAGATACCGTACTGGATTGTCCTGCAAAAGTGGATTTTATTGATAATGCAGATGGTACAGCAGGAAACTCGCTTTTAAGAAAATATTATAATGGATCTGATGTGCCTATTTCACAATGGAATTGGTATGTGGTTCAGGATGGTTTGACGATAAATACAATTGAACTTTACGTTGGTGAATTGGAGTACTACTTTGGTCCGGGAGATTATGAGGTCTATCTAGAAACAATTGATGAGCAAGATTGTTCGAGTGTTTCAGAACCTATTGCCATTAGTGTGAAAGGGGTAAGCGGATCATTTTATATTAATAAAAAGGCAGGGTATGCACCACTGACCACAGAGATGATTGCATTGCCGGCTTTTGTATCAAGTGAAGTAAAATCCATAGGTTACATTTGGGCCTCTGGAGATGGTTATGAAGGAATGGATTCACTGCAAACATTCACTTATAACAATGATTCTAATTGGGTTTATTCTCCAAAGCTAATCTTTGAATCTACATTGGATTTAGGAGATGGAGTAGAGGCAAAATGTAATTATGATGCCATTACTGATGAATCTATAACGGTCTTCAAAAAACCGGAACTTGAAATTGATGATATTGTAGTTTGTATTTCTGATCAAGAATATACTGTCAATGGTTATGATGAAGATTTTGAAGTGGCCGATGTTGAGATACCTGAGAAATACAGTTATAAAGGCACCACAAAATACCAATGGAGTGTGAATGGCCAAAATATTCCTGCTTCTAAAGGCGGAACAAACGAAACGGCAACTTTCACTTATGGTACTTCTGGAGATTATTTTGAAATCAATCCTGACAGTGTTGAAGGTAGAAATTATACTTTAGAAATATGGGTAGATGCCGTTTATAAAGATTTTGTGAAGAGTGAAAATGACCATACTGATACCAAAGTAGGTTATTCTACCAGAACATTCAACGTGAAATTCGTGCCTACCCCAACTGCTGTAATCAGTGATTTAGCACCCGTGTGTGTATTAGATTCAGCTGTTTTTGATGGCAGTAAATCTAACTTTACTCCCTTTACGGCAGGAGATATCAAAGAATATACTTGGGAATTTTTATTAGATGGCCAATATATAGATAGTTATTCTACAGAAGATTCTATCTCATACTATAAATTTGACAAGGCGGGGGTTTACACCGTAAACTTGACCGTGAGTGCTGATAATATCTGTGCTTCTTCAACAACTACCGCTAACATAACGATTTATCCATTGCCGGAAGTGAGTTTTGAAGCACCCGATGTATGTATTGGTGATGCCACAGTTTTTACAAATACATCCACACTAAGTGATCAAAATATCAGTGACAACCCGACAATTGTACAAAGTTTCGAATGGTACTTTGATTGGGAAAATGATTCAACAACTATAAGTTCCACCGAACTAGCACCAACTTTTACTTATGCTAAAGCAGGCACTTATAAAGTCAAATTGGTGATTGAATCATTGAAAGGCTGTGTAAAAGAAGTGGTACAAGAAGTATATGTGAGCGATTATCCAGTATTAGATCAATCGGAGGATTTCTATCTTTGTGAAGATGCTTCTACAACACTGTCTGTTTCAGGAGGAACAGTATTCGAATGGAGTACCGGTGAAACTACCTCAAGCATTACTGTAACACCTGATGAAGATGTGAATGTATACACTGTAAAAGCATGGAATGATACCGGCTGTTTAACCGAAGATAGTGTTACAATCCATAGAATTAATCTACCAAAACCTGAAAAAACTGTTTACTATGCCTGTGAAGGAGATAGCATTTTATTGGATGGAACGATTCATGGTTTTGAAGGGACATTAGGGGAATATCAGTGGTCCAACGGAACAACAGGTCCTAAAGTAACATTATCAGAACCTGGATTTTATACATTGACCAATTTAGTGACACATGATATCTCAGGTATTGAATGCTTGATTACACATGAGTATGAATTTATCCACAGGCCATTACCACCTGAATTTACTGTTCAGGACACCTTATTCTGTTTTGAGGATTTAGGAGAAATAGTTATCCAAGCAGCGGAAGGTGAAGGTTATGTGTATTATTGGGAAGATACAAATGAAACTACATCAGCAGTAAGTAGGTATGATGGAGGTGAATATACAGTACGCATTGTAGATACATCCACAGAAGATAATTGTGAGACCACTACGACAATGAATGTTACAAGAGGATGTCCACCAATTTTCTTCAACCCCACAGCTTTTACACCTAATGGAGACGGCGTAAATGATGAATTTTTGATCCGTTCAAAATATGCAGTCAATATGAAGATGACGGTATACAATAATTGGGGAGAAATCATTTTCCATAATACCTATAAAAATTCAAGTGAAGCACAAGAAAAAGGTACTGGATGGGATGGAACTTACCAGAATAAATTAGTACCGAGCTCAGTCTATACTGTCATTATTGAATATGACAGTGAATTCTTTGGGACACGTCATAGAGATGCAACTCATGTAACGGTAGTGCGGTAATTGATATTAATATGTTTCGTGTACTAAGATTTGAATCTGGTGCACGATACATAAAAGTGAATCTAAATACTAAGTTTTTGAATGTTTATAGTATTTAGAAATCAGGAGATTTTTGATGATTAGTAGGACAGGGATGATGCTTATCATTCGCACAAGTGGACTTTCTACACAATTCGTTTAGCAGTCTTTCTTCCGGCCTTGAAGGGAAAAGCGTTAAGAATTTCATGTATTGAGCCGTTAAAAATGATTTTTTTGTTTGAGCTTTAGCGAGTTTAAAATCATTTAGGCGAGTGGAATGGAATTTAGCTTTTGACTTCTAAGCCTAGATTTTTTGCTTCGTTTTTCATCAATGGAAAAATGAAGAGGAAGGAAGCTTGGAAGTAGAACATAAAAAGCTTGTAATAATGTCAATTGAAAGTAGAGGAAAACATAATTTTTATTGCATGACCCTACATGTTGCTAACTCCCCAAAAACCTCAAACCCATATTTCTTATAAATCGGTTCACCCATAGCAGAAGCATGCAATACACAGTTAGGACACCCGTGTTTCTCAGCTTCAATAAGTAACCTTTCCGTGATATGCTTTCCAATCCCTTTTCCTCTTCCCTCTGGAACTGTACCAATCATGTGGAATCCAGCATTATTAGAAGCATCAACAAAAAGCATCCCACAGCCTAAACTTTGATTGTTTTCTTGAAAAAGGAATGCCTTTATTTTCTCATGTTGGATAATTGTATTGATAATTTCACCATCTACTCTGTAACCAAATGATTTTGAGGCAACATCAGCAAAATGATGTGCATCAGTAGTGGTTTTGACAGGAATAATATTTTTATTGTTTTTGTATTCGATAGAAAAATCCTTCATATCCAACGCCATATTTTTTTGTGACATCAAAAATTGAAGATCTTCATTTGGTGTTATTAATTGAGGTTGATCTATGGTTATCACTTGAGGTAAAACTTTTTTCTGACTCTTAGCAATAACTTCATCAAGTGTAAGAGCAAAATCGATTGGATTTATATCAAATACCCTGTAAGGCCAGTCGGAACCTTCAACAGTTACTGAAGTATAATTTTCATTGACACTGATTGTTTTAGTTAGTTTTCCTATGCAATTCCAAAGTTCATAAAGATTGTTGACAATCTGAGAGTTCATATTATTTATTTTTTAATCATTAGTCTTAAGAACAAAGCCAAAAATAATTGATAGAGAGAATCAATCGTAAATATTGAAGCATAAAAAAACAGCCCTTAACTGGAAACAGTTAAGGGCTGTTGAGCAAAATCAGTTTATTTTATGATTAGACGTTTACTTCCTATTCCATTTTCAGTGTTTATTTTTAATATGTAAACTCCCGATTGTAGGTTTGAGACATCTAATTTATACAGTAGTTTACCTGTAATATTATCAACTCTCAGTACTTGCCCCGAAGAGGTAATGATTGAAAGTCTTACTTCTCCGTTTATCGATGGCAACTGAAGCGTTGCCTCATCTTTAACAGGGTTAGGGAACAATGTGATTGAGTTCGATAGTTCACTGTTGATAGAAGTAGGAGTTTCGCGATCTACAATTATCGTTACCATTATAGAGAAAGCTTCATACATTAAAGTTTCTTCTGATGAAAGTTGTATTTCATAATTTCCGATAGAATTAAGTATCAAAGAGTCCTCAACAATTTCGCCATCACCTGACATAAAAGTTGCTGTAAGAGTTATACCTTCTTCTGTGATAAATTCAGGAAGGAAGTAGGCCCCAGTTTCATTAATATCGTCAAAGAATTTAGTATCAAATGCTTTTAAAGTATTTCTTTCTACAGTGAAAGTTAAAGTAGAGTCAAATGCTTGGTAAGTATCATCTCCTTCGTTGAATAATCTTACTTGAGTTTCTCCAAAAGCATTGATAATTAATGTGTCTTCCTCTATAATTGTATTTTTAGATACAGCCTCAACATTTAATGTTAATCCTTGATTAGTAGTGTAATTTGATGGAATAGTGTATTTACCAGTTTTAGTGATTTTACTGATCCAATGTTCATAATAAATTTCTTGTAACTTTTTCTCAAATTGGACAACAAGTACCGTATCAAAAGGATAATGATGCTTATCTCCATCATTTGAAATAGAGAATGTTACTTCACTCCCCGGATTTATCACTAATTCATTAGATCCGTTGATTTCGGCATCACCTTCTACTACTTCAATGTCAAAAGGAATCTCTTGATCTGTTCTGAAAATTTGAGCACCTAAATTATAAGTTCCATAAACCCTAAAATCTTGGATAAATTTGGATATTGTTTGATGCTTAATGTGTACAGTATCCATTGACCAGAGATGAGGCTTTCCTAAGCCGTAAGCACTTGGATACTTTTCTTCCCAATTGATCAGAATTTTTTCCCCTTTATCCAACTGGAATTCTGAATAGGCAACAATCCCAGCATGATATTCACTATTATAAAGAATATTTCCTCCACACTCATTGTAAACCGTAAATTTTGAAGAAATTTTAGATTTACCTTCAGAGAATAATGTAACGTGTTGATCTTCTGAAGCTTCATAAGAATGCCATACAGATTTATCAGTATTAATATTTAGACCTGGCTTAGCTTCATAAGCTTCTTCGCATGAGTTCAGATTGTAGAGAGGTGCCCAAGATTCAATGTTGTCAATGGTTGTGTTCGGTGTAGATGCTACAGCAATAGTTCTTGAAACTGTATCACCCTCAGCATTTAATTCTCTTAGTGCCCACAAGTTCTCCATTACAAAACTGAAGTTTACAGTATCGAAATCAATAGGTATCTCCAGCTTATAATGCCCCTCTTCCTCAATGTAAGTTAAAGGGTAATCAGTATTTTTGACATCATAATTATTCATGTCGCCCACAGCATATATTTTCCAATGTGAAGGCGTATTGTCAGGTATTGAACTTACGTTATAGGTGTGAATCACTTTTGCACTAAACGTCCATTCAAAAGAATATTTATCTTGATTAAAGCGATGCTCCTTTATTTTAAATAGTACTGTTTCCCCTTTAACAAGTTTTAAGGTCATTTTATTATCAGAATAAGAAGATGCAGTGGCAAATTCTTTTTCTTCACATCCATAATAAGCATATGCACTGAAAGAATTTTTTGCATTTTCAAATGATAGGGTCACTTGAGTTTCATCGTGAGCCGTATAAGAATACCATTGCTCACCTGCTCCTTTTATGTAATTTCCACTTTCCGTTAAAATCATGGGATTATCACAACTGTTTTCTGGATTTGGAAGAGCTTTCCAAGCTACTACGGGGTCAAGTATAAACTCAGTGTCTTCACTTGGGTTGACCGTTCTAGTTACAGTATTACCTTGGGCATCTACTTCTGCAAAAGCATCCATCTTATTTAATCGTAGATAAAATTCCTTTCCCTCTAAACGTTCTGGAAGTACTAAACCTAATGCGTTACTATCTTCAATTGGTCTTAATGAATAACCTCCAAGATCACCTGATGTATAGATCATTGTTTCGCTTGGAGTATCTTCTGGAATAGAGTTGAGTACATATGTTTTTAAGTGTTCTGTTGTTAGTTTAATATTAAAAGCGTCGTGAGCTGTCGGTCCACCAAAGAATTGAAAATAAATCTCTTCCCCTTCTAAAAGTTCCCTAGTTAATGAATGCCCGTCACCAAAACTTCTTACATATTCTGATCGTTTTCTACATGAGAATCCATATTCTGTTCTGATATCACCACTAATAGCATTAGAGAAAGTGAGCGTAATGTTCATTCTAGTGTTTGCTGTAAACTTATACCACATAGGGGTATTACCGACAATCATTAACGAATCCTCAATTATCTCTATACTTTCAGAACAATAGTTTGATGGAGGAGGTGTGTTGTTCCAGGCTATTATATCATCAACAACTAAACTTTCCCCTGTTGAATCAAAATTAATTTGTCTTTCAAACAACTCTCCTTCGGTATTTACCTCATGGTAGAGATCGAATTGATTATATCCAAAACTAAATATTTCAACATCTTCATTTTTAGGGAAATCAAGTTCATAATGTTTTTCTACCTCATTATAAACTAAAGGATAGTATTTAATTCCATGTTTTTCTGATAGATTTCCAATTGCATAAATTTCAGCATCTTCAGGAGAATCATCAGGAATATTTTTTACTATTAATTTTAATAAAGGACCTCTTTCAATGTAAACTTTTGACCAAAAGGATAAATTCGGCCAGTCTGGATTAATAACTCTACATTTATACTCTGTTTCAAAATTGACACTATAATCAAACGTCAATGTTGGAGCATTCTCACCTTCAATAACTTCATCGTCTTTATACCAAACATATGTATTGCCCTCCGTTTGTTCATCTACACTTAAAGTTGTTGTTGCATTTGTAGTATCTTGAACAACATCATAATCTAAAATTCCTTGTGCATCATAATAAAATTTATCAATACCTTTCAAGAAAACAGAATTGATATTCAAGTCATCATACCTCAAATTATTATATCTTATGTCCAAATTGTTTAATGATTCTAATTTTGTAATGGATATAGGGAGGGCATCGAAATGATTGAATGTAATAATGAGAGATTGTAATTCTCTGAGATTACTGATTTCATCTGGTAATTGAGAAATTCCAGCATTACTTAAAGATAGTGATCTGATATTTATTAAATTACCTATTTCGGCTGGTATTTCTCTTATGTTATTATCACTTAACCTTAGGAAGTTTAGATTTGTTATTTCAGTGATGGCGAGTGGAAATGACATGAATCTATTTTCTTGCAAACGCAAGTCACTTAACGCCTTTAAATTTGCAAAGGTAGAAGGTAATTCTAGCAGTTTATTTCCTCGTAATGAAAGATTAACTAACGTTGTTAAATTACCTATTTCATCTGGCAGTGTATACAAAGAATTAAAAGTTACATCTAGAGTAGTCAACTTTTTCAAATTACCGATCTCAGCAGGTAATTCTGTTAAGTAGTTACCGTGAAGTTTAAGACTAATTAAATTTTCTAGATTTCCTATTTCTGATGGAATTGACCAAAGTCCATTATCTTCTAAATATAGCCACTCTAAGTTTACTAATTCGGTAATTTCAATTGGTAATGTTGTCAATTTATTACCTTCTATTTTAAGGGAATTTAAGTTTTTTAATTTAACTATTGAACTAGGAATCCCTGTAATTTTACTATCTACAAAATTAAGGGAGGTTATAGCACTAAAATGTTCAAAATTTGCTTCAAATTCTTTATTAAGATTAGTATCTTCAAATTTTAAACCAGTGATATTCTGATAATTTCTACCTTGTTCATCTACTGTTAGTCGAGTATATATTCCAAACCATTCCTTAACTGATACGTCAGTTAACCAATATTCTTTTTTCTCCCAATTCTCTCCATTATTTTTATTGAAGATAGAGACTAATTCATAGTATTGTTTGTAAGGTATTTCATTACGATAAGGTGAGATTTCTATTGTTGTAGTAGCTTTCGCAGAAGTGAAATTATCTGTTTCCTCAGTGCTAACTTCTACAATAATCTCTTTATCTAATGTATTGTCATCATCATTAATGATGAGCTCACTTCCAGAAATACTGGCATACTCACCACCACTAATAATGCTATAAACTACTGTAGATTCAGAATTTGTATTCGCATGAAACATTACACGCTGACCTGGATTAGTGACAAAAGTATCTTTCAGGTCATAAATAGCTCCACGTTTCTTTCCAGAAGCATCTAACTTCGTTGTAATACTAAAAGTATTTTGCCCTCTATTGACATTATAATCATCAAAAATTACAGCAACAACCTCTTGAGTACCTTCCTTTTGTAAAGCTTCTATATACCCTTCCTCATTAATTTTTATAACACCATTATCATCCCCCTCGATCATGAATGTCAAAGGGTAGATAGTATTATATTTGTTATCAGGTTTGACCTTTTCACCGTGCCAAAGGGTTATATCTTTGATATCGACTTGATATCTATATTCTTTTCCATGATTATCAATTCCACCTAAAAACCAGTCAAATGTTCCTTCAACATTATTATCCAATATCCAGTTAATTAATATTGTGGTACCTTGGAACTTTTTTACGTTTGCTTTCAAGTAGGATTGATCAACACCTTGAACAGTTATACTAGAGAAAAGAGATCTTCCAGTACACTCAGATTGAACATAAAGTAAGGTTTTCAATGAAGTCAAACCGACGCTCGATACAATCAAAGTATCCATGTCATTCGGTACCTCAAAGGCGTACCAACCTTTACTGTCTTTTACTGTATTATACCCTATTTCAGCAGGAATAGAAGTATAGCAGGTTTCACCTTGTGCATAAAGTACATTTAATGTACACGCATAATAAAGTAAAAAGCTTAGCAAGCTTAATCTCAATAGTTTGTTTCTTTTCATCATTAAAAAATTGAAGAAGTATTATTTATTCGTGAAATTTATTTTGTTTACTTTTTTGTAAAAGTATCTATTATTAATATTTGATAACAGTTTAAATTGGTATTTAACATTTAAGAACTTTCTTGTTGTAGTTGTTTTAGGAACGTAATTTTTTTTTAGCAAAAAGTTATCTACTGTATTCTCAATATGCATAAGCAAGAACACAACAAATTTTAGTCATTCTAATGAATGATAACTAAAATAAGAGTTTAAGCCAGCTTAATTATTTCCATTATCCATAGCCCTTTTAATATCTTCAATGATCTTTGGAATATCCACATCAAGGTTATTCAAATCAATAAACTCAGCATGTTCTGTTTCAATCTTATTTTTTTTGATCAGATTTAAATTAGAAGTGTGTTGGAAAAATGGGTAAAGTTTCTTCTGCAGATTACTCATATCTTCTTTCAGGATAATACCGTTGCCTTCCTCTATTATCGTGTAAGGTGCGAGTTCGGTGTTATTGACAGTTCCTGTAATAAATATAATAGGGATCGGAAGTAAGCTTTGAGAAACATATTGGAGTACATCTAGCCCGTTAAAACTATTGAGCTGATAGTCCGAAAGAATAATATCAGGTCGGAACATCTCAATAACGTTAATGGTCTCATCATAGAGCGTAGAAATTTGTATTGAAGGTTTGCTTATAATTTTTCTGATATGATATGAAATCAGCTCAGCATCAGCAATGTTATCTTCCACAATCAGTATTTTTAATGGTAAGTCAAGCATTGGGTGTGTAATTATTGTGAAATAGTATAATGAAATAAAATTCTAAGAGCATGTTTGGAATATATATTTTAGAAGTAAAAATTCCATTTTAGGTTGTGAGGAAATGAATTTCAGAGAAAATAGTGGTGCTATAGTTGATGAAATTAATAAACTCACGTTCTGAAAGGGTGGATTTTTATAAAATAGATATTTCAAACGTACTTTAAGTAGATAAGATTAGCTTACGATGAGTAAAATAAATATAATCTTTGTAAATTATACTATCACATATCTACTTATGGTTATTTCTCAGACGCTAAAATATAAATATTACCTTTTAAGATGAAAAAATTAATATCTAATCTCATCAATATGGGAACAGGTATTGGCTATGACTTTGAAACAGAAAAAAAAATACGATTAACGAATCTATTATCATTGGTTTCTAGCCTCTTTGCCCTGTTTATGTTTATGGACTTTATGACTTCAGGACTATCTATTTATGTCTGTTTATCAGTGTTGTCCCTCTTTTTTATTCTTATTTTCATTCCCATCCTTCATCAGAAGGAATTTAAGCTTTTTCCTCGATTATTGTACTGTGTTTATTCACTCGTCAATGTAATAATTCTCAGTGTAGTGATGGGACCTGACGTACAATCGCAGTATTTTTTATTTGCTTATTTGGGATTGCCAATGGTGATTTTTGGATATGAAATGGGGAATCTGAAGGTGGTTTTATCACTGTTGGGATTAGTCGTTTTTCTTTATCTTGAATGGCATTTCGTTAATTTTAAACCTCTTATTGAGGTGCCTGAAGAACTTGTTTATTCTCAACGGTTGATCAATAATATTATCACTATTCTGGTAGTTATTTTACTTTACTATTTTCTCAACAGGGAAAATAAAAGGTATGTTGATCAAGTAAAAGACAGTATTTTTAAAGAAGAACAAAGTAAGTCTTTAGAGTACTTTGCATATCTCTCTCATGATTTAAAAGAACCTCTTCGTTCCGTGTCTGGTTTTACCAATATCATAAAGATGGAATATCATGATGAAGAAAATAAGGAACTGAATAAGTATTTTGGCTTTATAGAAAATGGTGTTGAGAAGATGAATACTTTAATTGACTCATTATCTCAGTTAGCCACTTCAGGGAAAACTTCTGATCTGAAAAAGATAGATCTGAATTTTGTATTGGAAGAGGTGAAAATAATGTTGAATGAAATGATTATGGACAAACAGGCGATCATTCAAGCAAAAAATCTACCCATCATACTGTGTTATACAACAGATATCAAACAAATATTCTCCAACCTTATTTCCAATGCGATCAAGTATCAAAAGGAAGGGAATCGTCCTGTTGTAAAGATTTCATGTTTGGAGAAAAAAGACGATTGGGAGTTCTGTATTGAAGACAACGGTATTGGTATAACTGAGGGTAATCAAGAGCGGATTTTCAAGTTTTTTACAAGGTTGCATTCTGATGTGGAATATGAGGGCAGTGGTTTAGGTCTTAGTTTTTGTAAAAATTTGGTGGATAGACATTTTGGTAATATGTGGGTTGAAAGTGAAGTGGGACAAGGAAGTAAATTTTACTTTACAATTTCTAAACAGCTTAGAAAGGAAGGTGTGACAAGGGCAGAATTAGGGAATTATAAAAATATGGAGATAAGACCTAATAGAAGTGATGCAGTTTAGATTACACCCCTAAAAAAGAGGTTGTATTTATGTTTTCATAAAAAACTCCCCTTATATCAGTTGTTTTTTTTCATTCAGAAACTATAGTAATATACTATGTTTGTCTTAGAAGATAATTGTTGAAGAGAGACCGGCTTGAATATTTATTTTCTGTGAAATGAATTGAAATAAATCACTAAGATTTAATTGATGAAATCTTTAAATACTACCTATTGCCTGCTATTGCTGATGGTTTTAGGCACTTTTTCGAACTCTCTACTTTTTGCTAAAGATTATTCAGTTTTGGATTATGGTGCTGTTGCTGATGGTGCGACAATAGATACCAAAGCCGTTCAAAAGGCCATTAATACATGTAGTGAGAATGGAGGAGGAAGAGTGATTATTCCTTCAGGAAAAGTAGTGCAAATAGGTACTATTTATCTCAAAGATCATGTCACACTTTTCATTGAAAATGGAGCTACTTTATTAGGTTCTCCCAACATTGAAGATTATACCAAAGACACACACAAAAACAGATATAAAAATGAGCCTCATATGGACCGTTGTCTCATCTTTGCTGAAAATGCCCATTATTTCGGTATAGAAGGCAGAGGAACAATTGACGGTAATGGGCATCCAAAAAACTTCAATAGAAAAACAGGCAGACCAATGCTGATCCGCTTTCTGAATTGCTCAAACATTCAAATGCGATCGGTACAGCTTATCAACCCTGCTGCATGGACTTCGGCTTGGATCAATTGTGAGGAAATAGTAGTAGAAGGAATACGCATCAAAAGCCGTGTAAATCACAATGGAGACGGTTTGGATTTTGATGGTTGCAGGAATGTGATGGTGTCCAATTGTTCTTTTGATACCAGCGACGATTGTATTTGCCTGCAAGCTTCTGACCCTGAAAGAAGTTGCGAAGATGTAGTGATCAATAACTGTATTTTTGAAAGTAAATGGGCTGGAATTCGCATTGGTTTACTATCAAGAGGCGATTTTGAAAGAGTAAATGTGATGAATTGCACCTTTAAGAACATAAAGGACAGTGGCTTGAAAATTCAGATGAATGAGGGAGGAGTGATGAAGAATATGACTTTTTCCAATATGACAATGACCAACGTACCTCGTCCTATTTTTATGACTTTCTGCCAGCAAAGAGCACATGTTGATGCTCCTGAAGAATTGGCACCAATGAATTATATGGGGGATATGACTTTTGCCAATTTCCAGATTGATAATAGCATGGTAGAGAAGAACGCTGTGATTGCAATGACGGGTTTGCCCAAGGGAATTATTAAAAACATTACGCTGAGAAATATAAATATGCACATAGCAGGTGAAGAAATTACTGGCGAAATCGCAAAAGAAAACGTACAGGAATTGACCGTTGATGTTATGGAAGGGTGGTGGCCCGAATTCAGAAGATTAGGTGGAACTTTGCCTGCTTCAGGGATTTATCTGAGACACATGGATGGCGTATTTTTAGAGGGCATTAAATTATTTACAGACAAGAACGATAAAAGACCTCCTATTGTGATGGATGATGTAAAGCATTTTGACATTAACCGTTGTTTTTTAAATGGAGAGAGAATAGAGTCTAAATTAGATAATTAATTCATTAAGGGATTTTCTAAATATAAGTACTGTGACAAAAGTAAAGGTACATTTTATCTTATCTTTTTTATCCTACTCTTCGTTAGATTTTTATCGCGTAACTAAGGCTATGCTCTGCAAATCTGCCTTGATTAGAATAAAAAATATTAAACTAAAATCATCCCTTTTCTTCTGTCACAGTACTTAAGTAATAGGACAGAAGAAAAGGGACTTTTTGAATGAAGAGTTAAGAATGAAGAAAAGTTGATCAGTACTATGGTCCATGTGAACGTTGCAGTACAACATCTCTGCAACGGTTTCCGTCATAAAGATAAGCTTGTATGCCAGAACAAGAAACATTTTTCTTCATTCTTAATGCTTCATTAAAAACACTCGTTTTCACTACCCTGTTTTTTCTAAAAAAGCCTTCGCACAATTTGTAAGTTTATATAGAAAGACTTATTCTTGTGTTTGTAAACAAAACTTAATGAAGCTAACTATGAAAGAGCAAACAACTATTGCTACCCTTATTGAGGTAGTCTCATTGAACTTGTGTAAAAGCAGACTGAACATAAAGGAAGATTTAAACTTTTATTGCTGAAATAGGAGACTTTTAAAAAAACTCATAAGCTATTGATCATGCAAAGACATCATTAATTTTTCTCATGCTACCATAGTCTATTGCAACATGTAGTATTTATCAAGAAGTATAAACTTCTCAATCTGATTATTAAAAAAAGTTAGCTAATGTCAAGAACTGCTTGATGTTATGGTAATAATTTTTTGTCAAACCCTCTTTAAATATTATGTTTCTAACAAAAAAACAACTATTACTATTATCATTTTTGATAGTATCATTTTTTTCATGCCAAAATGAAGAAGAATCATCACCTACTGGAACCGCTAGTTTTAGGCTGTCCGTTCAAGATGAGAACATCGTAAATATCGGCAGAATTCAATCTGTGTCAACTGATGATTTTGTGATAGCAATCATCGATAAAAGCAACGATCAAGAAGTGGCTTCTTATCCTCGATTTGCCGATATGCCTTCCTCTATTTCTCTTGTTCAAGGGGAATATAAGGTAACCGCTTCATCTGGTACAGAAACAGCAGCAGATTTCGACAATCCTGTGTACTATGGTGAATCAGATTTATCCATTACAGCAGGAGAAACAAGTACTGTTTCAATTGAGTGTGTGCTTTCAAATATCAAAGTCCAAATTACGCATACTGAAGATGCAATGACACGTTTCTCAGATGTCTATACAGAAGTAAGTACAGAAAATGGAACATTGACTTTTACGCAAGGAGAATCTCGCTTTGGATATTTTTCTGCGGATGGAGATCTTACAACGCTAACTGTCAATATCTATTATACTCAAGGTGGGGTTGAGACAACTACTACAAAAACGTATGATGCTAGTACCAATGACTACTTTGATATTATGATTAATGCCTCTTTAGATGGGGAAGCAGGTGTTGATGTTGCAGTAGGAGATGAGAACGTGATTGAAGATGAAATCTTGATCGGCGAATTCTCTGACCGAGACATTTTGATGGCCCTATATAATTCCACTGACGGAGAAAATTGGAGTCACAATTTCAATTGGGGAAGTGATGAACCATTAAATCAATGGAGTGGAATAAGTACTGATAATGGTTTTGTCACTCGCATAGATTTAAGTTACAGAAACTTATCTGGTGAAATTCCTGCTGCTTTAGGTAAGCTTACGAATTTAAGATATTTGAATTTATCTAATAATCAACTTACTGGTGGACTTCCCTCAGCATTGGGTGATCTTTCTAATTTGAAAGAGATGATTTTGTATGATAATCAACTTACGGGTGAGATACCATCTGATTTAAGTAAGCTTTCAAAATTGGAAAACTTAGAATTATCTATAAATCAATTTACTAGTGTACCTACAGCCTTAGGTAATCTTACCAATTTGAAAGTGTTAACTTTATCGGCTAATCCATTAACTGAAGTTCCCACAACTTTAGGTAATCTTACTAACTTGGAAAGACTGAGCATGTCCAATAGTCAATTAACTATAATTACTGTTGAGATAGGTAATCTTACTAATTTGAAAAATCTGGTTTTGACAGGTACTAAAATCACTGAAATTCCTTCATCTATAGGTAATCTTACCAAATTAGAATATTTGAATTTGGAAAATAATCAGTTAGTTGATATTCCTGTTGAATTTGGTAGTTTGACTAATTTGAGATCTTTGTATATGAGAGATAATCAGCTTACTGGTGAAATTCCTGCCTCATTAGGAAATCTGACAAACCTAAAGGAGATGCTTCTGTTTAATAATAAACTTACTGGTGAAATTCCTGCTACTTTAGGTAATCTTACCAATTTAGAGATGATGGATTTATCCAATAATCAGCTTACCGGTCAAATTCCTTCAGAATTAGGAAACCTTAGCAGTTTAGAATATATGTATTTGTATAAAAATCAATTGACAGGAACAATCCCATCAGCGTTAGGTAGTTTACCCAATTTACTAGATTTGTATTTGTATGAGAATGACCTCTCTGGTGAAATTCCTTCAGAATTGGCTAATATCACCACGTTGGAATATTTGTATTTGAGATCAAATCAGCTTACAGGTCCTATACCTCAGGCTATCGTTGATGTCATCCTATCTAATGGAGGTTCATTTCTTGTTGATCCTGAAAATGTCCCTTTATAATATAATTTAGTTAAGAGTTAAGAGTTAAGAGTTAAGAGTTAAGAATTAAGAGGGAAGAGTTAACAAGTGTGCTTCATTAAGAAAAATGACAAATCTTGTTGGTATATAATAGTTTTAGAATTACATACTAAAGCTAATCAACACCACGAACCACCTTAACTCTTAACTCTTCCCTCAATCTATTGCTTAATGATCTTTCTGCACTTTTTTCCATTTTCAGAAACGACAGAAAGAATATAGACACCATTTTTTAACCCAGAAATATCAATAGTTCTTTGATCTGATGAGATCAAAACTTCTCCAGAAAGAGAAATAATTTGGTAGTTATCCTTTGCACTTAGTCCATTGATGTGTAATAGATTATCAGTTGGAACAGGATAAACTTGTAATTCTTCATCAAGACTACCAAAGCCTAGTGGTTCGTCCACATTTCCATCATTAAAAACAGAACGTTTTACAGAAGTAGATAAATCAAATGTTTTTAGAATCATTGTCGTCACATGACCGCCAGCGTCGTTGAAATTTAGCGTGATGTTATTGTTTTCTTTCAGTAAATCATAAGGAACAGGTACTTCAATCACACCGAAGAAACGGTCTCTGTAAGGTTGTTCGTTGCCCTTCCAATCCTTAGGGAAAGGAATAGTAGTGTCGTTTACAGTTAAAGTAGGCGAAAGTGATTTATCAAGATCACGACCTAAACCTATTTTTAAGATCGCTTCACCATGTTCTGTCTTAGTTACATTGTTGATGCTGAAGTGAATGTTTGTATTTGCTTTGATTTCCTGAAGGTAAGAAGTGGCGTAAAAATCTTGTTCTTTCTTAGTCTCATTAATATCAAAAGTATTTGCAAAAGTATATTCCAGAATCATCGTTGCTTCAGATCCCAATGTGACCTCATCCAGGTGTTCTGTATGATTTGTAGTATCCAACTGCGTCAATAAATTCGTCTCATAGGCATGTTTTACCATGATATTTTCTACTGGATAGTTTGAAAGCTCACTGATATTCAATTGTACTTTTCTTTCTTCTTGATCAAGGTTGCTTAGGATTAGGTATACTTTTTTACCATCAACATAGGCATCAGAAAGAAGGTCAAAATCAGTAGATTTAGTATCAATTCTTGTTCCTTTTACATTGGCCCAAAGTTGGAAAAACTTGATAAAATCAGTGTATACATAACCAGAATGAGGTGTTTCTCCTTCTACTTCTCCAATTTCTCTCATCAATCTTGGACCATAAGCGTTATATTCATCTTCTGCCTTATTATGAGCCCAAGAAGCTTTCGTCAATACAAAAGGAATGGCATTGATAATCTGATCTTGTCTTTTCAGAAGTTGAAGCATCATAGAAGAGAAAGAACGTACATTGTACCAATCCCTTTCTGGGTAGTAAGGACCATCACAGTCCGGGCAGAACCATCCATATTCTGAAATAGACCAAGGTTTTACCTCGCCAAGACTAATCACACTATAATGATTAATCATATCCATGATTGCCTCAATATTGCTTCCTTTTCTTTGTTTTTCATCCATAGTGGCAGGATCACCCACATAGTCATAAAGGTGGAAAGAGAAGAAATCCATATTTTCACCCGCTTCATCAATAAACATTCTCCAGTTATTATCCCAATGTTTGAAATTACTGCTTTCAAAGGCAGGGTGTGCTGCTGTATAACCACCAACCAACACATCAGGGTGATCTTTCTTCACACGTTGAGCCACCACATTGTGCATTTTTGCAATTTCAAGATTGGTAGTACCATATTGATTTGCTTTTACAAAAGGCTCGTTCAATACCTCCAACATCAGTGGCTTTTGCTTTCCTGTTGTTCCGCCAGTTCCAAAATAATAAGTCAGGTAGTTGCTGTAAAAGTCAGCAACAGCCTCATAACCATCATATTCCCATGGAGTAGCATCACTACAGCATGAACTCGGTTTTGTTTTTTGTCCGTTCGGAAACATCGGCGACATTTGCCCACCTTCCATACTTGTCACAGTACGATGTTCTAGAAGATGTGCAGAAGTTTTTTTTGCATAATGATCTCTAGACTGTTTTCCTTTTTCTTGAAGATGTTGTAGATCCGGCCAGCCTTTTTTATTCGGATCTTCACGCACCTGATTGAATTCCCAAATAATAGAACCATTGTTACGTCCTAAATAAACATCATAGTCATTTAAGAAAGAAGCCCTTTGCTCGTCGCTGTCCCATTCATTACCTATGATACTTTCATGAAAGACCATATATTTAGACCTGTCGAATTCAGCACTGTTCCCCACAATGTGCTTCATATTCAGGTTGATGTCGAGTGTGTCTTGTGCCATAGCAGTACCGCTGATGCTCAAGCCATAGAGAAGTAATAGAAGTAAGTTTTTCATCTCATTTATAAAATTTAATTTATCATACTTAAATAAAAAATCTGATAAACAAGGCTTTTCATAAAAACTGAAACTGTTTAAAGTCTTAAGTTGAATGCGTGAATTAATTGGACCTATACCTAAAAGTCTGAAGACTTAGACTAGCCAATGTTTTTTGTGAAGCCCTGATCTGATAAGAGAAGTAAGTACTAGGATGAAAGTAACGGGGTGTTTCTTGCACCATAGTTAAAACTATGGGCAGGTGATAGGGCAACCTAATCAAGACTAAAGTCTTGAAGGTTGGCAACGAAGACAACACTTTAGTGTTGTTGGAGTCAATATCACTAGCCCATGACTTCAGTCATGGTGCACGTAATTATTGTTTCATTTCTTCTGTCCTAGTGCTTATGCTCTTTTTCCAATATTACAGCATTGAAATTCATAACGCTCAAATTAATTCAAGGGAATACTAGGGGTAAATTTTTGAAATGAATGCAAAGCCATCAAGTAGTTTGTTGTTCAGAAAAAGTCTAGTTGTTAATTCTGCTTTATTTAATTATCGAATAACGGTTAATTGAAACTGTAAATATTGAAAAAGGGGGAGTAAAGGTGAATTAAAAAGTGGGATAATAGAGAAATGGAAACAAATTGATTTTTTTATTCAACGGATGAAGCGGTTTTTCCTCGTAAAACCAATTACAATTTCTTGATTTTTGAAAACCTGACTGGTTGCTTAGATATGCAAGATGGGCATATAAAACAGGTTATTATAATTTCACCCTCATGAAAGCCCTTTTTTCTTCCCTCTAGATTATTATCAAACATATACCTTTAGGTAGTTAAGTCAAAGGAAATAACATTTGAAGGAAGAATTAAGAATGTAGAATGAAGAAAAAAATGGTTTGTTTTTAGAGTATAGATGCCATCTGTAGGGATGTTGTAATGCAGCATTCAAACGTAACAGAACACAAACCACCTTAACTCTTCATTCTTAACTCTTAACTAAAAATTTGTTCCTAGTACTTAATTCTTCATTAAAAAAAACATTCGTAGAACTTTTTGAGCGTTAAGAAATGAAATTGAAAACAGTACAATATTGGATTTCGGGTCTTCTTCTATCTTTGCCATTATTTTATTTAATAGGGTGTGAAGATGGAAATGAAAAACCTAATGTAATTTTGATAGTAACAGACGACCAAGGTTATGGTGACATACAAGCACATGGAAACAAAGACATCAATACACCGCAAATGGATTTACTGCACAGTGAAAGTTTACGATTGACAAACTTTCATGTAAGTCCTACTTGCGCACCTACAAGAAGTGCTTTAATGACGGGTAGAGATTGTAATAGAGTGGGTGTATGGCATACCGTTATGGGCAGATCAATGCTTTATGAAGATGAGGTGACAATGGCCGATATCTTCTCTGAAAATAATTATGCTACGGCAATGTTTGGCAAGTGGCACTTGGGTGACAACTATCCTTTTGCTCCACATTACAGAGGTTTTCAAGAAGCCTTTTTCCATGGTGGCGGAGGTGTAGGGCAAACGCCGGACTATTGGAATAACGATTATTTTGATGATGTGTATTTAAGAAATGGCAAAGAAGAAAAAGCCAATGGTTACTGTACTGATGTGTGGTTCAAAGAGGCATTAAGTTTTATAGA
This sequence comes from Flammeovirga aprica JL-4, assembly GCF_012844305.1. Taxonomy (GTDB): domain Bacteria; phylum Bacteroidota; class Bacteroidia; order Cytophagales; family Flammeovirgaceae; genus Flammeovirga; species Flammeovirga aprica. Next base: position 38,292 of record NZ_JABANE010000073.1, read on the forward strand.
GAAGAACAAGGACAGTAAAAAACCATTTTTCTGTTATATAGCTACTAACGCTCCGCATGGTCCATTAAACGTTCCTGCAGAATATGCAAAACCTTACCTTGATAAGGGGATTCCAAAGAGCAGAGCGAAGTTTTATGGAATGATTGAAAACATCGACATCAATCTAGGACAATTAAGAGCTAAACTCAAAGAGTGGAAAATCGAAGACAATACGATCTTGATTTTCATGTCGGACAATGGCACAGCTTATGGAGCAGGATTCAAAGGAAAAGAATTGAAAGGGGGCTATAACGCCAATATGAGAGGAACAAAAGGAAGTGCTTATGATGGAGGACACAGAGTGCCATTTTATATACATTGGAAAAATGGTGGTTTGAACGTAGGCAAGGATATGGATTTCCTTTCAGCACACCTTGATGTTTTACCGACATTGATGGAATTATGTAATTTGAAATCATCGAAAAAAATTGAGTTTGATGGTATGGACATTACACAAGTGATCAAAGGCGAGGAAGAAGCTATGAAAAAATCAAAGGAAAGAGTATTGATCGGTGATTCCCAACGTATCGTTTACCCTGAAAAATGGCGTAACTCTTATGTGATGAACGGGCAGTGGAGATTGATCAACGGTGAAGAATTATATGACCTTTCGAAAGACCCATCACAGTTGAATGATATTGCCAAAGAGAATGCAGGAAAAGTAGCCGCATTGCGTAAAGCATACGAAGCAAACTGGGCTTCTATTTCACCTACTTTCCAAAACTTCCCTTATATCAAACTAGGAACAAAAGAAGAACCACATTCAATGCTTACAGCCCATGATTGGCATATCAGTGAGGAACAGCCTATTGCATGGAATCAGAAATTGATCCGTAAAGGTGTGGGCATTGATGGAGAATGGAGAGTAGATTTTACAAAAGCAGGAAAATACAAAATCGCATTGAGCAGATGGCCAAAAGAAGCTGATTTAGCAATAGATGCTTCTGCTCCAAAATTCGTTTCTGATGCACCAGATTATATCCTTCCAGAAGGAAAGAAATTTACATTCAAAAGTGCTAAACTAAGAATCGGTGACAAAACCTGGGAACAAACAGTACCTCCAAATTCGAAAAGCGTTGTTTTTGAGGTGGAAGTACCAAAAGGAGAAACTACAATGCAAGCCACTTTTACAACCTCTGATAATACACCTAAAGGGGCGTACTATGTTTATGTAGATAATATAGGCTGAAGTCTCAATTAATGAGAGTCATTTTTTGAACGTTGAAGAAAACTAAAGAGATAAGAATAATCTAATTATAACCAATTAAATGAATAGAAAAGAAAAACTTTTGATGCTTGTCATGATGATAGCGACCTTTCCTACTTTTGGACAAAAATATAACCCAGCCTATCGATATGCAGATGCTTACAAGCAATATCAAAATGCCAACTGCCCATTAGAAAAAGACAGTATTAAACATTTTGTCTATTTTTCCCGTGATAGAGCATTGATACATGACCATGTCTTTTTGCAGGTACAAAGATTAGAAGGAGCCCAAATTATGTATTCTTGGCGTGAATTAGAACCCAAAAAGGGAGAGTACGATTTTTCAATGATTCATGAAGACTACAAATACTTAACTTCTTATGGTAAAAAACTATTTATTCAGTTACAAGATGTGTCATTTAGAGCGAGCTACAAAGCTGTTCCAGGTTATTTACTGACAGATGAATTTGATGGTGGGTGTGTTGCTTCCAATGAAGAAGAAGGTTGGGTTGCTAAAAGGTGGAATCCTAAAGTACAAGACCGCTGGGCAAAGTTATTAGTAGCCTTAGGAAAGGAATTTGATGGGAAAATAGAAGGGATCAATTTGCAGGAAACAGCGGCAGGTTCGAGTGATGAAAAGGATACTTCATTTACCCCTGAGCGTTATGTTGAATGCATCAAAGAAAATATGTCTGCTTTAAAAACTGCTTTCCCAAATTCCGTAACCATGCAGTATGCTAATTTTATGCCCGGTGAATGGTTGCCATGGGATGATAAAGGATATTTGCGAGCTATATATCAGTATGGAAATGATATTGGTGTTGGTTTAGGCGGACCTGATTTAATGGTGCATAGAAAAGGGCAACTTAATCATTTGATTACCATGATGCATGAGAATGTGTATACAGTTCCTCTAGGAATCGCAATTCAAGATGGGAATTATACGGGTAAAACTGGAGCAGATAAAGATTATAATGAAAAGAAGGATAATGGAAAGAATCGTGATAATAACATCGTTCCATTATTACATGCATTTGCAAAAGATTTTCTTAAAGTAAATTATATGTTTTGGGTGAATCAAGAACCTTATTTTACGGGGGATGTTGTTCCTTGTTTGAATAATTAATGGGTAGATAAATGTATGTTAATACTTTGTAAATGAAATATCAGAATACATTTGCTTTACCGAACTTATACAAACTGTATATTTTCAAAGTGAATACATTTTAACCTTGTAGTTAGTGTATTCCCTTTTATTTATTAATTTTATAATCAGATAGACTTTTTTAAGAGTCTCTTTCATCAATAATAAAGACAAACTATGACTAACGACCACAAAAGAATAAATGAACTTGAGGTCAAATTTCAATTACTGGTGGACAAGCAAAATTCTTTTGCTGCTGATATAAACCATTTAAAATATGAAATTAATCAATTAAAAATTTCTATTTCAAAAGCGGATACAGAGATTGAAACTAAACCTTTGACTGATGAACCTGATAAAAGCATTCAAAAGGAAAAAGAAATTATAAATCAGCCAATGTATTCGAAGGTGAGAGCCCCAAACCCTTTGGTCATAAGGCATCCGCAATCTAAGCCAAAGCCCGTCGGGAAATCTAATTTAGAGAAATTTATAGGTGAAAACCTTATCAATAAAATTGGTATACTTATACTAATCATTGGTATTGGCATCGGAGGAAAATACTCTATAGATAATGAATTAATAAGCCCTGTAACTCGAATTATTTTGGGTTATTTAGCAAGTTTTAGTCTTTTAGGTTTTGGTATAAAATTAAAAGAAAAATACACCAATTACAGTGCTGTATTGGTTAGTGGAGCCATTGCCATAATGTATTTTATGACTTTTATGGCACACAGTTTATACGATCTCATTCCTGTGAGTGTTACCTTTGTGATGATGGTTATTTTTACCATTTTCACTGCCATAGCATCATTGCATTACAATAAACAAGTATTGGCAATTATAGGATTAGTGGGTGCTTACGCCGTTCCTTTCTTATTGAGTAATGGTGATGGAAATACGAATATCTTTTTCTCCTATATTGCTGTTATTAATATTGGAATACTATTTCTTGCTTTCAAAAAATATTGGACGATCCTTCAGAAATTGTCTTTTGGTATTACATGGGTGATCTATCTTCTCTGGATATCTGAAAACAGTCATGATGCAGATGTTTACACATCGTCAATATTTTTATTTATTTATTTTGCCACTTTCTATACAGCCTTTCTTGCCTATAAATTATTGCACAAAGAAGAATTTAAGCTCTTAGATATTTTCCTAATTCTTAGCAATGCTTTTCTCTTTTATGGTTTAGGATTTAGCATTATTGATGATCATGGAGGAGAGAATTACTTAGGTTTGTATACTTTATTAAATGCATGTATTCATTTTGGAGTAAGTTTCCTATTGTATACAAAGAAAGAAGTTGATAGAAATGTGTTTTATCTTGCCACTGCATTAGTACTTACTTTTATTACGATTGCTATTCCTGTCCAATTCAATGGCAATGGAGTAACATTACTATGGGTAGGTGAAGCGACAATTCTTTTCTGGATTGGAAGAACCAAAAAGATCTATTTCTATGAAAAACTTTCTTATCCGTTGATGCTTTTGGCTTTCGTCAGCATGTTTGAAGATTATCATACAGCTTATGGTCAATATTATGGTGATAATGAGGAATTGAAAATTAACTTCTTGTTGAATGTACAGTTCTTATGTTCTGTTTTATTTATTGCAGGTTTTTCATTTATCAATTACATACACCTTAAAACACTTCCTCAAAAAGAGATTTCACCTAAAGACACCTTAACCAAATTGGTTTCAATAGGAATACCATCAATCTTGATGATTATTGCCTACCTATCCCTCTTTTATGAAATAGATAACTATTGGGATCAGTTGTATATTGATTCTATAATCTCAACTCCGGAAGGTAGTACGATTAGAAATTATGATTTAAACAAATTCTCAGAACTTTGGTTAATCAACTATACCATCTTTTTCGGGGCTATGCTTTCTATTTTGAACTATAAAAAAGTGAGAAATAAAGCCTTTGCCAAATTAAACTTTATCGTTGTTTCTTTCTCTATATTCCTTTTCCTAATTGTGGGTACAATTAAAATTGGAGCGTTAAGATCACACTATATTTCTCAATACAATGCAGAATACTATAATATAGGGATCATGAATATTGGAATTCGATATGTTTCAATTCTATTAATTGCCCTTGTCCTATTTGTATTACATAAAAACAATACCTTTTTCAAAGGGAAGGTCATCTTTACAAAAGCATATGACTTCCTACTGTATTTTACAGTTTTATGTATTCTAAGTAATGAGCTTATTCATTGGATGGAATTAAGTGAATCTACACAATCTGATAAATTAGGCTTAAGTATATTATGGGGTATTTATGCTTTAGTGATGATTGGAATAGGGATATGGAAGAAAATTAAACACGTAAGGATGGGTGCGATTGCTTTGTTTGGAATCACATTATTCAAACTTTTCTTTTATGATATAGCAGACCTAAACACAATTGCCAAAACCATAGTCTTTGTTTCTCTAGGCGTCCTTCTATTAATTATATCATTTTTATACAACAAATATAAAACAGTCATTTTCAATGAAGATAATAATGAATAGGTACCTGTTACTGCTATTATGGGTTTCGGTGGCTCATATGGGATTTAGTCAAGTGAAAAAATATAATTATTACAAGGATATTCATGGTGTTCAGGAGGAGTGGCACAAGATAATCTTGACTGATGATATATATGCTAAAACTTCACAGCATCTTCACGATATAAGAATTTATGGATTCGCACCCAATGGAGATACACTTGAGGCTCCTTATATCCTTCAGGCAAAAGAAAATAAAACAATAATCAACAGAATTGCTTTTAAAAGGATTAATGAATCCCATAATGATGAGGGGTATTTTTATACTTTTGAGACGCCGTCAAAAGCAGCCATTAATGAAATCAATCTTACTTTCCGAAAAGATAATTTTGAATGGTTTGTGAATCTAGAAGGCAGTCAAAATCAAGAAAATTGGTATACAATTATTGATGATTACCGCATTTTATCGATCAGAAATAATAGTACTGATTATCATTTTACAGATATCAATTTTCCTAAATCAAAATATAAATATTATCGTCTTCAAATTAAGTCCGCTAAAGATCCTTTACTAACCAAAGTAAGTATTCTTGAAAGTCAGACGATCTCAGGTTCTTTCAATACTTTTAAAGTAGACGACCTTATATATTTGAAAGGTAAGAAGACACAAAGTGAAATTGATGTTGATCTAGGAAAAGTCAGTAGGGTCAATAGCCTAAAGCTAAATATCGACGATAAATTTGACTATTACAGACCCGTCACCATTCAATTTTTAGCGGATAGTTTTCACACTGAAAAAGGATGGAAATACAGTTATAAAACACTTGCAAGAGGCATTGTAAATTCATCAAAAGAAAACGTATTTCACTTTGATCAGAAGACCGTTCGTAAATTGAAAATTATTGTAGACGATAATCAAAATACACCATTAAATATTACTTCTCTCACCGTAAATGAGATCATCAATGAACTTATTATAAGGTTTACAAAAAAGGCAGATTATCGTATCTATTTTAATGCTAAACACCCTAGGAAAACAAATTATGATATCCATTATTTTACTAAAAACATACCGGATTCCTTACAAGAACTTTCTCTTTCTAAGACTTTCTTAATACCAAAAGAAAAGGTGGAAAAAGATAAACCACTCTTTGAAAGTGAATTGTGGATATGGGCATTAATGGCTGTTATTATTATAATATTAGGAGGTTTTTCCTTCAAAATGCTCAATAGTAAAGAGGTCGGCTTGTAGAATTTTTGTAAATAAAGAATGGAGAATAATAGGTTCTTGTTGTGGCTTAGAAACCATTTTACGAACCTTAATTCTTCATGCTTCCCTCTTCATTATTTCCAAAGCAATTGATACTGAAATACTTTTAAGCAAACTATATATCTAAACTAATTACTCTTTCATAATGAATAATATCAAACTGAAACGTTTCTTTTTTTGCTCCGTCATTTTGGGGTCTCTCATTATTTTTTCATTTAATGTGATTCCAATTAAAAAATACTACATCAAAACTGTTGAAGAGAGAAAGGTAAAAGAAGATGGAATAGCTTCAACTATTCCCTTAGGAACAAATCCTAAATTAGTAAATGAAGACTATTGGTTTCAAAATAAAAATTTTGATACACTGTATAATAGTTTCAGTGAAAAGAAGAAAACCGATGTTGATGAGGATGAATATTTCATAGGAGCTAAATATGAAGCTGAAACAAAGCAGAATCAACGATTTTTTGAACATCTCAAAAAAGAAAATCCAGAAATAACTTGTATCACAAGAGTAAATAATGATCTGAAAATTGAGAATTACAATTCATTAATTTTTAAAGGGGATTTCAATGCAGATTTTATAGGTCTGAAAGTAGACGGTTATCATATTGTAATTAAAGGCGAAAAATATGGTTTGATCAATGAAAAGGGAGAAGTTACTATCCCTATAGAGTATGATTTGATTGATGTACCTTCAGAAGGAAAAGTAAGTGCTAAAAAAGGGGATAAATGGGGATATTTAAATCTTAAAGGACAAACAGTAATTCCATTTCATTTTGGTGATGCACAGTTATTTATCGATGGATATGCTCATGTTGTTTCTAATGGAATTGAAGGTGTAATTGATAGTATGGGGAATTGGGTTTCCAATAAAACGGAGAATAATAATTGGCTGAGCAGGTATTTGGTACCCATTGAAAATTTTAACGGGATGATAGCTTTTTCTACTCTACCCGATGATAATTGGATAACTTTCTAAAAAGGAAGAAAAGTTGTTATTTTAAATTTCCTACAAAATAAAACAAACAACTTTTCATGAGCCTTAACTCAGTAGCAAATCTACGAAAAACATTTGATGAAT
>NZ_JABANE010000074.1 GCF_012844305.1 Flammeovirga aprica JL-4
AACAGCTTGAATTAGCATCTACTTATCAATATTTTAACCATTCGCAAATTTTAAGAGAGCGAAAGGTCAGTTACGAATATTAAACACCACATAACGACTTTTTTTAGATTCAACTGAATATTAGAGATTTAAGATTTATTTTCTTTCGAAACATATTTGCTTTTTCATTTAAATCATTTTATTATTGCTATCAGTGTTTACAAGTCTTTACTAACTGTGTGGTTGATAGACACTCAACATACGACTTATCACTAAATAATTAACTTAAACTTTTGATGCAGTAACTATTACTTTGAAGCTGAACTAATTTATTACTTATGACTTTCTCTTGTGCTTCTAAACAATAGACTACTGTTAATGTTACTCTAAATTAAAATGAAAAAGCTATTCATTCTTGCGTTATTGTGGGTGATTATTAATCCACTTTATGCTTTATCGGTAAGTAACCTATTTTCCAGCAATATGGTATTACAGCAAAATACCTTTGTGACCATATGGGGCTGGGGGAAAACTGGGGAAACAATCAAGGTACATCCCTCTTGGGGAGACGAATTATCTACTACTGTAGACCAAAACAGTAACTGGAAGGTGAGAATAAAAACACCTCCGGGGGGATATAGAAGTTATGATATCTCTATTCAGTCTGATACAGAGAGCATCGAACTCAGAAATGTTGTAATGGGTGAAGTGTGGTTAGCTGTGGGCCAAACAAATATCACTTCCACATTTGAAGAGTATGTCCACAAGCCTAAGGAAGTGTTTGAAAGAGCTTCCTATCCTAATATCAGAATGATGACTGTGCATCCTAAAGAAAAAGGATATGTACACGAAGATATTAGTGGCAATTGGGAATTGTGCAGTCAGGCTGTACTTGACAAGTGGAGTGAGCTCGGCTATTATTTTGCTCTGAATATCACCGAAAAATTAAATGTGCCAATTGGCGTTGTAGTGCAGGATTGGGGAGATGAACCAATTGATAGTTGGCACGAAGAGGAGATATTAGAGCAAGAGTTGGCAAACCAAGATAAAGATCATCCAGAAGCCCAGCCTTTTACCTTTCACCAATATGATATCCATCATCATGCTTTAATGTATCAGTACAGAGACTATAAGTTTACAGGAATCCTCTGGTCACATGGTAAGGATCAGCCTAATAAAAAAGGAGATTACAAAAAACAAATGAACACATTGATTCATCATATGCGTCAGCAGTTTGGTAAGATTCCTTTCTATTATGTTCAGATTGCACCTTACAAATACAAGAAAATGACGCATGGTGCAGTGGTGAGAGATCATCAAAGACAATTATTGCATATTGATAAAACTGCCATGGTTGTGACAAGTGATATCAGTGATATTCATGATTTACATTCCAAAAATAAAGATGAAATTGGAATAAGATTAGCCAAAATCGCTCTTAAAAAACATTACAGAGTAATGGAAAACGAATTAGTAGAATCACCACAATTGACAAAAGTAGTCAAAGAAGGAAAGAAACTTTTTGTATACTACGAACACAGCAAGGGTTTACATTTTGAAGATGGAGATCAAGGTGATTTTGAAGTAAGTGGTGAAGATCATGAATTTCATATTGTAAAAGCAAAAGTACACAGAGGGGTTGTGGTATTAGAATTAGGTAAGATTAAAAAACCTAAGTTTGTGAGATTTGGCTGGAACAGTAGAGCAGTACCTTTGTTGGTCAATGACTCTGGCTTGCCTGCCTCTTGCTTTTCAAAACAAGAAATCTTAAATAAAAATAATAAAGCATTGTAAGTACACTTACAGACTGCTATAAGAAAGGTAGAAGTGGACATTGCTCCGTTTCTACCTTTTTTTTTGAATTAAGAATTTAAAATGAAGAAAAAATGGTTTTTGATGTAGTTCGTGTAAATTTTGGATAGCAACGTAAATCGAACCATCGTATAAAAACAATCTAAGTACCACAACACGATCCATTTCTCTTAACTCTTAACTAAGAAAAAAGCTTATAAGCTCGGCTTTTTTCATCATCGGTATCCTAATTTAACCCCGAAAACCTAACTGTCATTCCCTCATTCATCAATCTAGAAATACATTTTGAAAGACAAAACCAATGGTAATAAATGTAAAAATGGGGTAAACTCATTATTTATGCATAAATAGTCTATATAGTGTAATAATGACGTTTTTTACTACTTTGTTGCTGAAAATACCCCCTAACAATGGGGCGATTCACGGTAGATTTGTAACATCAATTTGTATTTTTTTATTTACCAATGACAAACGGAATGAAACAAATTATTATTTCTTTATTCTCTTTAATGACACTATTATTCACTTTCACTTCTTGCTCTGAAGAAGAAAAGGGTGGTGTCGATATACTTAACCCTGAAATTGTAGCAGATGTGGCTACACTTGACTTCGGTGATTTAGATATCAATGAAGTTTCTGAAGTAAAGCCGGTCACACTTTCGGCTTACGATTTATCAGAAGGGATTAAGGTTACTATTCCTGAAAATTTTGAAGCTTCTTTAGTGGAAGATGGAGATTTTGAAACATCAGAGCTAACTGTAAGTCTTGATTTAGTTGAAGGTGCTTCGGTAAAACTTTATGTAAGAGCGGTGCCTCCATCAGGTTTCCAAGGTAATCTTTCAGGTAGCTTGAAAATGACATCTGCAGGTGCTCCAGAAACATCAGTAGCTTTAGTTGCCAAAGTAGCCTTAGAAATTACAGGTACTTTATTTATGTCAGAGTATTTTGAGCAATATGCTGGATGGAGCAATGTAATGCCTTTAGATTCAGGTATGATGGGATGGAACTTGAACACAGATACAGTGGTAAATGCAGCGAACTCAGGTGTAGGTTATCCTGAAACTACAGTTCCAAATAATGAAGTAATGAACGTTTGGTACTTGCCAGTTCCATTAAATGGTGCTTCATTAAGAGCGAGTGTTGGTTTATCTGATAATTCTAACTTAGCTGTAGCTGGTTACCCAACTGTAGATGGTTATAGAAATATGGTATTGGATCCAGAAGGGGAATGGCATTACTGGAACTGGATCAACAAAAACAATGGAAACTGCACACCTGGAAAATCACAAGGTAACAACACAAGTGCCATGAGAAGATTTATCCAAGATGGATACAGTGAGGATATTTTCATGTCTGCTTTAGTAAAAGTGGATCAATTAGGTTCGCAAAGAAATGACAATGTCTTCGGTATTGGTGATCTGATTGCATTAGCCAATGCAACATCTGGCTCAGCGAATAATAATGTGGTGAAAGTTGTAGCAATCGACGATGAAAAAGGAGGATTCCATTTTGGTTTGATCAAAGAAAATGAAGGTAATCCAACAGTGTTATCTACAGAAAGCTTTGAGCTAGGAAAGTCTTATGCAATTGTATTAAACCATGAATTTGTGGAAGGTGATAACAATGATGTTTCTAAATTATATGTTTTTGCAGAAGGAGATGAGATCCCAACTTCTATGAACGGTTTAACGGCAGTAGCAACAATTGATGCAGATTATAATGGTGGGTTAGGTATTGACCCTACTGATTTGACTTGTGTATTCTTAAGAGAAAGAACACAAGATGTGAATACACCTGTTGCACATATTACAGGTATTAGAGTGGGAGATTCTTGGTTGGCAACTTTATTTGCAGACCACACTTCTGCTACAAATTCAAATGATATAACATTACACAACAGAGTGTTGACAAATAAGGGTAGTGACTGCTCATTATAATTAAAATTCTGAAAAAGGCATGATGGGGAACTCTTCTTCCTCATGCCTTCTCTTTCAAAATAAAGTATTTACTTATGAAAATTAATAAGCTTTACTCTTTCTCTCTATTTTCTCTCCTTCTTCTTTTTTCATCTGTATCCCTTTTTGCACAGGAAACGATCTTGAAAGGAGTTGTGACAAGCGAAAACGGAGACCCCGTTCCTTATGTAAATTTGGTCATCAAAGGAACAACTAAAGGAACAATGAGTAGTTTTGATGGTTCTTACCAGTTATCAGGATTAACAATTAACGATATTATCGCTGTTTCATCAGTAGGATATATTTCTCAGGAAATAAAATATGTTGGGCAAAAAGAATTAAACATTACCGTAAAAGAAGATGCTGAACAATTGGATGAAATTGTGGTGATTGGTTACGGTACGCAAAAGAAATCTGACCTTACAGGTTCTACAGGCGTGGTGACGGCAGAAGATTCGGACTTACAGCCGGTACCAAACGTACAAGGAATGCTACAAGGTAAAATGGCAGGTGTAGTAGTATCACAAAATAGTGGTGCTCCGGGTGCTGCACCAAAAGTCAATGTAAGGGGTTTTACAGGAAACCCAATTTATGTAATTGACGGTTTGATTGATGGTGATATCAATGCCGTAAACCCAAATGATATTGAAAACATTTCAGTATTGAAAGATGCATCAGCTACCGCTATTTATGGTTCTAGAGGTGCCAACGGGGTAATTATCGTCACAACAAAAGGTGGAAAGAAAAACTCACCATTAAAAGTTAATGGTGAATACTACCATACTATTTCTCAATTGAACAATAAGCTTGACCTTCTTGATCCTGTTTCATACATGAAAATAGTGAACAAGAAAAAATTAGAGGCAGGAGCCAATGAGATTTTCTCAAGAGACGAAATTAGAAGAGCAGAAAGCACTCCAGGTTTTGGTACAGATTGGCAAGATGAAATTTACAGAACAGCTCATTCTGATAATGCAAACATCTCACTATCTAAAGGGTGGGAAAATACAACATTACGTTTCTCTTTGGGAGCAAGAAATGATCAAGGTATTATCAGAAATACCAACTATGAAAGATATACTTCAAGATTGTCAGTTTCATCAAGTCTGACATCAACAATGGAACTGAATTTCAACGGATCATTCACACAAGAAAAAGGCTTGAATATGGGACAAGGTGGTCAGACTGGTTCTGATAATGCAGTAGCTTCAGCAACGGCTTGGGCACCTAACTTACCCGTTTTTGATGAATCTACTGGGGATTATACAGGTTTCCAAGGGTATGGTGCTACTGTACGTAGAAATCCAGTGTACTTGACAGATGAAATTCTTAGAAATTCAGACAGAAAAACATATGCTACCAACCTTTCATTGACGCAGAAAATTCTTCCTGAATTAAAATTCAAAGTGTTTGGTGCAGTACAGTACAGAGGAGTTGATAATGATACTTACACTAGATATGAACCTGCTACGGCTAATTCTGTTTCTAAACTTTATCAAGAAACAATAAGCAATGTAAAGTACCAAGGTAATGCTCAACTAGACTTCAATAAAGAGTTTAATAGTAATCACAAATTGAATGCAACTGCAGTATTTGAGGTGATTTCAAGACAGAATAAGAGAGACTATTTTACGACTTCTTTTGATCAGGGTGAAGATCAAGAAGGGACTCTATCTGAAAGAATCTATATTATGGAGCCGGAAGGAATGCTTTCAGCTTTAGGTAGAGTAGGGTATTCTTACAAAGATAAATTACTCTTCACAGGTTCGATTCGTTTGGATGGTTCTTCAAGACTACCAAAAGACAATCAGTGGGATGATTTCTACTCAGCGGCATTAGCTTATAAGCTTTCTAATGAGGAATTCTTAAAAAACTCAGATGTGATTTCTAATTTGAAGTTGAGAATAGGTTATGGTGAAATTGGTAACGTTAACTCTCTGAATGCTTTCCAAGTACAAGATTTAACGAATCCATTAATTAGACCTTATGTGTTTAATGGTACTGAATTATCATATGCTGAAGGTATTGAAAATGGAAACAATAGAGCCAACCCTGAATTGCGTTGGGAGGTGTCAAGACAAACAAACTTCGGTATTGACTTAGGTTTATTTGATGATAAAATTCAGGTGAATGCTGATTACTATAACAAGATCACAGATGATTCACACTTTAACTCTCTAGTACCTGCTTACTTAGGCGGTGGTACAGTCAAGTCTAATACAGGTACAATCAAGAATGAAGGTATCGAATTACAGTTGACTTATAAATATACTTCAGAAGGTAAATTCTCAATGAGAAATACTTTGAGCTTCAACTATAATGACAGTGAAGTAATCAATATCCCTCAAGATACAGTGTATGTGGGTACGCAGGAAAACGGTTTTGATAGACAATCACATATCTTAATCCAAGGACAACAAGTAGGGCAATTGTATGGCTATAAATACCTGGGTGTGAAGACTTCGAATACACCAATTGACGGTGAAATTGGTAACCTTAAAATGGGAGATGCAATCTACCTTGATGCGAATGGCGATGGCAAGATTGATGTAAACGATATGCAAGTATTGGGTAATGGTCATCCTGACTTCACTTGGGGCTTCAACTCCTTTATTGATTATGGCAACTGGAGTTTGAATATTTTCATTCAAGGTGTGCATGGCGTGGATGTATTCAATTTACCTCAACATGGCTTATTAGGTGGTGGATCTGGTGTGTTAGATGCCACTTCAACAGAAATTTACAATAGTTATTCTTTTGATAGAAATGGAACATTACCATCATTGAATGCTCGATTAAGAACACAGTCATCAATGTTTGTGGAAGATGCTAGTTTTATCAGAATCAAAAATATCACACTAGCTTACCAAGTGCCATTAAAAGCCTACTCATTGAGAGTTTATGGCGGTGCTCAAAATGTATACACTTTCACAAATTACAAAGGGTATGATCCGGAAGCGAATTCTGGTTCTAACTTGGCACCTGGCGTAGACAGAGGTTCATTCCCATTGCCAATCACATATACTTTTGGACTTAACTTCGGATTCTAGAGATGAATAACATTAAAAAAATATTAGTAGCAGGTGCACTCTTTTGTTTAGGAACATCATGTGATGCTATTCTGACAGAAACACCTGAAGATAGAACAACGGTCAATAACTTTTTCCAGAGTTCTGAAAACCTTGATCATGCTTTAACGGCGGCTTACAGACAGCTGGTGGACAATGCATGGCACAAAGGAATGGGTGGAGCAAGGTCAAGAACCATCTTTGCAGGAGCAGATGATTTTACTACTCAACCAGGAGGTAACAAAGTGGATTGGTACCTTGGAGATGTATTATCAATTGGTGCTTCAGACCAAAATATATCGGGTACAGGCTGGAAAATGCCTTACGATGTAATCCTTCAGAGTAACTTTGTGATTCAAGGCATTGATGAATTGATTGCGAAAGGTGAAAACGAAATGGCGGTCAAAGCAATGGGTGCAGAAGCCTATTTCTTAAGAGCATGGGCTTATTTCAGATTAGTAAGACTTTATGGTGATTTGCCATTGGTATTGAATCCTTCATACAGTCAAGAAAATGCTAACCTTTCAAGAACACCTGTAAAAGAAATCTATGTTCAGATTTTATCGGATTTAGATTACGCTTTAAATCACCTGCCTCAAGGAAGTTTAGAACGAGCAAGAGGTACTTATTGGGCAGCGAAAGCTTTAAAAGCAGATGTTCACTTGACGATGGCTGGCTGGCCATTGAAAGCCTCTGAAAATTATGCTTTGGCTTTGAAAGAAGCAAAAGAGGTGATCGATCAAGGTCCATTTATTTTTGAAGATGATTTTGCAGGTATCTTTGATTATGACAGACAAGACACAAACACAGAATATATTTGGCAACTGAAGTTCTGTAATGAAGTGAAATGCCCTGGTGCAGGACTGATTGCACCTTATGCATCACAATCGAACAAGCCCGATCAACTAGGTGGTTTTCAGGATATTTTCGTAGAGATTGCCTTTTATAATAAGTTCCCTGAAGGAGCTAGAAAGGAGTTTAGTTTCTTATCAGAATTAGTTTCAAAAGATGGTTCTACTATTTCTTGGGAAGAATTTACATGGAAGCATCCTTTCCTAAGTAAATTCTACAGCGGAACCGTAGATAAATACGCTCCATATGAAGATCAGGTGGGAACAACAGCACCGCTTTCTGATTTGGATATGCCATTGTATAGAATTACTGAAATGATGTTGATTTATGCTGAAGCTCAAGCCAATGGAGGTGGAGGTGATGCTGGACTGGCATTGGAATATTTGAATAAAGTTAGAAGAAGAGGAAAAGGGGTGAATCCTAATAAAGCAGATGCAGATGACCTGATGACTTTCACTGCTCAAGATGTGTTAGATGAAAGAGGATGGGAGTTTATTGGAGAGCAGAAAAGATGGTTTGATTTGATCAGAACGGAAACGCTAGCACAAGCACTTTCTGACAGAGATCCTTCTGAAGTGCCATTGATTGGAGACCCTTCGAATAAGAATTTATATTGGCATCCACTTCCGGCAATCGACTTAGAGTTGAATCCGAATTTGACACAGAATCCAAGATAAATTCTTAGAGAATATTATCAGAAACCCACGACTTAGGTCGTGGGCTTTTGGAAAGCTCCATTATGTTTAAGTGACGCCGACCGGCTTAACACTTGCGATATAGAAATGTCTTTCTAGAAGACCCTAATTCAAACTACCAAACTAATAAGTTGACGTATAAAAGTAACGTTAGCCAAAATAATAATATTAAGTTAGAGATCAAACAAAAATGAAGATGAATGCTAGATTTACTATTTTATTATCTTCAATGTTTTTGTTGGCAGGATGTCTGAAGACGAAAACACAAACAGCAAAAACAGAAGAAGAAAAGCCCAATGTAATTGTCATTCTTACCGATGACCAAGGCTATGCAGATGTATCCTTTAATGGATCAAAAGAAATAAAAACGCCTCATATAGAACGTATTGCTCATGAAGGAGTGAAATTTAATAACGGCTATGTGACGTATGCAGTCTGTGGCCCAAGTAGAATGGGTTTGATCACAGGCCGTTACCAAGACCGTTTTGGAGGATCTAGAAATCCATTGTTTGCCCCCAATGATTTATCACAGGGCTTACCTTTATCAGAAGAAACAATTGCCACAGTCTTAGGCAGGGAAGGTTATAAAAGTATTGCTCTTGGAAAGTGGCATTTGGGTGCTCACAAAGCCTTAAGGCCATTGAAAAGAGGGTTTGATGAGTTTTACGGTTTCCTTACAGGAGGACATAAATATTTCCCAGAAGAGTGGACGTTATCAGATATTTCAAAAGTGCAATCACAGTTTGATGCTTATAATACCAAGCTGTTGAAAAATGATACAAGAGTAGAAGAAACAGAGTATTTAACGGATGCATTATCAAGAGAAGCGGTTGATTTTATTGATAGAAATGCTGAAACTCCTTTCTTTATGTATTTAGCTTATAATGCACCTCATGCTCCTTTGCAAGCAACCGAAAAATATCTAAAAAGATTCGCTCATATAGAGGATAAAAAGAGAAGAATTTACCTTGCTATGGTCAGTGCAGTAGATGATGGAGTAGGAACTATTTTAGCCAAATTGGAGGAAAAAGGTATTGATGAGAATACCATAGTTTTCTTCTTAAGTGATAATGGTGGAGCTAAATCAAACGGTTCAAGTAATGGTGAGTTAAGAGGCTTTAAATCAAATTTATATGAAGGTGGTATTCATGTTCCTTTTGCCATGCGATGGCCGAAAATGATCAAAGGAGGGAAAGAATATAACCCTATGGTCAGCTCATTAGACATTATGGCCACTGCGGTAAATTATGCTAAAGCAACACCAAAGAATGATTTGGATGGCGTTAATATTGTTCCTTTTATAACAGGTGAAGAGCAGGGAGAACCGCATCAGAACTTGGTATGGCGAAAGTATGATGATGGACATTTTGCCATAAGATCAGGGCATATGAAATACCTTTCATTGGTCGATAAAAAAACAGGAAAAGCAAACGTTTCTGTTTATGATTTGAAGGAAGATATTTCTGAACAAAATGCTTTAGAAAACAAAGAAGAAACAGTCAGAAAGGCATTTATCAACACGTTTGAAGAATGGAAAAGTCAAACTACTGTTCCAAACTTTTTAGGGTTGAGGCAGAATGATGAATACAACAAATTACATCCTAATCGCTTTAAAACAGAAGTGTATTAATAGTAGAGTTTATTTCAGTAGTGTGGAAAGATGTGTGCGGTCAAATACTGTGAGGTTCTTATCCAATCTCCAGTGTACTTATTAGCAAAACAGTTTAGATTAAGCATATAATGAACAGAATGTGTGATAGTAATAATTTTAGGTTACAAGTTTAGAGAGAGTACAGAAGTCGTTTTACTTCGTCTGTACTCACAGTAATTGAAATACAGCTATTCAGAACATTCAAGCCAAACTGAAAAATAGTAGACATTAGGTTGTTAAATAATTAAATCAGATGAAGAGAATAATATTAATTTTTCTACTTTCCCTTACCCATTATTTAGGTATTGCTCAGGAAAAGGAAAACTGGAACAATCCAGAAGTCATAAGCGTCAATAAACTAAAACCCGTCGCTGATTTTATCCATTTTACATCGGATGATTTTAAAGGTGAACAAAAAGATTTATCTAATTATATTTTACTTAACGGACCATGGAAATTTAAATGGTCAAAAAACAATACACTAAAACCGAAAGATTTTTATCAACTGGATTACAATACCACTCAATGGAAGGAATTAGAGGTGCCCGCAGATTGGCAGATGCATGGTTATGGTTTTCCTATTTATACCAATATTATTTACCCTTTTAAAAAAGATGCTCCCAATGCTCCAACGGAGTTCAACCCGGTAGGAAGTTATAAAAGGACGTTTACGGTGGATCAAGATTGGTTGAGAGAAAAAGATATCACTTTACATTTTGCTGGGGTTAATTCTGCTTTTACCGTTTGGGTAAATGGACAGGAAGTGGGGTATGCACAAGGTTCAAAAACTCCAGCTGAATTTGATGTAACTGATGTTGTAAAGGTAGGAGAAAATCAAATTGCAGTGGAAGTGCACAGATGGTGCGATGGTTCCTATCTGGAAGATCAAGATTTTTGGAGATTGAGTGGTATTGAGAGAGATGTGTATTTATATGCAACAGAGAAGGTAGCTTTTCAAGATATTCAGGTTAATGCATCTTTAGAAAAGACGGCGTATAAAGATGGAATGTTATCCTATACAGTTGAATTAAAAACAGCAAATAAAGAAGCATCACTTGAGGTAAGAGTGAAAGATAAAACAACCATTCTCTTTCAAAAAAGCTATACAATTGAAGCAAAAGCAACCTCTTCAACTCTAGTCATCAATGAGGCTTTGAAGCTCCTTGAAAACATCAAAAAATGGTCAGCAGAAGCTCCAAATCTTTATCAAATGGAATTTCTATTAAAAGATAAAGAGGGAAAAGTGTTGGATGCTACTTATCAAAAAATAGGATTCAGAACTTCAGAAATTGTAGATGGTGAGTTGTTAGTCAATGGTCAGCCGATTTTGATTAAAGGTGTTAACAGACATGAGCATCACCCTCAAAACGGACATGTGGTAACAAGGGAAGAGATGTTACAGGATATAATTGATTTGAAAAAATATAACCTTAATGCGGTTAGAACTTCACATTACCCCAACGACCCTTATTTCTATCAATTGTGTGATGAATATGGAATATATGTTTGTGATGAAGCTAATATTGAAACACATGGTTACGGTTATAAACCAGAAGAAACTTTAGCTAATGATTCTGTTTTCAAAGAACAGCATATTGATAGAGTGAGAAGAATGGTGAAGAGAGATATTAATCATCCATCAGTGATTTTTTGGTCAATGGGAAATGAAGCAGGAAATGGTGCCAACTTCAAAAATGCTTATGATTGGCTGAAAAGTTATGACTTGACAAGGCCTGTAATGTATGAACGTTCGGAACGCTTTATAAAGAATGATGTAATAACTACCGATATCACGGCTTGGATGTACAGCCCTTTAAATAAAATAATGGATTATTTGAAGTTGCAGGAAAGGTTACCTTCAGCAAAGAAAAGACCTTTTATCTGGGCTGAATATGCTCACGCAATGGGTAACAGTACAGGTAATTTCAAAGACAATTGGGATGTAGTTAGAAATGAAAAATACTTCCAAGGTGGCTTTATCTGGGATTGGCAAGATCAAGGTTTAGAAGATAAGGATAATGAAGGAAATATCTTTTATAAATACGGTGGTGATTATGCACCGGATAGTATTCACACTGATATGAACTTCTGTGCGAATGGGATTATAGGGTCCGATAGAACACCGCATCCAGGAATTTTTGAAGTGAAACATGTATACCAGAATTATCATTTTGATCAAGTTTCTACAACTGAATATTCGATCTATAATGAGAACTTCTTTATCACTTCAAAAGGTGTGAAATTGGAATATGAAATACTAGAAAATGGTATTTCAATCATAAAGAAATATCTTCCATTAAACGAAATCCAACCTCAAGAAAAACTTGGTTTTGAGGTGGAGTTACGAAAGGATCTTCACCCAGAAAAAGAATATTTTATCAATTTCTACCTTAAAAAAGACAAGGACCAACTCTTGGGAAATGATCATTTAATCGCTTCAGGTCAATTCCTAATTCAGGCACCTTCAAAAGCTGAGGTTGCTACAGAATTCAAAGGCAAAAAGCTGAAAGTGAAGAAAGAAAGTAAAGGTTTTCAGGTCATTGGAGCCGATTTTAAATTAGAATTTGATCATCAAGGTATTGGCTTAAAAAGTTATACTTATAAAGGAGAGAATCTATTAGGTATTCGCCCAGAATTATCTTTCTGGAGAGCACCAACAGACAATGATTATGGAGCTTGGAAACCGATCAGGAAAGGCAATCAAGAATACTATGCTTTCAGAGATCATGCTTCTAATTTTAAATTCAAATCTGTAGAAATTCAAAAAGGAAAAACAGCAATTGAGGTCGTCTATATTTTAGAGAATACTGCTTTGGATCTTCAAAATAAAATCACTTATACAATAGGATTAAATGGAGAAGTGGAATTGGATTCAAAGCTAGAAGGAATAGACCCTGAGTTCTTCAAATATGCACCAAGATATGGCATTAATATAGGGATGAAAAAGGCTTTCAATAAGGTGAAATATTATGGTAAAGGGCCTTATGAAAATTACATTGACAGAAATGAAAGTGCTACAGTTGGATTATATAAAACGACAGCACAGGAAATGTATTTTCCCTATATCAGACCGCAAGCCACAGGAAACAGAACTGATGTTAGATGGTTTACATGTGAAGATAAAACGCAAAAAGGAATGCTTTTTAAAGCCGAGAAAACGTTTGAATTTTCAGTATTACCTTACAGCACAGCACAATTAGATGGTGGGACAATTAAATCACCTACACACACCAATGATTTAAAAGAAACGGACTTTGTCTATATCAAAATTTCGTCAAAAGAAATTGGTGTAGGCGGTGATAACAGCTGGGATATGAAAGCTTTAGCACATAAGAAATACAGATTGGTACCAGCTGATTATCACCTTAAAATCACATTGTCTCCCTCTCACAACAACAACCGACAAGTACAATGAAATTAATCAGCACTCTTTCTATACTTTTTATAGTAAGTATAATTTACAGTTGCTCATCACCCAATGCCAAAACGATGAGCAACACATCAAAAGATCAACCTCCTAACATCGTTTATATTTTGGCAGATGACTTGGGTTACGGAGACTTGGGATGTTATGGACAAGAACAGATTGAAACACCAAACATTGATCTTTTGGCAAAAAATGGCATGCTTTTCACCAATCATTATGCTGGAAGTTCTGTGTGTGCTCCTTCAAGATCTACTTTTCTAACTGGGCTACACACAGGACATACTTCTATCAGGGGAAATAAATTTGCCAAGGAGATTGGAGAGGGACAAGTACCGTTGTCTACTGAATGCCTTACGGTAGGGGAACTGCTAAAGGAAAAGGGATATACAACAGGAGCTTTCGGGAAATGGGGCTTAGGTTATCCGGGTTCTGAGGGAGATCCCAATCAACTGGGTTTTGATGTCTTCTATGGTTATAATTGCCAAAGACAAGCCCACCGTTATTACCCTCAACACTTATGGCACAATGATCAGAAAGTGGCATTAGAAGGAAATGATTTTACCAATAAAGTAACCTATTCAGGTGATGTGATTCATCAGAAAGTACTGGAGTTTATTGATGAAAATAAAGACAAACCTTTCTTTTTGTACTATCCGAATTTGATTCCGCATGCAGAGTTATTATTACCTGAAGGAGAATTGATGCAGAAATACAGTAAGAAATTTGGTAAAGAAGTGGGGTATGTAAACCATAAAAAAGGCTCTGAGTATGGAGATGAAGATTTTATGATCACACGTTATTCCTCACAGCCTGAACCTCGAGCAACTTATGCCGCAATGGTAGAACTTTTAGACCGACAAGTAGGTGAGGTGATTCAGAAATTAGAAGAGAACGGTTTAATGGAAAACACTATCGTGATTTTTACTTCAGATAACGGACCTCATACGGAAGCAGGTGCAGATCCTCAGTTTTTCAATAGCAATGGAGGATTAAGAGGGCTGAAAAGAGATCTTTATGAAGGAGGAATTCGAGTGCCAATGATTGTACGTTGGGATGGAGTGGTACCCAAGGAGAGCAAATCAGATCATGTTTCCGCATTCTGGGATATGCTCCCTACTTTTGGTGAGATTGCAGAAACTAACTTCAATCAGCAGGTAGATGGGATTTCCATTTTACCAACTTTAAAAGGAATAAAGCAACCTACCCATGATTACCTCTATTGGGAATTTCATGAACAGGGAGGAAGACAAGCTGTAAGACAAGGGAACTGGAAATTACTAAAACAAAATACCTTCAATAAGGAGAAAACTACCATCGAGCTCTTCAATTTAGATGAAGATCCTTCAGAAGTAAATGATTTATCAGACGATTATCCGGGAAAAGTACAGCATTTGCTGGAAATTATGGATAGAGAACATACGCCATCAAAGGAATTTCCAAAGTTTGATACTGTAAGCTAATTTTTGAGTTAAGAGTTAAGAGGCCCACATTATATGTAAAAACCATTTTACGGACCATATCTTAACTCTTAACTCAAAAATAGATTAATTAACATCCAGCGGTTCATACCCTTTTGCAGGATATTCGACTTCATATTGCAGTATAATTTCTTTAGATTTCTGAGCATCTAGACTAAAATTCCATTCCACTTCACCCGTTTCTTTATCATAAGTGCCTTTACTCATTTCAAGTGGGGTAACAATAATTTGGTCGTTGACTGAAATAGGAATTTGATCTAGAATTTCAATATTTATATCCTTCGATTTATTATTTTTCACCGTGATTTTCCATGCTCTATTGGCTCTTTTCTTATTACCAAACGAACGTTTTCTTTCCATCTGATAAGCTCTTTCTCTATTGACAATAATACTCTCATCCTTCCCTAAAGAGATCTCTAAAGTATCTTTATGTTGTGTAGAAGATAAATAGGTAGTACCTATAAATTGATCTTCGAAATAGACATTCGCATCTCCAGCTATAAAATTATACTTGCCCCAGTTGGTCACTTTTCCAAGAAGGAAAACATCACAACCTTGTTTTGGAATCGCTCTATAAGTGTAAAGAGCATCAATTTTCTCGGTCTTCAGCTCTATTGCTTTCTTTCTTGTATTATTCGGGATGCTGTATTTTTGATTGATTTGATACGTAAATTGAGTTTGGTAAGAGGATTGATTTAACACCCAACTCAATGAAGTTGCTATTTCTTCCTCAACCTCTTCTTCTTCTACCTCTACAGCTCCCCAATTGTCTTGAGATGACTTTTTGTAAGAAGGAGCGGAATAAACCTTTGCAGATTGTTGTACCATCCTATTTTGTTGTAAAGCTACTAAATCCAGGTATTTAGGATTTAGTTTAGGAAGACGGTTTCTTTCAGAAGGAGCACCTGAAGAGATGCTTATAGAGACATCATTCCAGTCTACTCCTGACCTTTGATAAATATTAGCTTTAAAAACCACATTAAAAGGGCTATTAATATCTGTAGCCAAAATATCATAAGTCGGTGTCCATCCCACTTGATTCACAATATATTTCAGCAGGTAATCAATACTTTTCGCTTTATCGGATTGAATAGTGACCATAACATTATTATAATGCGAAATATGGTCCCTTGAGATCATAGAAAGTTCTTTATTCAGTTTTTCAATTTCTAGTTTCAGAACAATCACTTCTTTCTGGTACGTACTTTTTTCTTTTTCAACCTGAAGTCTTTTATCATGAAAAAACGCCAAGGCACTTTTCAATTCACTCAAGTTTAAATTACTCGAACTGATTGTTTTATTGGCTTCGAGAAGCTCCAAGTCTTTATTCAGTATTTCAAGATAAGTTTCTTTTTCAAATACTTTTTCTTTAAGCTGATCAATCTTACTTTTCAGCTCACTGTAGGCTTTATTGTCTCTCAATTCAACCTTATCGTATTCGCTGTCAATAGAAAGGACCCTCACGCCTTTAGTCTGAAACTGAATAGTGTTTGTAACAATCTGATGAGACAATTTTTTGAAAACCAATACGCTTTTGCCTTGAGGGACATTTACTGAAGCACTTCTTTCCACACTTGCAGAATTAGTATAAACGGTAACGTTATTTATTTTGGAACTTACCTCTATTTGATCATTTGCTGAGGTGAAAAGCGGTAGATAAAAAATGATCAGAAATAATGTGATGTATTTTTTCATAAGATTAAGAATAGTTATTTAATTTGACTGAATGTTATAGTACTTATTAAGACATCTGAATAGCAAAACAGGAAACTAATAAGGGTGTTTTTTATAGATTGATAACATTTTATACACATCATAGTCAAAAAATAAGCCACGGACCTAATTGGGCAGTGGCTAACAAGTTTAATGAAAAGTCTTTTAACACAAAAAAAGGATTAAGTGAGTACCTAATCCTTTCTTTTAACGATTGTTGTATGTTTTATTATGGCTTGAAAGAAGTTGTTATTTTGAAACAACATTTTCTTCAATAATGCTCACTTTATTTTTGTCAATCGGTATTGTGATTGTAATTTCATAACGACCGTCATAAGCATATGACTCACGAGTTACGTCAGTTAAATTTGCTTCGAATTGATCGATCATTGGGATAGCGGCATTTGATGCTTCAGCCTCAGCATAAATTTCATATTCAGGCTTGCTTACCACATTCACCTTCATAATACCTCTTTTATGATTATATGTATATGTATAAACAATGTCATTGAAATTATCATTGTCCATATCTTTTCCTTCTGCGTTAGAAACAAAGGCTCTTCTTTCTTTTACATAATGTAAAGTTCCAGCATCTGTTTCAATTGATTGAGCTTGTAATGAGAATATTGTTCCGATAAATAAAAGTGATGTGATGATTAAATTTTTCATGATTATTTAAAAGGTTTTTATTTTTGTAATAATTTTAATCTAATCAACGTCATACAGTTACGAAAGGTGTAAATCATTAGGAATGATTAAGTAAACGAATGGTAACAATTTTGTATTTTCCTGAATCAAATTTTCAAAAACCAACTTTTTGGTTAACAGGAAACTATGCTATTTTCTTTATATGCACTGTGCACTTTTAAATAAATCATGAAAATATATTATGTTTTACACTAAACATAAATGGGGTTTATTTTTTTATAAAATAATTTCATGAATTTCATCAAATCTCTTTTTAAAGATCTCTTCAACATAGTGCAACTCGTTTTTTGACTTCAAATCTGACCTCGATGCGAAGTAGAGCGTATTGTCCGTACTCACTTTTCCTTCCCAAACTAATTGGATATTTCCTTCGGCGATAGCCTCTTTACATAAAAAGTCAGGAACAAGCGCCAAACCATCAGCATGATAGAGGCATCGAATGATAGAAGTAATGTTCGGTAGGATGAAGTTGGGTTTAAAGGCAGGCTTCTTTCCTAAATTCTCAAACCAGAATCTTCTAAAATGCTCCATTTCATTGGAGGCACTGTACCAAGTCTTTTGTTGAAGTGCTTCTTCTAAAGGTTTCCATTTTTTAGCTTTGATCAGTTCGTCTATCTCAGAAGTATCTACATGCTTACCCGCAATCAGAATTATTCTTTCTTTCGAAAATGGAGTGTAAGTCACTTGTTGGTTTTTGGTGTCGGGAGTTTTGGGAGTAATCACAAGGTCGAGTAAACCATTACTTAAGTCTTTAATTAAATCAATATGACTTCCGAATTTCGCAATAAGATCAAATTCCAATTGAGGTACTTTAGGTTCAAGAATCAATTGAAACATTTCCGAACACATCCCAATATGTAAAGAAGGTTTACGTTCTTGTGAAGTTCGTCTAAAATGCTGCTCAGCCTTTTCCAGTTTCTCCACAGAGCCAATAATATATTCATATAAGAACTTCCCCTCCTCAGTAGGAATCATCTTTCTGGAGGTCCTTTCAAAAAGCTTTTTACCAATATAAGCTTCTAAAGCATTAAGGTGCACACTTACACCGGGTTGTGAAGAATATAAAGCATTAGCCGCTTTGGTGAGCGTTCCATTTTCATAGACTTCTTTAAAAGTTCTGTACCATTCTAAATTGACCATAATCTTATCTATTAAAATTTTAATACAAAGGTATAAAATGTATTATTTTTATGATAGTAAAACGTATCTTACTTTTGTAATTGTCAAGTCGAAGGGAGTAAATCAATAGACTTTGACTTGGTACTTATTATCATCAAAAAAAAACGAAAGACATGAAAAATATACTAATTATCAACGCTGCACACCCATTTGCACATTCGGGAGGAAGATTTAATAAAACATTAGCAGAGTTTACTGTCAATTATTATTCTGATAAAGAAGATATAGAAGTTAGAAAAGTTCAAATAGGTGATGAATATGATCCAGAGGCGGAAGTGAAAAACTTCCAATGGGCAGATGTAATTATCTACCATGTGCCGATATGGTGGTTCCAAGTTCCATTCGGTTTTAAAGAATACATCGATAAAGTATTTACGGCAGGTCACCAAAATGGTATTTATATGAGTGATGGTAGAAGCCGTAAAAATCCAGCCATAAACTATGGTACAGGAGGAATGCTTCACGGTAAAAAATATGTATTAACCACAAGTTGGAATGCTCCTAGTACTGCCTTTACAATGGAAGGAGAGTTTTTCCAAGAAAGAAGTGTGGATGATGGTGTAATGTTTGGTTTCCACAGAATGAATGCATTTACAGGAATGGAACTAATAAACACGCATCACTTCTATGATATGGAAAAGAATGCTGATGTACCGTTGGAATTGGAGAAGTACAATGACTTTTTGAAGCAGTTAGCGATCTAATTTTAATTAGTGAAATTATCAAATGAAGACGCCCTCTCAGATACCTTTTTAAAGTTTAGGTACCTGAGGGGGTATTTGACTTTTAAGTATATATAGTTGCCGTTAGTTTATTTTCTGAGTAAATTTTTATTTTGTATTCTTTTTGTTAATATTTGTAATTGATTATTTAAACTATTGTACTTTTACTATGAATTTTAAACTAAGAAACTTGACTTTCTGCGTGCTAGCTTTAGTCAATTTATATTCGTGTTCTCAATTAGAAGAGGAAATGAATGGTGAATCAAACTTTGATAATGCATTTATTCTAGAAGAAAGACCTTTCTTAAGAGGAACGGAATCAATTCATTTCAAAATAAACTCAGAAGTACTGGGTGGTTACAAAATTGATGACATAACGTTAGCTGTCAACAACAAAATTATTAGTGGTGATCTTCTTACAGAAGGAGGAGATTATACTTTCACTTTTGACTCAAAACAAGTGGAAGATGGTGTGCAAGCCTTTGATGTAACGGCCTATTTTACAAATAGTGCAAATGAAGCAAAAGAGGTAAAAGAGACCTACTCTATAGAAGTGGATAATTACTTGCCTGCTTATTTTTATGAGAGTGGTTATGCAGATCAGCAGAATTATGAAATTAAAGGTAATAGAGGTAGTTATGTTTCTTATTCGACCAAATCTAATACCGAAATAAGTTTTGCATTTTATAATAATGTTGGAAATAGAATTTCAGATGTCTATTCTTCAACACTTAATGATACTGTAAGATTTCTAATCCCCGAAGATATCACTTCTCAAGAGTTTTACGTAGGAACTTTTGAAGGTTATGATAACGTATATACTGACATTTATAATAATGGGGATATTAAAAGAAATTCTATTTACAATAGAAGATATTTGAATTTGGATTTTATCTTATCTTCTCAAAAAGAACCAAAGGTATATAAGAATAATGCTTCTATAGATAATATAAAAAAAATTACAGTTGGATATAATAAAGAGGATATACCTGATGGACGGATAAATGTTCCTATTTATACATTATATGATAATTATGTAGATAATTCTGATTATCAATATAAATATCAAATACTGGATATTTATGAAAAAGATCTCAATGATGATACTTATTCTTATGGTTTTGGTAATACAGCTACCATTTATCAAAAAGATGAAAATGATAATTATGAAGGTATAACTATATTATGTAATTATTTAAATGATGGAGATACGGTTTTGATTAATGAAGAAGACTTGAAACCTATGATTAATTATGGGACCGATCTTGAATATGCAGGATATCATCTTAGGGTGAAGTCAGATAAAAAACATCTCATTACATGGCCTTTTAGGGAAAATAACATTATAGGTTTTTTTGATATTAAAAACAAAAAAGATGATAATTACGAAATTATAAAGGTAAATAGACAAAGTCAAGACGATCATCATAGAGTATATACAACTTATACATCAGTTATCAATAATATGTCGGATAAAGGTGGGGACCTCCCTGATGCATCATTGATAAATTATACGCAGAATGGTGATACTGTAAAAGTTGTCGATCCAATGATTGATGATAAGACTTCTAATTTGGAAATAAGATTAGATATAATAGATCCAAATGTAGAGTTTTATAATCAAGAACCTATTAGGATCGTAGTCAATAGCAATAAACTAAGTAAAGAATTGGTATTTACTTTTGTGAATGATTCAATTTATGAAACTATTCATGGAGGAAAATATGCTTTAATTAAAAAAGAAAATATAAGAGACTTAGATGTTAGGATCTGGAAAGATATTGATCGATATCAAGGAGGATTTTATGAATTACAGTCGTATAATTATTTTAATCAATCAAATACTAGGTCATCAAATAATAGCAGAAATAGTTATGAGAATGAGTTGTTATTCGATAAGGGGATAATAATAAACAGATAGTAAAAATATTAGGATAGGAGACAAAGTAACCGATGTCTCCTATTTTTTTATTAATGATCGCAAAAGTGATTGTTCAATAAATTGTGAATTAAGAGTAGTCAGTTTCATACTATTTTAAACTTCATTTTTTTGTTTCTAACTCAAATTGCTTCAAATTGTATAGGATTTGATACAACATTGATAGTTCCACAGGTCTTTATACTCTAATTTTATTGTATGAATATTACTAGACGAACTACACTAAAAATGGTATTAAAGTCTGTCTTTGGGCTGACTTTATTTCCTAATACATTTTACACAATGAACAAACAAACTTTATACGCTGACAATCTAGGTTTACAATTATGGACTTTGAGAAATGAAATTGAAAAGGATCCTGAAACTACATTAATGAAAGTAGCCGATTTAGGGTATAAACAGTTGGAGGGAATGAGTTTGCCTCAAGTAATGGCGCTTAAAGAAATAGCATCAAATACTGGTTTATCCTTTTATAGTTCATTCTTTCAGTGGACGTACTTGACTCAAAATTGGGAGTTAGCAAATCAAAAAGGAGTACGTAAGATCAATAATATCAATAGTTTTGAGCACTTAGTAGAGTTGGCCTATCAACAAGGACTGACACATCTTACTTTCGGATATATTTTTGAGGAAGAGAGAGGAGTGGAGAATTACAGAAAATGGGCAGAAATTCTTAATAAAGCAGGAGAACAATGCAAAGCAGCCGGAATCACTTTATCTTATCATCATCATGGATTTGAGTTTAAAGAAGAAAAGAATACTACCATTTTTGATCTTCTGTTAGAACGTTTGGATTTTGATTTGGTGAAATTTGAACTGGATACTTTCTGGTTAGAAATTGCTGGAATGAATCCTCTAAAAATGCTTCAAAAATTAGAAGGAAAAGTAAGTGCGTTACATCTCAAGGCTCTGAAAAGTAACAGTCAAATTTACTATAATGACCAAATAGTACCGCATGATTTTTTTGTTCCACTTGGTAAAGGTGTGATCGATTTTTCAGCAATCCTTGGCGAAGCTAAACGGCAACAAATAAAGACTTGTTTTGTAGAACAGGATTATGCCAAAAATCCTTTTCAGAGTATAGAGGAAAGTATTAATTGGTTGAAAAGGTATGAGAAACAGTAACGTAATAGCCTATTTCTAATTACTCTTCGGTTGGGTTTCAATAAATGGAATTGTAACAATAAATTGAAGAATATCAGCTCTAGAACTTACAGATGCATTATCATTGACCACATTTGAAAGACCAAAAACATAACGTAATCTTAAGTCGAGGCCTTTACCTTCTCTTACTTTTCCAAAACTCTTTACTACTTCAAAAGCCCAGTTATAATTTACGGTTTTGAAGGAGTTTTTAATGTCTTGATTGATAGTTGCTTCATTTCCATTTTTCAAATCCAGCTCCGTTATTTCTGTTGCTTTATTTAAAAAAGAGAATTGAGGACCGGTTCCAAAATGCCAACTATCAGAAACAGAATATCTCACTAGAATTGGGACATCAAAGTATCTTATATCCCATGAAGTATTGATTTCAGAAATCAATGAATCTGCAAAGTTAGGTATAGGGAGAATCTTTGTTGTATTTCTTCTACCCCGGTCACTGATCATCTTAAATTCTGCTACCAACTGAAATTTATCGGAGATCTTTGTGTGGGTTCCTAACCCAAAATTCCAGCCTACTTTTACATCGCCGGGTGCATTACTGTAAAATGATGTATTGGCACCGACATCAAGACTCAGATGGAAATTTTCTGAAGCTACTTTATCACCAAATATTAAAACAAGTATAGCCGCTTGTCCATGGCAAATAGACGCTGTGAAAAGAGAAATTAGTAATGTTGTAATTATCTTTTGTAATCTCATAGTTCGTTTAAGAATTTTCTTATTTATTAAAATAGTGGAAATAATTGCCATAAAAAAACCTCTTACTCAAAAAAGAATAAGAGGTCTATTGAAGATCTGATTTTTCAATGCATTGAAACTTCCTTAGAAGCACCTTTAGGGTAGCGGATGCTTTCCACCATATCTACCACATCGGTAGGAGGTGGGGCTGTAAATTGTACCACTACCATGGCGGTGATTACATTAATCAACATGGCCACTGTACCAAAACCTTCCGGAGAAATACCAAACCACCAATCCGCTGAAGTAGTTTCGCCAAAAAGGTGAAATTTATATCTCAGAATGTAGAAAATCATACTCCCAAGGCCGGTAATCATTCCCGCAATTGCACCTTCCTTATTCATCTTTTTATAGAAAATACCTAAAATAATGGCAGGGAAGAAAGAAGCTGCTGCCAAACCGAAAGCCAATGCAACAACTGCTGCTACAAAACCAGGAGGATTAATGCCAAAGTAACCTGCAACAATGACTGCAAACGCAGAAGAAATTCTCGCAGCTAAAAGCTCTCCTTTATCACTGATATTGGGCATCCATTGTTTCTTTAAGAGGTCATGAGAAACGGAAGCTGAAATGACCAATAACAAACCTGCAGCGGTAGAAAGTGCGGCGGCTAATGCTCCTGCCGCTACCAAAGCGATCACCCAGTTGGGCAATTGAGCGATCTCAGGGTTGGCCAAAACAATAATATCACGGTCAATTTTCAATTCATTCGCATTTGCATCTGCTAAATACTGAATTTTACCGTCTTGGTTCTTATCTTCAAAAGCAATCAGGCCCGTCGTTTCCCACTTTTGGAACCACTCTGGCATACTTGCATATTCTTTATTGCTTACGGTCTCTATCAAATTCACTCTAGCAAAAGCGGCAATTGCAGGTGCAGTGGTATAAAGAATGGCGATAAATGCCAATGCATATCCCGCTGATGAACGTGCATCTTTTACTCTAGGTACTGTAAAAAAACGTACAATTACATGAGGAAGACCAGCAGTTCCTAACATCAAAGCGGCAGTGATACAGAAAACATCCACCATTGATTTTTGCCCTTCTGTATATTGATTAAAACCTAATTCAATCGAAAGCTGATCGAGTTTATCTAACAAATAAGTATCACTTCCAGTTAGTGTATCCCCAAACCCTAATTGTGGAATGGGGTTATTGGTCAATTGAATTGATATAAAAATGGCAGGGACCATAAAGGCGAAAATCAAGATGCAATACTGAGCGACTTGAGTGTAGGTAATGCCCTTCATACCACCCATCACGGCATAAATAAAAACCAACGCCATTCCTATAATTACTCCTGTATTAATGTCCACTTCAAGGAAACGGGAAAATACCACACCCACGCCTCTCATTTGACCTGCAACATACGTAAATGAAACAATCAAAGCGGCAAATACAGCAATTGTTCTAGCCTTCTGTGAGTAATAGCGGTCACCAATAAAATCGGGTACCGTAAACTTACCAAATTTACGAAGGTAAGGCGCTAAAAGTAAGGCCAATAATACATAGCCTCCAGTCCATCCCATAAGGTAAACTCCTCCGTCATATCCCATAAATGAGATCAATCCAGCCATACTAATAAAGGAGGCGGCTGACATCCAATCGGCCGCTGTAGCCATTCCATTTGCCAACGGAGAAACTCCTCCACCAGCAACATAAAATTCTTTTGTAGATCCTGCCCTTGACCAGACAGCAATCCCTATATAAATCAAGAAAGTGAAGCCTACTATAATATAGGTCCAAGTTTGTACGTCCATGATTAAAGTTTGTGAGGTGTAAGTACCAAGTCAAGTTGCATGTGCTTTGGTACGTAATAATTCAAAATTTCATCAGCAATAATGCTAATCTCCTGTTTAGTTTTTGGGAATGAATAGTTTACTCGTCTTCCAAGTGATGCCTCTTATCTAGCTTATTCATCAAGAAAATATAAGTGATAATCAAAAGGCAGAAGATGTAAATACTCCCTTGCTGTGCAAACCAGAAACCAAGCTTAAAACCACCCAATGTGATTTCATTCAAAGCATCTTTAAATAAAATACCTGCACCAAAAGAGGTGACAAACCAAATACTCAACAATACGCCGAGGTATTTGAGATTCGTTTTCCAATAGTGTTTTTTTTCGTCAGAAGAGGAGGTAGTAGAAGCTTGAGTGCTTTCCGTCTTCTCTATTTGTTCATTCATAATGTAAGTAGTTCTTAAAGTTTGAGAAAAAAGTATCAAAAAGATAGTGGTTTCTGATTGATGTTGAAAGAAAAATTATTTTCTTTTTGCTAATTTTATTTTTCACGGAAAACAAGTACTTACGATTTAAAAATGAAAATACTACATACAGCAGACTTGCACATCGGCAACCGCCTTCATGAACAGTCACAAGCCGAAGAGCAACAATTGACTTTGGATTGGATGATTGATCTCGTTCAAAAAGAAAAAATTGATGTAGTATTAATATCAGGTGATGTTTTTGATACCGCTCAACCTTCTGGTCAAAACCTGAAGATGTATTATAAGTTTCTGACAGATTTGGTGAGAACCGATTGTAAAAAAGTAATAATTACAGGTGGTAATCATGACGGTGCTTCTGTATTAAATGCTCCTAAAGAACTGTTGTCATTTTTGGACGTTACTGTGGTTGGTAAAATTTCTGAGAATGTGGAAGAAGAGGTTTTTGATTTTGAGATCAATGGAGAAAAAGTGGTAATCGCTGCTGTTCCATTTCTAAGAGATCAAGATATCCGTAAAGCGACAAGCGGACAGCAGTTTGATCATATTGGTGATCGTTTTAAAGAAGCCTTGATCGAGCATTATCAAAAAGTAGGAGAAGTTTGTGAAAAGAAGGCCGATGATAAATCGTTTGTGATTGGCATGGGACACTTGTTTGCGATTGGTGGAGAAACTTCAACCTCTGAAAGTGAAAGAAGTGTATATGTAGGAGGATTAGGTGATATAGGGGCAGATGATTTTCCAAAAGTATTTGATTACACCGCTTTAGGTCATTTACATAGATCTCAAAAAGTGAAATATGATCATATTCGTTATTCTGGTTCTCCTTATATATTGAGTTTCAGTGAAATTCATCATAAAAAAGAAGTAATAATACTCTCCACGAAAGCAAAAGATTTTAAGTTGGAACGTGTCAGTGTACCAGTATTTAGAACCATCAAAAAAATTAAAGGAAATCTCGATGAATGCTTAACGGAATTGACTTCAATTGCAACTTTGAATCATCAATTGACGCCTTGGATAGAAGTAGTTGTTGCTGATGTGAAAGCAGGTGAAAATCCCATTCATGAGATCTATAAACATATAGAAGAATTAGACGTTGAAGTACTTAAAATTGGTATTCATAAGGAGTTGGAAAACAGAAAAGTAGAAAGGGTGCAGTTGAGTGAATTAGAAGACCTCACTCCTGAAGAAACATTTCTAGAACTTTGTCAATTAAGAAATTTAGATTTGGATGATGACCCTAATATGAAAGATGCTTTTTATGAAATTTACAATAAAGTAAAGGAGCGATCTTAGCATAAAATTTTATCCATTCACATTTTCATTTCATTTTTTTACATAAATTGCCATCACTTTCGTTCTAAAATATAGAGTAAGTACATTGTAAACGTCATTAGTGTCAGTGGGTTTTCTACCTAATTCGTTTGGTAGTACTTCCCCGGCCTTGAAGGGAAAAGCGTTAAGAATTTCATGTATTGAGCCGTTAAAAATGATTTTCTTGTGTGAGCTTTAGCGAGTTTAAAATCATTTAGGTGAAAGGAATGGAATTTAGCTTTTGACTTCTAAGCCTTGAATTTTTTGCTTCGTTTTTGTTTCAAGACAAAAATGAAGAAGAAGGAAGCTTGAAAGAAGATCATTGAAAGGTTATAGAAATATCGCTTGAAAGTCGACAATACTTTCGTTTACAATGTAGTAAGTCTAAACTTATTTTTTTAACTATTTGTGTAATTCACCTTGTTAGTTGACATTTAGAGTGTATATAAATTTTGTCTTTACGAAAGCTTAATCAATTCATTACTTTTTAGATTAATTACCCTTACACTTCAATTGATCATCAAACAAGATTTGACAATTATTTTACTGAAATGACTTTTAAAAAGAACCTATTGATTTTTGGAGCCTTCACCTTGATGGGGTTGAATGCTATGGCTCAATCTGATGCTCCCGTTGAAATAATGAAAGGGAAAAGAGTGTATATCAAAAAAACAGAGAAACTTCCTCAGAGTAGTTCTTACTGGAAAATCAATCAAAACCAAGCAGTCAGTGGTGTGCCATTGAGCATAAAAGGAAAAGTGTATGAAAAAGGACTCGGCGTACATGCTCCCTCAAAACTGTATTATAAAGTACCTCCAAAAGCACAATATTTTTATGTAGTAGCAGGAGGGGATGACGCTCATCACGGTAAAATCAAAATGATGATTGAAGTGGATGGGAAAGAGGTTTTTAATTCAGGTGCTTTTGACAGTCAATCAAAAAAATATACACCTTCGTTACAGGCAATTGATGTTACAGGAGCTTCTGTCCTTACCTTAATTGTGGATGATTTAGGAGATAAAGGTGGCGATCATGCCGACTGGGGAGAAGCATTTTTTGTGGAAGGCAAAAAGGAAAATAAACCTAATAACCCTGATTTAGCAGCGAAATTTTTTGGTGGTAAAGAAAAAGAAATTGAAGGGGAAAAAGTCTATTTGACAAAAGAGATGGCAAGCACAGTGGACTCCTACTGGAAAGTAGTGAATGATAATGGAGTTGAAGGTGGAAAAATTAGTATTGAGGGAATAAAATATGATAAAGGTCTTGGTTTGCATGCTCCTTCTAAATTGATTTTTCCTATTGAATCAAATTACAACACTTTCGTTGTGACGCCAGGTTCAAATGACACAAACGGAGGTTTGTTGAGAATGAGAATCTTAGTAGATGGAGAGGAAGTTTTCAATAGCGGACCTATCCGTCGATCTCATCAAAACCCTCAGCGTTTACAGATTGATGTAAAAGGTAAAAAAGAATTGACATTATTGGTAGATGAGGAAGATGGTAATAAAGCAGGAGACCATGCAAGCTGGGCTAATGCTTTTTTCTTACTCTCGGATAAAACTAAATAAGAAGAAATCTATTTCAAGAGAAAAGTCTGCAATTCGGTTTGTGGACTTTTTTCATATATAGATCCAAGTCACGCTTTCATCTTAAGACTTGAACCTGTTTTTAACTTGTGAAAATATCGATTGAAAGTAGACAATTACTGCGTTTACAAAGTAATATGCCCTTCCTGTTCAGAAAAAACACAGTAGAAAAAGGGGGAGAAACACATCTAATTAAAGATGGAAAATTTATAATCGACAAAATTATGGCATTACTAACAATGTCCATTCACTACATTGCATCAGTGAAATGATACATGAAAGTAAAGATTTTTTATAATGAAAGTTCTACCATTTTTTACAGCCTTATTTTTAATACCTTTATTAATGAGTGCCCAGGAGAAGAAGCCCAACATATTATATATTATGTCGGATGATCATACTTCTCAAGCCATTGGAGTTTATGGAAGCAGACTGAAAACATTGAACCCAACACCCAACTTGGACAAACTAGCCAATGAAGGTGTTTTACTAACAAATACATTTTGTACCAACTCTATCTGTACGCCTTCAAGAGCTACAATTCTTACAGGGCAGTATAGTCAAACGAACGGAGTGTTAGACTTGGAAGGACGTATTGCAGCAGACAAACAATATCTTCCAAAGGAAATTAAAAAGTTAGGTTATCAAACGGCAATTGTAGGAAAGTGGCACTTGAAAGAGGAGCCGGGAGCTTTTGATTATTATAAAGTATTGCCTGTTCAAGGAAAGTATTTTGACCCTGTATTTAGAGAAAGAGGAGAGAAAGCTTGGCCGAAAAATACAGTAAAATACAAAGGACATAGTTCGGATATTGTAACTGATATCAGTATCGAATGGTTAGATAAAGGTTGGAACAAGGAACAGCCGTTTTTCTTAATGCATCACTTCAAAGCTCCACATGATTTCTTTGAATTCGCCCCTCGTTATAAAGACTATTTAGAAGACGTTGAAATTCCTGAGCCTGCAAGTTTGTATGACAACAAAAACAACGGTTCAATTGCCACTTATGGTAAGGATGGAGAATTAAGAAACTACATTGGGTCATCTATCTCTAAGCGTAATAAAACAAGAGATATGGGTAGAGACCTGAAAATCGATCAGTCATTAGAAGATAAAGAATATACACATGCCTCTTATCAAGAATACTTAAAGCGTTACTTGAGATGTGTGAAAGGTGTGGATGATAATATTAAAAGATTATTGGATCACTTGGATGAAATTGGAGAGTTGGATAACACCATTATTGTGTATACTTCTGATCAGGGTATGATGTTAGGAGAGCATGACTACCAAGATAAAAGATGGATGTACGAAGAGTCTATGCGTATGCCATTTATCGCTCATTTCCCAAAAAACTTTAAGAAAGGAATTAAGGTAGATGCGATCATCAACAATACTGACTTTGCTCCAACTTTAATTGATTTAGCTGGAGGTAAAACACCAAAATACATGCACGGTGAGTCTTTCAAATCAATTTTGGAAACAGGTAAAGAACCTAAAAAATGGAGAAAAAGTACTTACTATCGTTATTGGATGCACATGGCACACAAGCATGGCAACCCAGCTCACTTTGGTGTAAGAACGAAAGATTATAAGTTGATCTTCTTCTATTCAAGACATTTCGATCCTGCTAAAAACCCTAATGCTTGGGGAGCAGATTATGATTTCGAAGGACCAATTGCATGGGAATTTTATGACTTAAGCAAGGACCCGCATGAGATGAACAATGCGTATGATGATCCTAAGTATTCGAAGGTAATTGCAGACCTGAAAAAGGAAATTAAGAAGCTTAGAAAAAAATACAATGAGGAAGACGGTAATTATCCAAAGCTACAAAAAATCATAGAAGAGCATTGGGATGACAAAGCACTTTAATAATAATAATTATATGTAACTGCATTCACCCAATACTTTTTTAAAAGTAGCATACACGGTAAATGATATTGAAATTAAGCTCCGAGCATCTTGGAGCTTAATTTTTTTTGTTGAGGGAAAAGAGGTTGGTGTTGTGGTCCGTTTTGTGGTTCGTGAGTCACAAGACATTCTATAACCTTTCACTTAGTACTTCAAATGGAAGAAATGTAA
The DNA here is from genome assembly GCF_012844305.1 of Flammeovirga aprica JL-4. Taxonomy (GTDB): domain Bacteria; phylum Bacteroidota; class Bacteroidia; order Cytophagales; family Flammeovirgaceae; genus Flammeovirga; species Flammeovirga aprica. The sequence goes on from NZ_JABANE010000074.1 coordinate 30,292, forward strand.
GAGAACAAATTATCATCCCTATGAAGCCCTAACTTCTTTCTTAATCTATACCTGCCCTTGTTGACACTGTCCGTTGAAATCCCCAAAAGTTGAGCAATTTCTTTACTCGAAAAGTTCAACTTTATTAAAGCACAGAGCTTAAGATCATTTCTCGTCAAGCTCTCATGAATGGTGTTAAGTGTATTGTAAAATTCACTATTGACTTGAATAAAGCGGGCTTCAAAATCTTCCCAAGTTTTGGCTGTATTTAGATTGATGGTTTTATTAATACGATCTACGGCGGCATCACTTTTTTGCTGTTTTACATCTTCCAATCCCTCCTTGATTTCTTTTAATAGCTTATCTTTTTCTATTAATTGTAATGATGTAACCGTAAGTTCCTTTTTCTTGATTTCTATTTCCGCTTTTGACCTTTCTTCTAAAAGTTGTTGTTTCGATTGATGCTTTACTTTCAATAAATAAATAATAAAAGAAGCGGACAGGATTGTAATACATAAAATAGAAAACAAGTAAATTAATTGCTGATTAAGTTGTTCTTGTTGGATTTTCAGTAGTTTCAGCTCCTGTTCTTTTCTATATTGTTTATTTTCTTCAATCGACTTTCTATAAGAATCTTTAATCTCAAAAAGTTTTTTATTTCTGGCACTTTGACTGCCAAAGAGTTGATCACCTAGCTCTTTGGAAGCGGTCATTTCCTCAAAAGCCTTTTTATAATTACCCAATTGACTATTTAACTGAGAGATTTTTTTTAGTAATTCTACTCTAAGCCCCAAACGTTTATGATGTTCATTTATCGTTTTCAAGCTTTTATAGTAATAAGCCAAAGCTTCATTTATTTTTCCTTTCTTTGAATAGAGATCTCCCCACATAGAATAAAGAATAGCAGCATAAGAATGTTGTGCTGATACCTGTTTTGAAATCGCTTTTAGTATCTTTTCAGACTGTTTGAAATTTCCGGTAAGCGTATGAAGATGGGCTTCTTCAGAAAGCACATAAAATTGATCACTAAATGGTATTTGCAGAGAATCTAATAGAGAGTGTGAAACGGAAAGATACTCTTTCGCTTTTTGAAAATTACGATTCATTCGGTGTGTATGTGCAGCTGTATAATACACCTTTTGCATTCCAGAGGCAGTGGATAGTACTCCAGACTTTTCAGCATAATAAAACATGGAGTCCACACTGTTGAGTGCATTCAAACTATCATAAAAAATAGAATACAATAATGTCAATCTTTTATAAGCTTGGTATTTAATTTTCGTGTTATTTTCATCATCAGCACTACTCATCAGTGACCAAATTTTATCATAGGCTTCAGGATAATAAGCCGTTCCTATCAACTGATCTACCGCCTTGAGTTCCACTTTTGCATACTCTTTCAATGTATCTTTTCCATAGGACCCAAAAGGTATAAATAGTAGCAACAACATAACTCCGATGTATACATTCCAACATTCTCTCATCTCATTCATTTCATTTTCTGTTCAGTGATTAAAACTACAACAAAGAATCAGGAAATACCCTCTGATTTTTCCTTTCACAGGGTAGAGATTTCAAGAAAATGAGGGGGGATAATTTTCTAAGTAAACTATAGCTTATGTTTGATGAAGTTCTTCCGGAAAAACAATCATAAAAAGTAGTTATTGAGAACGAAACGAAATGAACTTTAAAAAATAATTATGATGTTTAAAAAGATGTACTATTTATGGATTGGGTTTTGCCTGATACTCTCTACTGCTACTTATGCTCAACCTGAATTTGTAAAAGGAAATGACCCTAAACCTTTAGGGACTTCATGGGAAATGAGAGCTGAAGTTTCTGATGAATTTGAAGGGGAAACATTGGATTTAGTAAAATGGAAAAACACGGATCCGAAGCGTTGGATTGGTAGAGCACCAGGACTTTTTAAAGAAAATACAGTCAGCCTGAAAGACGGGGCTATGTGTATCACTAATTATCAATTAGAAAAGGAAGAAGTGGTAAATGGTCAAACTTTTACACATGGCTGTGGACACGTAATTTCTAATAAAAATGTAAATGTTGGTGATTATATAGAGTGTAGAATGAAGGCCAATAAGACGTTCTTATCGTCTACTTTTTGGTTGATTAATTATAAAAATGAAGGAGAAAGATGTGATAAAAGAGTCACAGAATTGGATATACAAGAATGTGTGGGTGAGGTGACAAATCCGCAGTCATGGAATGAAAATTTTGATCAATCAATGCATTCAAACACACACAGCCGTAATGTAACTTGCGAAACTCCTACAGGATCGAAAGGTAATAGCGTAGACCTTCCTTCGGGAAAAGTGTATGATGATTTTCATGTGTATGGTGCATGGTGGAAAAGTGAAACAGAAATATTATTTTATTTAGATGGTGTATATCAATATTCAGTAACTCCTGCGGCTCCTTTCTCAATTGATTTATATATCAAATTGGTGACTGAAACCTATGATTGGAACCCTACTCCTGAAGACGGAGGAATGACAGGAAGCTGGGAAGATAGAACAACAAAATACGATTGGGTAAGAACTTGGAAATTGTCTGAAGAAAATGTAGAAGAGTCTGTAGGTTTTAACGAGGCTCCTAATAATGTTGCACCTGCAAAATATTATGAATTTAAGGTAGATTATGTAGCCAATGAAGAACGTGAAATTGTGGTTGAGTTATGGTCAGCTGATAAAGTATTGCATACTACAAAAAGAACGGTAGAAAAAGGGTATGGCACAGCTTCATTGGCATTGGATTTAGAAGAAGAACTTCCTGCAGGAAATAATTATGCATGGAAAGTAAGCCTTCGTCCGGTTGGTGAAGAAACAAGTCTTTATGATGAGGTATTAGAAAATATCATCATTACTTCAGGTCCTATTTTGTCATTGGAAGATTTGGATACCATGAAAGTGGCGATCTATCCCAACCCTGTTGAAAATACATTGACAGTAGATGTCCCTAAGGGGAAATATGTAGTGGATATTTATAATGTCAAAGGACAAAAAGTTATTCATCAAACTATTAAAAATAAAGCAAAAGTTGATGTTTCTGCTTTAAAATCAGGAGCCTATATTTTGAAAGTAGAATCAACGCAAGCATCTCATTCTTTTAACTTTATAAAGAAATAAAGTAGAGGGGTATTTGTTTGCCATTCAAGGGGATAGCCTATTTCTCCCTCGATTATGAAGCTTTGCTTTCTCTATCAAACCTTTAGCGGCGTTAGTTTTAAAATAATATTGAAATCAGTTAAAACTATTTGAAATGAAGAATTACAAAACTAACGTATTGCATTTATTTGCACTTCTTGTATTGTTCTTTTTTGGAGCATGCAGTGAAAGTGACATCATTCAGGAAGCACTTGATCCTGATCCAGAAATGGAAGAGAAAGAAGAGCCAAAGGAGGAAGAAGTAGAGCCTGAAGAAGAGGTGGATAAAACCTCCCAACCTTTCTTTTTAGAAGGACAAGATCCTAAACCTATGGCCATGAAATGGGTAAAAGTGGAAGCACTTTCAGATGAATTTGAAGAAGGCAGTATTGACCTTGAAAAGTGGAATGAAAGTCCAGAGTTTTTATGGGAAAATGCGAATGGATCTTTTTCTGACAGAGGTTGGTATGGATCTACAAGGTGCTTATTTTCAGCTGAAAATGTGAGTATTGAGGAAGGAGAATTAAGAATTGAAGCTAAAATGTACGATGAGCCCCAATACAGCCCTAAAGATGACAAAAGTAAACCTGCTAAAAGATGGTATGGAGGTGCTTATGTTTCTTCTAAAACAATGGGTAAACCAGGGTATTATTTTGAGGCAGAAATGCAGTCGAGTTCCACTACAATGTCATCTGCTTTTTGGTTGAAAACACCTCCAGTTCCTTGTACAACAACTACAGATGGAGAAAACCTTGAGTTGGATATTCAAGAATGCGTAGGTCGTTTTCTAGGATCAAAGACAGATGAGTGGACAAATGATGACTGGGCGGTAAATTCAAAATGGGATCAAATTTTTCACTTCAATACCCACCGTCATGCTACAAACTGTGCCTATAATGGTAGTAGACAAAGCAAAGGTGGGCATATAAATTTTGAGAAATACAACCGTGAAGAATATCATATTTATGCAGCATGGTGGCATGAAGGAGGCACTCAAGTAGACTTTTTTATTGATGGAAGGTTAGTGAAATCAGTGACGCCTCCAGTTCCATTTACATCGGATCAACGTCTGATCATGTCAAGTAATTTTTATGATTGGGTAAAAGAAGATGGTAGAGGTGAAATGGGATTCAATGATTCTAAGTTGGATAGAAGCACTAAATTCAAGTGGGTAAGAACATGGAAGTTAGAAGCTGAGTAAATAATCATTTTAAAACTACTCATGATACTTTGTGAGTACACGATTGTATAATTCAAAACCCACGATTAATTTTAAAATAGTCGTGGGTTTTTTAAGTTAATCCGTCTCCATTATCTTTCTATCGAAAACAATCCATAATTCTCCATTCCTACCTCTTACCTTAAAAACCTCTTACACTTTGTTAATCTTATTTTTCAAAAAGGGGATAGTTACTTCCTATTCAATGGGGTGTTTATTAAAAGTTGAATTTACACTTGTGATTAGAGTAAATTTATAGCCGTTGATTCAAAAGTGAAAAGCAAATTGAGTTTGAAATGTATGAAATGATCTGAATAAGTATGAAGACTGAAGAAAATGAAATTTATGAATGAAGAATGAAGAAAATGAAATGTATTATGTAGTTCCTTAAAGTGGTTTTTTATGGTGGTTCGACGGACGTTGCAATGCAATATCCCTACAACGATATCCATCATAAAGTATATTCTACCAAAAATTGAAGGTAGACTGTTGGGACGTTGTATCACAACGTCCACTGAACCACAACAAGAACCATTTTTCTTCATTCATCCCTCTTAATTATTCATTAACCTATTCTGTCCTAGTACTTACTAAATGAAGAGCAAACGCTCCCAGAAGATCAAAAACTAATCTTTTTAACTATTATTTTCACTAGCTATGAAAACACAACTTTTCGCCCTGTTGCTATGGGCATGCTTTTGCGGTTTTGTATCTGCAAAGGAAATTCATGTGGCCAAAAATGGAAATGACACAAACGCAGGAACTTCATCAAACCCTTATTTAACCATCCAAAAAGCTGCTAATGTAGCTGTAGCCGGTGATGTGGTTATTATTCATCAAGGGACTTACCGTGAGACAGTTGAGACTAAAAACAACGGTACGTCTAGCAATCCAATTACTTACAGAGCGGCCTCAGGAGAGACTGTCATTGTTTCTGCTACTCAAGAAATCAACAATTGGACCTTAACCACCAACAACATTTACAAAGCCAACGTTACGATGCCTTTAGGAATGGAGCACAATGCTTTGTTTTATGATGGAGATCAAATGGACATTGCTCGATGGCCCAATAATGCTGACAATGATCCTTATACGCCTGATGCGAAGTACATTACAGGAGGTTCGGGGTCTCACATCACTTACTCTGGTATTCCCACTTATGATTGGAGTGAAGGTTATATGTGGTATCTAGGTGGACATTCAGGTGCCAGCTTCACCAGAAAAATTACAGCAGCTACTTCTTCAAGAGTTGATTTTGAAGGGGTAGATATTACAAAATGGCCCTTTAGTGTACATAATCCCACCGTTACGCGAAATGGACATAAAGGGATCTTTTTTCTGTTCAATAGTTTAGGGGCTTTGGATATCCAAAGAGAGTATTTTTATGATGCTTCAGCCAAAGTAATTTATTTCAAGGCACCGAACAATGTTAACCCTACCAGTGGAAAATGTGAGTTTAGAGCTAGACAATATACTTTCAAAGTGTCTAAAAACTATATTGTATTGGATGGCATTGAAACATTTGGCGGTATAGTTTTAATTACTGGAAATAACAATACAGTGAAGAACTCAACAATACGACATGGCGTTCCAATTTTAGATGAGTTGACCAACACAGATGCACAGATTGGTTCAGGGGCAATTACCATTGAAGGAAGTAATACTTTAATCGAGAAAAACTTAATTGAAAAGGGTACAGCCAATGGTATCTCTATGTTGGCAGCATGGAAAGGTTCTCAAAATGCAACCATTAAGAATAATGTAGTAAGAAATTTCAATACGTTAGGGATTCACGCTGAACCGATCCGTTCGAATTGTCCAGGTACTGTGATTGAAAATAATACAGTGTATGGCGGTGGCCGAAGTGGTATTTATGTAAGTGGAAGCAATGCTACTGTGGCTTATAATAATGTATATGATGTAATGAAAATCAATGCTGATGGAGGTGTTTTTTATACTGTAGGAAATGCTGATTATAAGAACTCTGTTATTCATCATAACTGGTTCCATAATTCTACCGCAGCTCCTCATGCAGGTTATAAAGTGGCGGGTATTTACCTTGATAACAATAGTAAAGGTTACCAAGTGTATAACAACGTGGTTTATAATGTTTCATGGACAGGTATTCAAATCAACTGGGACAACTGGGGTCTGGATTTTTATAATAATTCAATTTATAACGCATCAGAAGGAATGGGCCGTTGGGAGAATGGTTATACTATGGATGATGTGGTGCTGATCAATAACTATGCGAGTACAGCTCCTTGGTATGGTACAGACATTCAACCTCAAAATATCATCAATGCTAACAATCCTTTTGTGGACCCTGCTAATTTGAATTTTGAACCTAAAAGTGGTTCTTATTTAGTAGATGCAGGTAAAGTAATTCCAGGTTTTACGGATGGTTATAAAGGTAGTGCACCAGATATTGGAGCTTATGAAAGAGGTGGAGTAATGTGGGTGCCTGGTGCAGATTGGACACCATCCAACGATCTTCCATCTTCTACAACTGTTAGTATTGTTTCCGCTCCACAAACAGTGGCAACTGGCGACAGTTTTAATGTTCAAGTAGGCTATACAGCTACTGCTCAATACGAAATTGTTGTATTAGTCAATGACCCATCGGGTGTGTGGTTGACGAGTTCAAAACAAACAGTAAGTGCTGGAGAAGGAACGAAGACGCTAACAGTTTCACAACCTTCAAACTGGACAGTAGAAAACAACTACAAACTAGGTGTATCTATTCGCCCTGTTGGGGGAGATTTTAATTCTAATTTGGATTATGTTTCTTCTAATTTTAATGTTACAACTGCTCTAGTTCAATATTCTTTTGAAAACCAAGGCAGTTTTAATTACATGAGTGCTTCTAATCCAAATGTGATGAATACCTCAGGAACAATTGGTAACACAGAGCTATTCGAAATCATAGACAACGGTGATGGAACAGTCTCTTTTAAAGGAAGTAATGGATTGTATGTGAGTTCTGAAAATGGCAATAAGGAAATGACATGTATTCGAACTGAAATTGGTGCTTGGGAGAAATTCGAAATGGTAGATTATGGTAATGATATCTATGCTTTAAAAGGAAATAATTTATTATTTGTGAGGGATAACATGCTATGTACAAGTACAGGAGCATCGAACTGGCAGAAATTTAAAATTGTGCCTAGTTCATCTTCTTCAAGACAAAGAAATTTGGAGGATGACATTGCCGAAGAATTAGATTTTGTAGTTTACCCTAACCCTTCATCAGGAACATTCAACATCAAGAGAAATCAAATCCTTGAGAATACTAGAATTACTATTTTCAGTACTTTAGGACAAATGGTTTATGACCAAAATGCCTCTTCTGATATTGAAAATATTGACTTAAAAGGTTTAGGTAATGGTGTCTACATTATCAAAATGACATCGGATAATATTACAAAAACGAAGCAAATTATTATTCAGTAAATAGTTGTAATTAGTGATTAAAAGGTGGTGTGTGATAGGAAGTTTTTTCTATTGTACATCGCCTTTTTAAATAAAAATAAAGAATATGGATCGTGTTGTGGACTATGAAAAATAGCTTTTATGGTGGTTTATATGTTTTAATACAAAGTCCACCGAACCACAACACGAACCATTATCTTAATTCTTCATCCCAAAAACGATTTATTCAACATCCAGTTGCTTAATCACCCTCGCAGGACTCCCCACTGCCACAACATTAGGAGGAAGGTCTTTAGTCACCACACTATTAGCCCCAACCGTTGTACCTTCACCAATAGTCACACCTGGCATTACTGTTACTCCAGCACCTAGCCAGCAGTTTTTTTTGATTGTAATTTCACCAGATCTACCCATATGAGGCCTTGTACGTGGATCAGTAGAATGTGTGTCTCCAATAAGATGAACTCCAGGACCCAACATTACTCCATCCTCTAAAGTCACCTTTAAGGAATCTAAAATAAGGCAGTTAAAGTTCATTGAAACGTTTTTACCACAGTGAACATTGAAGCCATAATCACAGTAAAAACCGGGTTCAATGGCAATGCCTTCACCGACACTTCCAAATAACTTTTGAAGAAGTTCCACTTTTTGATCTTGTTGCGTAATGCTCAATTGATTGAACTCTTCACAAAGAAGACGAGCATCATAGCGTTGTTGTAATAACTCAGGATCATTGAAACAATACAATTCTCCACTAAGCATTTTTTCTCTTTCTGTTTTCATTTCGTTTTAATTTTTAGTTTTCTATACTTATTGTGTAAATGGTGTTTTAGAACTTTTATAGCCTTTAGAAATCAGGAGATTTCTGAATATTTGTAGGACACGAATGACGCTTACGCTTAACATTCGCGCCAGAGGATTCGTTTTTTCATCAATGGAAAAAATGAAGAAGAAGGACACTTGGAAGTAGGACGTCAAAAATTTGTAGCATCAACTATTAAAAGTTGACAAAAATGTAGTTCTTATTCCTTTGCACCTTCAGCTAACTCACCTGTTTTCTCGAATTCAGGTTCATGTATTTTCTGTAGTCTATAACCGTAAAAGGCGATCACCATAAAGCAGATCAAGACCAACACAAAAGATGCGTTGACAGCAGGTATACCTAAAAGGCTTCCTGTTTCATTTCCAATATCAATTAATTTACCCTGTAAAGGAGGAAGCAACGAACCTCCGCCAATCACTAAAATCATACCGGCAGAAGCAATTTTCGAATCCGCTTTCATACCCGTTAGTGCTGATCCAAAAATGGTAGGCCACATCATCGATAAGCATCCAGAAATACCAATGAAACTGTAAATGCCCCACCTGCCATCAATAAAAATAAGCAGAAGTGTAAAGCCGATGGCCATTAAAGATACGATTTTCAGCAACTGTCCAGATTTAATGTAATTCAATAAATAAGTGAAAAGAAAACGACAGATACCAAAAGTGATCATTGCATAAATATTGTATTGTAACGCCACTTGCTCTGATACTTTTTCCGTCATGCCTTCATTCATAAATACACGTACTCCATAGTGAATGATAAAGGTCCAGCACATCACTTCAGCTCCAACATAAAAGAACTGAGCGATCACACCTTCTTTATAGCGAGGGTTGGCTTTTAGCCTTCTTAATGTGGCTTTAAGGTTTAAAGGTTCCTTGCTGTCAAAGTGATTCGGCATGTTACTTAATTTGTAGATAACAAGAAGTACTATAAGCACTAAACCAATAAAAATATAAGGTGAACTGACCACATCAAGATCGGATAATTGAATGCTTTCGAATTGTGCAGGATTCGACTCTAAAAGACCTTGCCGAGTAGCAGTATCTGCATCATTGAGCTTTACCTGAATAAAATTCTTTGCTGTAAACATACCAATCAGTGAGCCTACAGGGTAAAAGGATTGGGCAAAGTTGAGACGTTGGGTGGCTCTGGAAGGAGACCCCATCGATAAGACATAAGGACCGGCACTCGTTTCAAGAAAAGAAAGACCACAGGTCATAATAAAATAGGAAACCAGGAAAGGATAAAAATTGGCTAACCATGCTGAAGGAATAAACAATAAAGCACCTGCAGCATATAGTCCCAAACCCATCATTACGCCCGATTTATAGGAGTACTTTCTGATAAAAATGGCAGCAGGAATGGCCATGGCACAATACCCTCCATAAAAGCAGAATTGAATTAATGCCCCTTCAAAATTGCTCATCAGAAAGATTCTGGAAAAGGCAGCCACTAATGGATTTGTAATGTCTGCGGCAAATCCCCACAGCGGGAATAAAATAGTCACTAATAGAAACGGAAATATTAATTCTTTTGGAATCAATGCTTCCTTTTTTTGATTGTTCATAAGGTTTGAAATTAAAAATTAGTTTAGCTTTTATTTTTGTTGATCAAATGGATACCATGTAACCAACATTTTTAGTACATGTTTATTTTTTAATTAAGAATGTAGAGTTAAGAATGAAGAATGAAATGGTTCGTATAATGGTTTTTATGGTGGTTATTAAGCCAAAGTAAGAACCATAATTCTTCATTTTTTCCTCTTAATTCTTCATTTAAAATATCGTACACCATGACTAGAAGTCATGGGCTTATGGGAAGCTGTACCATTGTTCAACTTTCATTATAAACTTGATATGTCTCAAAGGTTTATAGGTTTTTTATCCACTTAATGCGGATAAGTTAGATATTATAATCAAAAGTTGATCAGTGAGTTATCTTCCCAAAAGGCCATAATTTTAATTATGGGTCTATGAAATACCCGTTTACTTTATTTCAGGCTTAGTACGAATGATAAAAAAACATCCTCTTTTAAGGGTGAAATTTTATCATTTCAATGGATATAAACATGCTTTTGTCACATCACAATATTAGTGGAAGGAATGAAATAGTGAATTGGTAAATTTAGGGTTTGAGAGGGTAATAAATTGGGGAAATTATTTTAGACCCTGTATTTAAGTAATTTTTTATATGTAAAAACGGGTAGACTTATTGGCCTACCCGTTGGGATGTAGCATAAATTAGACTATTTATCTTCTAATTATATTTTCAATTGACGCTAAAATACCTTTTCATATAAATCTCTCCTTGCATTCTGTGCTTTCTCTTCATCTAGTTCAAAAATCTCGAAGACATTATTTTGTATGTTTTTGGCCATATCGCCTGTAGGGAGGTTATTGCAGTCCAATCCAAAAGGATCTTCAATTTCCTCTCCCATCAACTCTATTCCAATAAAAGCAAACATCACAAGCATGACTACTGGAATGGCAAAGTATCCCATTTGAGGAGTTAAAGCAATAGGGAGTAACAGCCCATAAGCAGAAATAAACATTTTCATAAATACGGCATAAGAAAAAGGAATAGGTGTTTTCTTAATTCGCTCACAAGCTCCAATAATATCAAGAAGTGATTTATGAAGTGGGCCGTAATTGATCAAATCAGGATCAGTAATATTGCCCTTTCTATGTTCAGCAACTATGGCACTATAGATTTCATGTGTGATGGCATTGGGAACATGCCCTCTCAAATTGTATTTTTTTCGATCTTCTTCCGTCAGATGAATTAAGATATCCAGATTGGTACCATTCCTCAAATGTTCCACCATAGCGTGGCAAAAATTGCTGATACGTGTTGCTAAATAGAAACGAAGAGGTTGGTTTTCTTCAGGAAGAATAGTGTGAGCGTAAACCGCAAGGTTCCTTGTATTGTTGATCAATGCGCCCCATTGTTTTCTTCCTTCCCACCAACGGTCATACGCACTATTGGTTCTGAAAACCAATAAAATACTGAGAACAATACCCAAAAGAGAGAAAGCAGAACCGATGACACTTTGGTCTTTTTCTGGGAAAAATTTAAAATGCAACAACCATATAGCAGTGGTGTAAACCCCAAAGAAACAAACCGCTCGCATCACTTTGACCATAGTCCAGCTTTTGGCGAGGTGTTTAATATCTCCAAACCAATTGTCGTTTGCCTTATAGATAATCATAGTCTAGAATTCACTTAAATATTTATGTACTAAAGAAATGCTCATGGCTCCTTCTCCTACGGCAGAAGCGACTCTATTCATGGCTCCTGATCGGACATCGCCAGCGGCAAAAATACCCGAAACAGAGGTTTCTAACAAGAAAGGATCACGGTCTTCTTTCCAATACTTTTTAAAGTCTAAACCATTTAAATCTCTACCAGTGATCACAAATCCTTTCTCATCTTTATTGACGTTTTCAGGAAGCCAATCTGTATAAGGTTTTGCCCCAATAAAAATAAAGACAGCCCTTGCATCATAGGTTTCCTGCTCATTGGTTTTCATATTTTCTAAAACCAAAGATTCCAATTTCTCCTCACCGATCCCTTTTACAATTTGAGTGAAAGGTTTGAGGTCAATATTTGGAGTGGCGGCAATCTGATCTATCAAATACTGCGACATGGTAGAAGAAAGGTCTTCTCTTCTGATCAAAATACTTACTTGTTTTGAAAACTGAGAAAGATACATGGCTCCTTGACCGGCAGAGTTACCGCCGCCCACCACAAAAACATGACTGTCTTTGCAAGCATTCGCTTCAGTTGTGGCCGCTCCGTAATAGACTCCTGCGCCTGTAAGTTCAGGCAGTCCTTCTGTCATCAGCTTTCTATAGTCTACGCCTGTAGTGAGCACCACGCTTTTCGTTTTTACCGTCTCACCACTGTCAAGTGTCAAAACCTTGTATTTATCTACAAACTCAATTTTATGAACTGATTTCGGATTCAAAAATTCAATACCAAAACGCGTGGCTTGCGTAATAGCTCTTCTCGCTAAGTCTTGTCCACTTAAACCTTTCGGGAAGCCTAAATAGTTTTCAATTCTTGAGCTTGTCCCAGCTTGTCCACCCGGTGCTTTTTTCTCTATTAATAGCGTTTTTAACCCTTCAGATCCACCATACACAGCAGCAGCCAAACCTGCAGGACCAGCTCCAATGATCACCACATCGTACACTTCTTCTTTGGCTTTTTCATGAAAACCAAGGTTGGAAGCCAATTCTGTAGGAGCAGGTTGACGTATAATATTACCGTCTTCCATTACTACAACAGGCAAATCAGCAGAGGTAAGATTATTATTAGCGACAAGCTGTTGGGCTTCTTCATCTTTGGTCACATCCAGCCATTGATAAGGAATAAGATTGGCAGCTAAGAAATCTTTGATGTCATGTGACAATTTTGAGAAAGGATAGCCCATCACACGAATGCCTTTAAAAGTAGGCTGAAACTTGGCGTGCCATTCAGATAAAATATCATCAATTACAGGATATAGTTTTTCCTCAGGCGGATCCCAAGGCTTCAGCAAATAATAATCGATTTGAGCGGCATTAATGGATTTAATGGCAGCGTCAGTATCACTATAAGCCGTCAATAACACACGCCCAGCACTTGGGTATACCGCTTTTACTTTCTCAAGAAAATCAACACCTTGCATTTCGGGCATTCTCTGATCGCTTAAGAAAAGTGCAATTTCATCCCCTTTATTTCTGAGCTCTGTTACCAAATCCAAAGCTTCATTTGCGGAGTCTGTTGCTAGTATTTTATAGTCTTTTTTATATTGATTTCTCATATCCCTCTTTACAGCTTGAAGCACTTGAGGATCATCATCTACAAGTAGTAGTATCGGTTTTTTATCCATTATTCTATATTATTATCAATAGGTAGTGTGATTCTAAATTCAGTATTTCCAGGTTGGCTTGTTACTTTGATGGTACCTTCATGTTTATCAATAATTTTCTTGGTAATATCCAAACCAAGTCCGGTGCCTTTACCAATGCCTTTGGTGGTGAAAAAGGGTTCGAAAATTCGGCTTCTGATCTCTTCTGGAATTCCCTTTCCTGTATCAGTAAAGTAGATTTTTACATTTTCATCATCAAAAGAAGTCCTTATACCAATAGTCCCTTTTTCCTCTAAAGCATCAATCCCGTTTGCCAAAATATTCATCCAAACTTGATTCAACTCGCCGGGCATACCTTTAATTTCAGGAAGGTTGGAAGCCAATTTTAAATCAAGCTGATGGCCTTGTTTTTGGATTTTATGTTCCAATAATTTCACAGTAGATTGAATGCCCTCATGAACATCCATTTTTTGCATATCCTGACTTCTATCCATATAAGAAAAGGACTTGATAGAAGAAATCAAGGAGGAAATTCTATCTGCCGCTTCACCAATATCCTGTACCATTTTTTCAGTAATCAACTGACTGCTGATCCAAGCCATCGTAGAAGCAAAGTTTTGATCTCCAAGCTCATCATACATTTCTTCTAGGTCTTCTTCTTGAATTTGAAAATCAATCAAAGCACCAACAATATCTTCAGCTTCATCTAAACCTTTATCCTCCAGAAAGTCGGTAAGATCGTCTTCTAAATTACTCTTTTCAATGAGCGATAATGGTTTCTTAGGAGCCGTTAATTTCTCATGCAAAAAATCATTGACCTTGTCAATTTCCCCTTCACTGACATTCATTGCCATCACAGCTTTGAACTTCTTAGGCACAGAAGAAAGGTGTTTTTTCAATTCCTTTCCACTCCTCGCCATCGCACTTGCAGGGTTATTTAACTCATGGGCCAAGCCAGCACTCATTTTACCCAAAGCCATCAGTTTTTCATTTTGAGTTTCTACTTTGGCAAACTCTCTCACCCTTGTGGTCATGGTATGTACAAGGCATTCAGTAAGCTCATAATTGTGACGAATCATGTCTCCAAGCAGGTCTCTATGCAGTCGGAAAATGGTACTTTCACCACAAGAATGACAAAGCATTCCAAATTCTTTTATAGGTATCTAAACTTAGATCGCCCTAAATAGTAAAACGTACTTCTGTTACGGTTAACTGATTTACATTAGTGTAAAAGTAACCAAACAACCAGATGTATTATGATCAATTTTGAAGGTTTTGACGATAGAACATTTTATTCAACATTTCAAAAAGAAGAAGATTGTCTTGAATATTTATCGACACTAAAGTGGAGTGATCATTACAAATGTAGGAAATGTGAACATACAAAATATATGAAAGGTAAAAAGTTACATTCCAGACGTTGTCAAAAGTGTAAATATGATGAGTCTGTTACGGCTCATACCCTATTTCATAAGCTGAAATTTTCAATTCTAACTGCTTTTGAATTCATATTTAAAGTTAGTTGTGATAAGAAAGGCATGTCCACTTTAACTTTAAGTGAGAAACTGTCCTTGAGTTATCAAAGCTGTTTAAATTTCAGACGTAAAGTGCAATATGCTATGCAAAGTAGTTTACAGCATCCTTTGAAGGGGTATGTTGAGGTCGATGAGTTTGCTGTAGGTGGGTATGACGCTGGCAGTCAAGGTAGAGCCAAAGGAGATAAAAAGCTTGTCAA
>NZ_JABANE010000075.1 GCF_012844305.1 Flammeovirga aprica JL-4
ATCTCATGGAAGGAAAGCCAAAAGTTTATTTAAATATGGCTTAGAGAAACTTTCTCAATGCCTACAAAATAAATTTTATGAACAGCTAGAAATGCTGTTCAATCAATTTTTGTCATATACTTAGTTCTTCCATTTAAAATTGCTGAATAAAAAATAGGGAATAACCACTAAAAGTGACTACTCCCTCAAGTGTGCGCTGTGGATTATAAGTACAAATTCAAAATTATCTCATACTAATTTTATTTATGTTTTGCGATTATTGCCTTCAAAAAACTTTTAATAGAACCACTATTAATACGTTTTTTAGCGTTGTACTCACAAAAAACAAATTAGAATTAACTATGATTTATTTTTGACTGTACTTCTAAAAAATTAATTCACCTTTAGTTTAGTAGTAATTACCTCTTCTAACATTTCGATCTGAAGAATATAAATACCTTTTGGTAAACTGTTTTCATTTAAGTAAAGTGACACTATTTCTGAAGTTGTTGTATTTTTATTATAAATAACTTGTCCTTGAAGATTGGATATGCTAATGGTAGCGTCCTTATTCAATGGCAATCCTTTGATGTTTAATATTCCATTGTTGACCGGGTTTGGATAAAATGTTACCTTATCAAACAACGTTTCTTCTGTTCCTCTTACTCTTGCTGAACTACTCAAGTTAGACATATCACAAGTGTAGTTGGTAATTTTATTTGCAGAAGTAACAGTCCAAAGTTTAGAATCTGATGTGATCGATATTCTTGATCCTGCACCTGAAATCACCTCATAGCTACCGCTTCCTATGTATTTTTGAATGGAATTGTTTTCATCTACTACTACAAATTCATCTTTTGCTGCATTGATCGCTATGTCTTTAATTTTAAGCGTACCTTTTTTATCCCATCTGCTTCCTAGCCATTGGTAAACATAGCCGTCAGTACCTCTGATCCAAGGTCGGTCATCGTCCGTTGCCGCAATATCAGTACCTAAAGTTGTACCGTAAGCACGTGACCAGCCATCGCCTAAATATTTATAGACTTTACCATCTGATCCAATAGTGTATACATTGTTGCTAACGGCAATATCAACTCCGATTCCTTTTCTATACACCCATGCATTATTGACATATTGGTATATTCTATTATCAGTACTTACAGCCCATACCCCTGATTGACCAACATCTACTCTTTTCAGTTCCATTGTATTGTCAACCAAAGTAAAACCATTACTACCATTCGATTGATAGAGATAGTTGTCAGTACCAACCACATATATAATATCTTGGAAAGCGCCGATATCTAAAGCATTTCCGCTTTGAAGTACCCAACGACAAGTTTCTCCACCATTATCACCTCCGTTGTCACCTCCATTATCTACACTCATTGTGTAAGTATAATCATTGTAAGCCCAATTATTATTGATCTTGTTCCATAGTCTAACGTAGATGGAACCACTGTTTGGCAGGTTACTTACGGTGTATTGCTTAGCTGTAAATTCTCCCCCTGAATTCAAAATATCAGTACTTCCTGCTGAAGTACCCACATATAACCAATGTGCATCGCCTTCAATATCCCATTTGAATTCTACTGAGTTGGATGTAAGTACAGTTCCTTCTCTTGGTAAAATACCGTCAATAGGAGGAACAACAACATCACCGACATTCATCGTATAAGTAAAGTCCTGATAAGCCCAGTTTCCACTGTTTTGACTCCAAAGACGCACATAGATTGTTCCTGATTTTGGAAGGTTAGATACTGTCAATGATTTTGTAGAGATTTGTTGACTATTTAAGATTTCAGTACCGCCTGCTGTTGTGCCAACATACATCCAATGATAATCTCCATCATAATCCCAAGTGAAGTTTACTTGCGAAGTTTGAAGCACTGTTCCGCTTTTAGGAGAAATACCTTCTTTGTCTCCTCCTCCGTTATCACCTCCATTGTTACCCAGTCGGTTGCTAACCCAAGATTTTGCAGAAGAACTGATCACCCAACGCATATCTCTCTCAAAGAAATTTACTAAATCACGGTCAGCAGATAAACTCCAAATCTTGTAGACATTGTCTCTACATTCTTGATATGAAGTTCTACTTGAACGGTCGCTCACCACATTACTTTCTAGGTAACGGTATACTTGCTTAATCCAAGCATCTCCACCAAAGTTCTCATAAGAATAGATGATCATACCTGTCATAAGGTCATTTACACTAGATTGCTGTCTCCATGGCAAACGATCTTTTCTCCATGTATTGTCAAAATTGTACTGAGTGTTGTTTAAGTAATACTCAAACTTGCTGACCATCCCTTCTCTAAATTGAGCAAGGCTTTGACCATAATAAAGAAGTTCATAGTTTAATGATGTGGGAATCATAACTGCTTGAGCATTGTTAAACCCAACAGTCCACCAACCCCAATTGGATGAGTTGTCGTTCATCACCCAGTCGAACTTATTATTGAAACGAGTCAGGTAAAAGTTTCTTGCTGTTTCATAAAGGAATACTTGATGAATGGCATTTCCACCACTGTTTGCCGCATTGTATATTTCATCGAACAATACTTTTCCAGTAGACATACCTCTTGTACCATGGTATGCTAATCCACCATAACCGCAGTTGTCAACTACAATTTCGATGACAGGCAATCCTCTATAACTAGATTGCATTGGTAGGTTGGAAAGTCCTGAAAACTCAACGAATTTGGCATCCATTGCATCCAAAATATTAAGGACTCTATTCATTGTTGTTGCAGATCTACTCGAAGGTGTTTCTCCTTCTATCATTACTACAACTCGGTTTCCGATCCACGCTGTGGCACTTTTAGTACCTACACAACTTGGAACTTTAAATGTAAAAGTAGTTTGTTCTGGAGTGGCCGCTCTTGCATTTCCGGCCATTAATACCAAACAAACAATCATGAAAATAGATTGAAGTCTAAGTAAACAGTTAATCATTTTAATTGTAATTTTTGCTGTGAAGAAGTATCTGGAAAGAAATAAAGGGATGTTTCGTACACCATAGTTAAAACTATGGGTAGGTGATATTCCAACCTGATCAAGACTGAAGTCTTGAGGGTTAGTAACGTAGGCAACACTTCAGTGTTGATGGAGTCAGTATCACTTGCCCATGACTTCGGTCGTGATGCACGCTATTTTAGTTTTTATTTTTCAGCCCAATCAAAGCAGACCTATAACGTATTGCTGTCGCTACGTCATCAGAACCTAACGAAGAATAGGAAGAAAAGATAGAATACCCGTTTACTTTATTCCAAGTACTATGAATATGTGGACGACCCACAAAAAAAGTGTAGACAGTGAATAACCATATCCTACCCTGCAGTGTATTCAATAGGTATTCGACTTAGGAAGTTGGCTTTAATAAAGAAGCCGATTAATTTATTTATTCAATAATTAGTTATCTCTTAATTTGAGAGCTGTCATAATTAAAAGAAGTATGCATTTAAAATTTCAGAATTTACGATTTGTTGTAGCTTTTCATTTTCGTTGAAAAATATTTATGGTGCAAACATATAAAGATCAATTCCAATATACAGGGATAAAATTGCGAGTTTTAAGGGGGTATTTTTTTATCCTTCAAGAAGTGTAATTATCACAAAATAGGCTATTTATAACGTTTTTGAGTACTAAAAAGGCATTTTCGCTTCTAAAAGTGAAGGATTATTCAAATAAAAAAGTTTTGTAAGTTGAAAGAAAAATCACCCCTCTATAAATCTTTTTTGGGGAAGAAATCTTGTTGATCTACATTATTGTGAGATAGAGTTGTTATTCGGTTGGATAGAATCTTTAGAGATTTTACTAATTAAAAGGCACAAGCGACACCTAACGGTTGAACACTTGTGCCAGAATTATGAGTTTAAATTGGAAGTAATACTTTGAAAATGTGATAAGAGATATTCTATTACACTTCTTTCAAAGGCACTCCCGTTTCTTGTAAAGAAACTTTCTTCACTTCATCAATGATTTCACCTGTTCTTAGAATTTCCTTTTTTAAAAAGCCTCCAATTTCAGCTTCCACGAGTGGTCCTTTGGTAATACCGCCTCTGATATTTTGAATTTTGAAATTATGAGGCAGTTGCAATATTTGCCTGAAAAAAGAAACACCTTGATCATAGAAATTATATTCTTTTGTGTTTTCCCATAAGCACAACATTCCATCAAGATCATAAGATGCTATAGTTCCTTGGTATTTAGGCAGAATCTGATTGACCTGATGTGTATATTCTTGAAGTGCTGTAAGCTGATCGTTGATTTCTTGAACACCATAATTCCATCTTACATATAATGCCACATATTCCTTTTCTTTCGGTTTATAAAACCTTGAAAACACCATATCAAAAAGTTCTGTAGTACCCATAAACTTATCCACTTCAAAAATAAAATGATAGAGACCAAAAAGGACAAACATATAGATCGATCGGGCCATAAAAAAGCTAGAGTTGAAAGATGCTATCAAGTGGTGTAAAGCCTCTCTGAAAGTAAGGTCATCTGATACCATTCCTTTTATAATATCCTCTAATACGATAGCCATAAAAATCACCACTGTATAGAGCAATGATTTCATAATCACGACGTTCAATAGCTTCGTCCTGCCTAATTTTAAATCAATGCCGACGGTTTCAAGAATGACTACTATTTTACCTATAAGTGCAGCTGAAAATGTGGCGGCGCCAAAATAACCAATCTTTAATTCTACATCTTTGACCATCAGTCCGACCAAAAGGACTAGAAGATTAAAACCTATGGCAAAATAAGAGGTAACTAAAAATGTCTTTTTTACTTCATGAATAATTTTGTCTTTGAGTTTACTCATTTTTATTGGGTTCGTTTTTTTGAATATAATTGCTTAATCTACTCATTTTATCTTTCATATAATACCCTGAAACGATAATTGAACAAATATCTGACACAAAAAATGACGCCCATGTTCCTTTCAATCCCCAGAAATAGGAAAACAGAATTACCATAGGGATTCTAAATAAAACTTGACGGTTCAAAGTCAATAAAAGGGCATCTTTTGCTCTTCCTAGCGCCTGAGCAAACATACTTGAAATCACCCCAATACTGATCAAAGGTAATGAAAGCATTACTCCGTAAATAGCTGGAATACTCTGTTCTATTAATTCATTGTTTTTGGTAAAGAGAGAGGTCAATTCTGTATCAAAGAAGAAGATCAGAATTGTAATAATCGTATTCATAATGATGCCATATTTTATGGAGTCATAGATCACTTCTCTTACCCTTTTAAAATCTTTTGATCCAAAGTTAAAACTGCATATTGTAAGGAATCCTTGAGCTAACCCGATGATTGGGAAAGTAGCCAGCATAAATAATCGGCTGATGATACCGTAAACGGCAACACTTATCTCTCCACCATAATCAAATAAGATATGATTGAGCAATATTGCAATGATGCTTGATGAACCCTGCCTTGCAAATGAAGCAGTTCCCAAAGCTAAAGTTTCTTTGATAATTTCTGCATCCCAGACAAATGCCGCTCTTGTAAATTTGAGAACTGTATCTTGAAACAAATAGTAATACGCTATATAAAGAAAACCGAAAACGTAAGAAAACAATGTGGCTATTGCCGCTCCTTTCATGCCCATTCCTAGCCCTGCAATAAAAATGGGATCTAAAATAATATTCGTTACCCCCGGCACAATCATGGCCATCATCGCTTTCTTTGCTTTTCCTTCTGAACGAATACCATTATTGCTCATGATCGACAAAGTCAGGAAAGGCATTCCCCAAATCACTATGGCATAATATTCTTGAGCATAAGAATAAATATCCCCATTTGCACCAAAAAACAATAGTAACCGTTCTTCAAAAAGAAAACCGACTGCAACTGCAATCAAGGTTAAGTCAAGAGTCAATAAGGTTTGATTGCCTAAAATTTTCACCGCTCTTTTGGGATCGTGTCCACCCAAAGCTCTTGCTATTAATGATGCCCCACCCATTCCTATGGCCATACCAATACTTTGAATCAGCATCACTAGGGGAGCAACCACAGAAATTCCTGCAATACCCAATGCTCCTACCCATCGGCCAATAAAAAATGTATCTACCATCTGATAAAGTACGATGACCATCATTCCAGTTGCGGCTGGAACTGAAAGTTTGACTAAAAGGCTTTTAATATCTTCTTTTCCTAAATCCGGGTTTTCATCACTCATTTTTGCTATTGTTTAGTTTAATGGAATCGCGATCCTAAAAACAGAACCTTTTCCTTCTTCGGACTCACACACAATCACACCTCCATGCATTTCCACAAATTCTTTGGCAATAACAAGGCCTAATCCTGTACCTTGCACATGTTCTGTGTTACTCGCTCTAAAAAAAGACTCAAAGAGATTAGAAAAATCAGAAAGAGGGATACCGATGCCTTGATCTTCCACTTCTATTCTTAATGCATCTGAAGAGGCAAATAACCTTAGGTAAACTTCTTTGTCGGAATACTTGATGGCATTTGTCAGTAAATTATCCAGTACATGCCCCATCAGAATACCATCAATCCAAACGGCGTCTGCAATAATTTCTTTTTGTAAAATAATTTCCTGCGGAGGAGAAGTTCTGCTTTTAAATTCAATAAGGTAGTCCTCTACAAATTGTGAAATAGAAACATTTTTGGGTGAGAAAGGCGTTTTCCCTGCTTCAATTTTCCCTAACTGCAATACCTCATCCAATAACAGATTCAACCTTTTGGACTCCGAGCGCATTCTTGCAATATATTTATCAATTTTGAGATCACTGAAATTCATGGCCTTCTTTTTCAATGCCAATTCCAGAATATCCATATTGGTCATGATGGTAGCTAAAGGTGTTTTAAATTCATGAGAAGCCATAGAAATAAACTTAGAGCGCATTTCATTCAGTTCCTTTTCTCTTTCAAGGTTCTTCCTTAATTCGCTTTCGATTTTTTTCTGATCCATCATATTTCTGATGATCATAAAATAAACGACCTGCTGTGAAAGTGGTAATAAAGTAAGGCTGATCTCTGTAGAAAATGTTTCTCCATCCGATGTAAAAAATTGCCATTCAAAACGAAGTTCACCTTGGGCATCACAACTTTTCTGCATGGACTTAAATAGATCAATCGACTTCCCTCCTTTGGATTGCTCTTTTGGAGAATGTTTATTCAGCCAATTGTAAAAGGAAATCTCTGTCACCTCACCAAACAAGCTGAAGACTTTCTGATTATAAATTGAAATATTGAATTGACTGTCCAATAAAAAATAAGCATCTGAGGACTTATCAAAAATAGTTCTGAACTTCTCTTTCTTTAAGTTTAATTCGTTCTTCTTGACATAAAGTAATTCTTCAAGTTCAAGATTCATATTAGACAGCCTCTGTTCCTTCCGTTTTAGTTCAGTGGTGTTTTTGATAAGCACTAAAACATTATCATTTTCAATGGCAATAGACTTTAATTCATAGGCCTCACTACCAAACTGATATTCATAATAGTTGTATGAGCTTGGTTGGAGTTTATCCTTTTTCAAATTATGAACTATCTCATTTGTAATTGGGTAAAGTGTACTGTTCAACGTCGTTTTTAATGCCCTTCCATCATTGGTAAACATCAATTTCCAATTTTGATCAAACACAAACACATGATCATGCAATTTTTGCAAAACAAAATAAGAAGGATTAGATTTTTTGACACTAAAAAGCATTAGAAGAAGAATTAAAGCTTCAATCATCAATCCCAAACCTGCTAAAAGTCTTGTTGATGGAAATAGGAGTAAAACAGTCAGTAAAATCAGAGAGACTATAGAAAGTATTTCGGTTTTAGTATTCAATCAAAAATAGTTAGGTGGTATTTAAACAACAACAGGACTTCGTTGATCAACAAGTCCTGTTTATTATATTTAAAATACATAAGTACAAAGACAAAAGCAAACTGACATTTTATCTTACCTTAAATAGTCCTATTTCTTCTGTCTTAGTACTTAAGTACTGTGACAAAAGTAAAGGTAAATTTTATCTTATCTTTTTTATCCTACTCTTCGTTAGATTTTTATCGCGTAACTAAGCTATGCTCTGCAAATCTGCCTTGATTAGAATAAAAAATATTAAACTAAAATCATCCCTTTTCTTCTGCCACAGTACTTAAATAATCACACATCATTTATTTCACTTTGGAAACATGATATTTTTTAAATCTTGAATCCATGAATTTTACTACTTCAGCAAAATTTGTCATTTCTCTGTTCGAAATAATGATAGGTTGTCCAATTTTAGTTTGAAGAACCAACACATCAAACTGCTTCTTCCCTACTGTTTTCTTTTTTACTTCCCAAAAAAGAAGGTATTTAGTAAGGTCTGTTTCGAAAGAAGACCCGACCCTTAATGGGTATTTTTCAGTAACTATATTTCCTTTGAAACTGACGGTTTTATACACAAACATTATTCTTACAAACATGAATAATGTAATGAACGAAGTAGACAATAGTAATAATAATTTATACCATTCAAACCCTCCAAGATTCATCCATCTCACAGTGCCAATTGTGATGGCAATAAGGATAAATACAAACAACCCTAATGCAAAAAATGCAGGCGTTTTAGGGTAAGATACTATTGTTTTATTATTTACTTTTTGCTTCTTCATTATATTAATTTACTAAGATGATGATTGCAGAGACAAATGCACCTCCTGAAAGGAATAAGTTCCAGTCTCTTTGATGCCACATTGTTAACCTCAACATAATTGCATTGAGCAATAAACAGATGAATACAATTATAAGCTGACCAATTTCCAAACCTACATTAAACGCTAAAAGTGGTTCCCAAATCTGTTCTTCACTGCCTAATAAGGATTTCAAGTAATTTGAAAAACCTAGACCGTGAATTAAGCCGAAAATTGTAGCTTCTGCAAAATATCTTTTAATAGGTTTTTTCTCTTTAAAATAAGACGACTTACCTTTTTCTTTTCCAAGGTTAAATAAATTGGAAATACATACAATGATAATGGTTACAGGAATCAAGGTTTCTATCAAGTCTGGATCTATAGAAACGATGTCTAAAGTTGACAAAGCAAGGGTAACAGAGTGTCCGAGCGTAAACGCTGTTACAAGTATTAGAATTTGCTTCAGATAATTGGAGTTAAATGAGGCCATTAACGCCAAAATAAACAGGATATGATCATATCCATTGACATCTGTAATGTGTTCTAATCCGAGTTGAAGGTATAATCCAAATGATTCCATATAAGTTTATTAGTCGTAAGTCGTACAAAAGTGTAAATATACGTCAGAAAAAAGAGGGAATTGAGATATTTGTTTCAATAATTACAAATAGATGTACTGATTGAGAAGCATCTTCAACTTAAGGCAAAAAAAGTGTGTTAATTTAAGTTGAATTGAATAATTTTGAAGAATCAATTCAAAAGAGCAATGGGGAGATCAACATATTTTTTAATTCTATTTTTATTCGGACTATCATTATCAGTCTCAGGTCAGTCTTCTTGGGAACAAATCAAAGAAACAAAAAAGGGTGACATCACTGTTTTTTATATTCAAAACAAACCTTTTGTCTATTCATTACCAACAGGTGGAATGGCTGGAATTGAATATGAAATGTTTTCGAATTTAATCCGTCAGCAAAGAAAGGAACTTCAAGCAGTCATTAATATCAAATGGGTGCCTTTAGACTCTTGGGATGAACTTTATAAAAAAATGAAGACCAGTCCTGATGGGTATTTTGGGATGTCGGGAGTAACCATTACAACTGAAAGAAAAAATAATATTGATTACCTGCCGAGCTACATGCCAGATATTGAGATCATTGTTTCCTCTGAGAATGTCCCTCTATTTCAAAAACAGGAAAATTTTAATAATGCTCTTCAATCTCTACAAGCTCTAACGATTAAAAACTCCACTTTCGAAAGAAACTTACTGAAGCTACAAAGTACTACTCTTCCTGCACTTCAATATTCTTATACCGCAACCTCTGAAGACCTTATCACTTCAATTGCAGAGGGAAATGATACTTGGGGCTATACGCAACTCTCCAATTATGCTTATGCACTTTCAAAAGGTTTAAAATTGCATCGACAAATTTTTTATCAAGTAGAAAATGAAGGGCTTGGCATCACCTTACCGCATCGTTCTTCGTGGTTGGCACCTCTGACAAAAGCGAGTGAAGACCCTCAGTTCAGATTAGAGATCAACAAACTTATCCGAAAATACCTTGGTGATAAAGTAACAGATCTGATTTGGGATTTATCTATTCAGGAAGATGGATTAATCGACACACTGAGAAATCAACAAAGAGAAATTGGGCTTTTGACCATCGAATCTGAAATTCGATTACTTCGCCTTACTCAGAAGGAACTAGAGATTTCACAGCAAAATACTATTAGAAATATACTGGTTGTCACTTTATCACTGACTCTATTATTGGTGGTAACATTATTCCATTTCAATAACCTTGTCAAAAGATCAAATCAGAAACTTGAAAACCAGAATCAAGAAATTGATGAGCAGACGAGATCACTGAAAAAGGCATACAAAGACCTCGAACATTTGAGTAGTATTGGTAGGGATATTACTTCAAAACTAGCTCTAGAGGAAATTATTGAAACGGCATATAAGAGCATCAGCAGTTTAATTAAAACGCCAGTATTTGGTATTGCTCTTTACAATGAAAAAACAGATTCATTGGACTTCCCTTATATCTATGAACATGATGAAGTTATAAAAGATCAGTCTTTTGAATTGAAAGATAAAATGAGATTGGCGGTCATGTGTTTTGATCAGAAAAAGGAGTTCTTTATTCAGAAATTCAGTACCGACCATAGAAATTATGTGAAAGAGGTGTTACAGCCCATTGCAGGTAAAAACACTGAGTCCATCATTTATATTCCATTGGTGGCCAAACACAAAAAACCTATTGGTGTTTTCACTATTCAATCTTTTGAGGCCAATGCTTTTGATAGTTATCAATTGAACCTCTTAAGAAACTTAGCGATCTATATCCGTATCGCATTGCAAAACGCAAAAACGTATAGAAACATCAACAACAAGAAAAAACAGCTTCAAGAAGCCAACAATCATATTATTGAACAAAAGGAATTGATTGAAGAAAAAAATCATGAACTGGAAGATGCTAATAATGATAAAAACCACTTATTAAGTATAGTCGCACATGATTTAAGAAACCCTCTTTCTAGTTCAATCACCTTATTAAGTATGCTGAACACGGACGACACCAACTTGGATGAAGATGAAAAGCTTTGTGTCTCTGGCTCATTGAATGCCATGCACCGTATGAATAAAATGATTGAAGAAATTTTGGACGCTAGGGTTTCTGAAAACAATGAAAGCAAGGTCAACAAAGAAGCTGAAAAAGATATTTTCTCTGTTTCTGAGGTACTTGATCAAGTGGTGAATGACTTTACGGGTGTGGCGGAAAGGAAAAATATTGAATTGAGTTATAACCTACTTTCAGACGGTCTGATTGAAGCAAACAGACAACATAGTATCCAAGTCTATGAAAACCTTATTTCAAATGCCATTAAGTTTTCTCCTTCTCAGACTACCATTACGGTGAGCGTTGAAAAAGTAAAAGACTTTGTACAGGTGAGAATCAAGGATCAGGGACCTGGGTTGACTGAGGAGGATCAGAAGAAGTTATATCAGAAATTCCAGACGTTGGGTCCAAAACCTACAGGTGGAGAAAAATCTACAGGAATAGGCCTTTCCATTGTAAAAAAATACGTGGACAGCATGGAAGGCAAGGTAGAATGTATCAGTAATCAAAATGAAGGAACCACGTTTATCGTTTCCTTACCTTATTTATAAAATTAGAACCTGCACTTATAAAAGTTCAGGTTTCTAATTATATTAGAGCATGTTTGATATATATTTCAAACATGCTCTTATGGCTCGATTGTGTTTTAAACTAAACTACTTTTTACTACATCTAAAATATGGAACAAACTAAAAGTCCTTTTACACTAGCTTCTAAAATCGAACAGCTTAGCCTGAAAAAGCTTTGGACGCTTTACTTTACAGCTATTACCGCCATTATTTTTCTAATAAGCGTATCACAGATTGTTTTTCACTCTTTCTCACACAAGCAGAATGCCGATGCTGATTTAATCAACATGGCCGGTAAACAGAGAATGTTGAGCCAGAAAATCACAAAATGTGTATTACTACTCGAACAAGAGAAAAAGACTCCTTATTTAAATGAATTAAAAACGGCTTTAGCGGAGTGGAAAATCGCACATAAAGAATTAGGGAATTATAATGATGAAATCGATAATTCAATTTCTCTGAAAAAAGCGACTGAACTTTATGAAAAAGTAGATGCCTTCCATTCAAAAATGGTGGATGATGTAGAAGAAGCGTTGAGAGACAATAACTTTGAAACTTCTGATATCAGTGACGATGTACTTTCTAATGAAGCCTTCTATTTAACAAACATGGATTTACTAGTAGGCGTCTATTCAGATGATGCTAACAAAAAACTAGATGACATCCAAAATACATCCTTGATCCTGTTTATTATTACTCTGATATTACTCTTCTTTGAGTTGGGGTATGTATTCCGCCCTACTGCACGAAGAATTAGAAAAACATTTGATGAACTGGAGAAAGCAAAAAGAGAGACGCAAGAAAAAATCAGTGAAATTGATCAGCTTTACAGATCATTAGGTCAATCTTATCAATTCCTTTCAGAGTCAAAAGACAAGGAGGAAAAACTCAATGTCCTTCTCGCTAAATCTACTGAAACAGGTGAAATATCTTATGTATCTGATGCTTTGCTAGATATCTTAAAAGTAGAATTTGGTGATCACCCTAAAAATATTTTCCACTGGCTGACTTCTGAAGGTTATAAAAAAGAAATGATTCAGGAAGTGCTTGAAACTGCATTAAGTCAAGAAACTTGGGTCGGTACACTTCAACTCACAGACAGCGAAGGTGACTATATTTGGATTGAAGCTACCATCACAATGCTGCATGGACCAAAACCTACAATTGTTCTTATCGGTAGAGATATGACACAAGAAAAAGAAGCGGAGGAAAGATCAAAAGAAATTAATCAGGAGGAGATTGATAAGCATATTGAAACACAAAAGGAACGTTCTCTATTAATCTTAAAAGGACAAGAGGAAGAAAGAGGTAGAATCTCAAAAGATATTCATGACGGCATCGGTCAGCTATTGACAGCATTGAAGTTCAGTTTGGAATCTTTTGACGGCAGTTCGACGAAATCATCTGCTAATAAAATTAAAGAATCGAGAAATTTACTTAAAAATATTATCCGCGAAGTCCGTAGAGTTTCCTTCAATTTATCTCCAAACACACTAGGTGACTACGGAATTAATGCGGTGTTGACACGATTTGCGAACGAGACAAGCAGGCTGTCAGATGTCACTGTCTACTTTAATAATAAGACAGACTTCAATATGAGATTCGAAAGACATATTGAAACGAATATATACAGAATTGTACAGGAAGCCGTCAACAACGCTATAAAATATGCTGATGCAGAGGAGGTTACAGTAGACTTAGAACATGATGTTGAATGTCTTTATATCAGTATCAAAGACAATGGCAAAGGTTTCGATATGAAGAACCTGGAAATTCAAGGCGGTGGTAATGGCCTTCTGAATATGGAAGAAAGAGCCGGTTTTGTGGGTGGAACAATAGAAGTGAATTCCAAAATTGAGGAAGGAACTACAATTTCAGTAGAAGTACCTATAAATAGAGAATAACTAAGTAATTTTTATATATTGCGTTAGTATAAACTCACATCAACATAAAATAACATTAATGAGTCAAATTTCAGTAGTACTTACAGATGATCATGTTGTTGTTCGAAATGGTATAAAACTACTGTTGGAAAACAGCCATGAAATAAATGTAATTGGAGAAGGTGCAAATGGACAAGAAGCATTGGATTTATGCAAACAGTTAACTCCTGATGTTCTTGTCATCGATATTCGTATGCCTGTAATGAATGGTATTATGGCCGCGTCAAAAATTAAAGAATACAGCCCTAATACTAAAGTGCTGATTTTGTCAATGCATGATGATGCAGAATATATTTTAGATGCTGCAGAAAAAGGTGCCAGCGGATATCTTTTGAAGGATTCTAGCAGTGACGAATTCTTAAAAGCTATTAAAACGGTGCATGAGGGCAAAAAATACTTCAGTGGTGATATTTCCAAGGTACTTGTAGAAGGTTATCTTAACATGAAACACAACACCGATCCTACAGAAGAAGTAGCTCCAACGGATACAACTACAGTAGTAGACCTTACAAAAAGAGAAAAAGAAATTCTCAAATACGTAGTGCATGGAAAAAGCAGTAAGGAAATTGCCGGCATATTGAATAAAAGTGTGAGAACTGTGGAAACACACCGCTTTAACATTATGAAAAAGATGGAAGTGAAAAGCGCAGTAGAACTGATTGCAAAAGTGAATGAAATTGCTTCGTTGAAAGCTGAATTATTATAAAGAAACTTAGAGTACTAGATGAATACGGCTTTACGATTTATCGAAGTACTTAGAAATGACTACTTAATTTAAGTCATTCAATATTTTAAAATAGTATTATCCCTACTTAGAAAATAACTTTCTGAGTAGGGATTTTTTTGTATTGATTATAAATTACGTGCTTTTTATAAAAAAATCATCTTAAAAGTACGTACAATTACGTATTTTTACTTACTTTTACTTCCGTGTTGTACGTATTACCTCTCAATAACAATTGAGGGAGTAATAAGTAAGCAACCACTGAAACAAACACATGCTTAAAATAGGGCAACAATGTTTGTTGCCCTAACTTTTAACTTAGCAAATTAGAATATGAAAAATATCTCAACATACAAATCAACGTGTTCCTATTGTGGAGTAGGCTGCGGCATAGATGTAAAAAAAGATGCAAAAGGCAAATTAACAGTTGAAGGAGATATTAATTATCCAGTCAACAAAGGGAAGTTATGTTCAAAAGGAATGAACCTACACTATGTAGTTCAAGACACTACAGACCGTTTGCTCTACCCGCAAATGAGATGGAGTAAACAGCATGACTTACAAAGAGTAGACTGGGATACTGCTTTTACAAGAGCAGCAGCTGTGTTTAAATCAATCATAAAAAAATATGGACCTGATTCAGTAGGCATGTATGTTTCTGGTCAGTGTCTTACTGAAGAATATTATTTAGCCAATAAACTTACTAAAGGTTTTTTCCAAACCAACAACATTGATACTAACTCTAGATTATGTATGAGTAGCGCTGTTGTTGGTTATGTTAAAACTTTAGGGGAAGATACGGTGCCAATTTCTTATGAAGATATCGAACATGCTGATACTTTCATGATTGCTGGTGCAAACCCAGCTTGGTGTCACCCTATCTTATTCAGAAGAATTGAGGCACACAAAGAAAAAAATCCAAATACAAAATTAATTGTAATTGACCCAAGAAAAACACAAACATGTGCACTTGCGGATCTTCATTTACAGTTGAAACCAGGCACTGATGTAGTTCTTTATCAAGCAATTGGTAGAGCAATCATTGAAGAAGGTGATTTGGATTGGGATTTCATTAAAAATCACACAGATGGTTTTGATGAATATAGAAAAGAAGTAATGAGAAGACCTCTGAAAGAAGCTAGTGCTATTACAGGGGTAACTATAGATGAAATCAAACTTGCTGCGAGATATATCGGTAATGCAAAAGGTTTTATCAATATGTGGGCAATGGGTCTAAACCAAAGTGCTCAAGGTACAAATAAAAACTTGGCTTTATTAAACTTGAACCTCATCACTGGTCAAATTGGTAAAGTTGGTGCTGGTCCTTTCTCACTGACAGGTCAGCCAAATGCAATGGGTGGTAGAGAAGTAGGTGGTATGGCCTCTCTCCTAGCAGCGCATCATGATTTGAAAAACCCTGAACATAGACAAAAAGTAGCAGATTTCTGGGGTGTAGATCATATTCAAGAAAAGCCTGGTAAAACTGCAACAGAAATGTTTGAAGCTTTACATTCAGGTGAAATGAAAGCGGTTTGGATTGTTTGTACCAACCCAATGGTAAGTTTACCAAACTCAAAACTAGTTGAGGAAGCCTTGAAGAAAGCAAAGTTTGTTATTGTTCAAGATATTTCAAACAAAGCAGATTCTATTGAGCATGCAGATATGATTTTACCTGCAGCAGGATGGTTAGAGAAAGAAGGTACGATGACCAACTCTGAACGTAGAATCAGTCATTTAGAAAGAGTGATTCCTGCTCCTGGTGAAGCATTGCCAGATACTGAAATCTTCTGCCGTTTCGCTCAAAAAATGGGTTACCATGGATTTGACTATCAATCAACTGAAGATATTTTCAAGGAACACGCTCTTCTTACAAAAGGTACTAATATTGACATCGCTGAACTTACTTATGATACTTTAAAGAAAGAAAGATCAGTACAATGGCCTTATGTAAATGGAAAGAGTACAGATAGATTATTCGAAGACAAACAATTCTTCACTCCAAATAAAAAAGCGCAGATCTTAACTTCTGGCGTTGAAAATAACTCTGATTTATTGACCCCTGAAATGCCATTAATCCTTACTACAGGACGTATCAGAGATCAGTGGCACACTAGAACTAGAACAGGGAAAGTAAATAAATTAAACCAACATATTTCAGATCCTTTCTTAGAAATGCATCCAAAAGATGCTGAAGAAAGAGGATTGAAAGATGGAGATACTGCAGTCATCAATACAAAAAGAGGTGAATGTAGAGTGAATATTACAGTTACAACTGACATCAAAGAAGGCGTCATCTTTATGCCAATGCACTGGGGGAAAATCAGCAATGATATTTTTGCGAGAACAAACAACCTTACTGCTAATGCAATTGACCCTATCTCTAAGGAGCCTGATTTTAAATTCTCTTCTGCTCAAGTTGCTAAGTACCAAAAGAAAAAAGATAAAATCCTTATTATCGGTGCAGGTGCAGCAGCATATCGCTTTATTCATACTTACAGAGGTATTAATAAAGAGGATGAGATAGAAGTTTTCTCAAAAGAAAGCACTCCATTCTACAACCGTGTACTTTTACCGGAATATGTAAATGAGACTTTATTATGGAAAGATTTACAGAAATTTGATGAGCTATCAGAGTTTGATCGATTAGGTGTAAAAATCCATTTGAATAAGAGTATCCAAAGTATTGACCGTGATAATAAAGAGATCGTGGATCAATTTGGAGACCGATATAATTATGACAAATTAATTATTGCAACAGGTAGTAGACCTTTCGTTCCTGCTGATGTTCCGATTCATTTTGAAGGTGTTTTCACTATGAGAAACAAGAAAAATGCGGACAACCTGAAACAATATTTAGATAATAAAGGAGGAAGAGTCATCATTGTTGGTGGTGGTCTTCTAGGACTTGAATTAGCGGCTTCGTTGAAAGAAATTGAAATTGATGTTACTATCATTCAATTAGCCAACAGATTAATGGACCGTCAGCTTGACCCTACTGCTTCAGAACTATTACTTCACCACTGTGAAGACAAAGGCATTGAAGTATTGCTCAATGATCAAGTTCAAACTATTGAGAAACAAGGAGAAAAGCTATACAAAGCGAAACTGAAAGGTGGTAGAACTATCGAAAGTAATGCTATCGTTTATGCTATCGGTACTCGTCCAAATACTGAAATTGGTAAAGAAGCTGGCTTGAAAACATCAAGAGGTATTACAATCAATGAATACCTTCAAACTTCAGATCCTGATATTTTTGCAATGGGTGAAATTGCAGAATTCAATGGTCAGTTAAACGGTACCACTGCTGGTGCTGAAGAACAAGCTGATACTTGTGCTCGTTTTATTTCTGGTGATTTATTGAGCCGTTACAGCGGTACATTGCCAATGAACATCTTGAAATTCTCAGACTTAAGCCTATGTTCGCTTGGTGTGATTGATGTTCCACCAAAAGACAGAAGCTATGAAGAAGTTATTTTACTAGATAAAGCAGAAGCCTTCTATAAAAAATGTATCATAAAAGACGATAGACTTGTTGGTACTATTCTTCTTGGTGATAAAGCAGAGTTTGCTGATTATAAGAAACTCATTGAGATGGAGACGGAGCTTGGAAGCAGAAGAAGTGAGTTATTGAGAGGCAAAAGCGATGCAGAGCCTCTAATTGGTGAAGTAGTTTGTTCTTGTGCAAATGTGGGTAGCGGTAACCTTCAAAATGCTATTGACGGAGGATGTACTTCCTTAAATACACTTTGTGAAAAGACTGGTGCAGGTCTTGGTTGTGGCAGTTGTAAAACTGAACTTCAAGAAATGTTGAAAAACAATGCAGAAAAATTAGTTACTTTATAGGAGTAAACAACATTAGCTTACTTCAAAAACTCCATATAGTATGATCGAACAATTAGAACAAACATTAGAGAAAGAAGATTTAGTAAGGATTTTCATTAAGGGCGGTATTTCATCTCCTGGTGATTTTCTTAAAATAATACAAGTTGCTGAAGAATTAGAAGTAGATCATATTCACTTTGGATCTCGACAAGATATTCTTTTTGCTCCTCCAAAAATCAGTAGACCAAAACTCAAAGAAACGTTTGAGTCTATTAAAACTACTTTTGATTGTGATGGAGAGCAATTTCAAAATATAGTGACTTCCTATGTGGCTTTGGATGTAATTCCTAGTACACGTTGGTTAGCAGCTCACACTTATCATTATATCCTAGATACTTTTGATTTCCAACCAAAATTAAAAGTAAACATCACTGACCCTGCCCAAACAATGGTACCATTGTTCACAGGTCATCTGAACTTTGTAGCTTCTGAAAAAGAAGGTTATTGGTATTTATTTATCCGTGAGGAAGAACATGCTGAAGTGCTTTGGGAATGCCCAAGCTTAATTTACAACTATGATATTTCTAAGGTTGTAAAAGCATTTGAAGGACTTCACGTTCCTGGTAAAGCGATCAATAGTTCAAAAGTTTGGAAAACGATTGTCAGCACGCTTGATATTAATACAATTGCGAAGACTGACCCTCTAGTATTACCTACAGGTCCATTCCCTTATTATGAAGGTATGCACCGTATGTTGAGTGGTAAATATTGGCTAGGATTATACTGGAGAAATAATAGTTTTGACATTCCTTTCTTAAAAGAATTATGTGAGGTTTGTATGAAAACAAATATTGGTAAGATTACTATCACTCCTTGGAAATCATTTATTGTTAAAGGGATTGACAGTAAGCATATCATTATTTGGGAGAAACTTTTAGGTAAATTTGGTATCAATGTAAGACACTCTGCCTTAGAGTTAAACTGGCATTTACCTGTATTGGACAAAGAAGCTTTAGAACTTAAAAAGTACTTGGTTAGAGCTTTAGATAAGCAAGATATCAGTACTTATGGTCTTACGTTCACTATCAAAACAAAACCTGTAATTCTTTTTACTTCTGTGGTTATTGAAAGTGTTCCATCTTCTACAAGAGAAAACACTTACAATGTGCTCTATGCAAAAGATTTCAATTGTAATGAACCTAAGTACATTCCTTACGTAAAGAGAATTCCAAAAGAAGCAATTCCTCCTATTCTTATTGAATTAAGTCATCTTTATTATGAAAACCTGGATAACAGTAATTATGATGTAGATGAGCCGAAGAAGAAACTTGCTTCTACGACAGTTAGTGTTTATCAATGCCAAAACTGTCTAAGCATTTATGATGAAAGCATGGGTATGCCTGAGGAAGGTATTCCTGCTAATACTAAATTCGAGTTCCTGCCAAGTTCATTCTGCTGCCCTACTTGTGAAGGAGCAAAGGAAGATTTTGTAGAAATAGAGATGCCCTCATCATAAAGATCTATGAACTAAATACGAATGATTATATATGCAAAGAAAAAAAGCTTACAGAAATTGTAGGCTTTTTTCTTTTTGTAAAATCTCAACAGCATAAAAACTAAGAGTATGTTTGAAACATCTCTAAAAAGGCTTCTTTATAATTATTAAAACTAGAAAACAGAATAAGCAATTCTGCACCCTAATTCTTAACTCCCCCTACTATCATTATCAATTCAGGTGAAATTTAAAAAAAGGACCTGATGATGATTGCTTCTTATATCTAATGTAAGAAACATCCCAATTAATTATCAAATACAATATTCAATTCTCTTTATTAGGATGCATTTATTGAAGGTATTCCATTCATATTATTGAGTACAATAATTTTAGCATAAAAAAAGCCCGCAATTTCTTGCAGGCTTTTCTCATTTTTAGATATAAAATATTAGTTTCCTTCATATAAAGTAGTTTCAGCAAACTTGAAGTCTGAAACATTTTGAGAATTATCCTTAAACTTGATAAACACTCTCTTAATACCTGCTCCAGGTTCTAAGTTCCAAGTGAATTTTTCGTTGTAAGGCCTCCAGATTCCACCTTTGAAATCCTGACTATTAGAAACCATCATAAAAACAGCTTCTCTTGCTCTTGTCGTAATAGTAACAGCTGGATTATCAACTGCTGTTTTACCATTCTCAATTTTCACGAACATCGGAATAGGAGGAGTTGTATCTAAGATGATTTTTGCCTCTGTCACCATTGATTCGTTTCCTGCTTCATCTCTAAACTTCACATATACAAACTTCTCACCATCGGTACTATGCTTAATGACCCAATCTTTACTTGTACCATAAGGCTCCCAATCAATTCTAGATTTGAAATATCTATCATTAGTTACCTTCATTTCTGTCGCCCCTTCTGCAAAGATTTCCAACTGAACATTACCTGATTTTACATTTGTATATTCCTCACCATTATTGATGATCAACTTCTCGTTAACAGGTTCTTGACGGTCCAAAAGAATACTAGCGGAAACTGGAGCGGTAACGTTTTCTGCATCATCTTTAAATTTAGCATAAACCGTTTTCTCACCATCTTCTTGTGCTTCTAAATAATGATCGTAGATGTAGTACTTAAATTTCTGCCATTCAGCTCCATCAAAATCTTTATTATTAGAGATCATCATTTTACTAGCACCTCTAGCATTCAATTTCAATCTTACTCTTGCATCATAATCAGTACAATACTTTTCTCCTTTACCTATTAAAATAGATCCTTCTCTAGGTGCATCTGTATCCACACCCACAGAAACATAAGTTGGTCTTGATATGTTTCCTACTGCATCTTTGAAAATTACATAAACGAATTTCAAACCATCACCCGGAGGGAATTTCCATGTCTTAGAGGTAGCGTAGTTTTCCCACTCAGCACCCTTAAAGTCAGATCTAGGTGAAAGTCGCATTGTTTTGGCCCCTTTTGCCGAAATTTTCAATGTCGCCTCTTCCAAATTGATCAACTTATCTTGTGCTTCTACAATCTCTACATTTCCTTCTACAGGAGGCGTTCTATCCAATGTCACATTTACAGAGTAAGTATCAGAAATATTACCTGCTTCATCCATAAATCTTGTGTAAATTTCTTTCACACCGTCTTGACCTGGAAGTCTCCAAGGAATATTGTATTCAGAGTAACCAATCCATCTAATTTTCTCAAAGTTAGGGTGATTACTGATTTGCATTTTAATGGCGTCCTCAGCATTCACTCTCACCAATGCTATGGCATCAGGGTGATTAACAACACCTTCTTTATGATTCTTTACTACAATTGAGCAGTTGAAAGGAGGTTTTGTATCCAGTACAATATTATCAGAAACAGGGTCTGAAACGTTTCCTGCTAAATCTTTAAAACGCACGAATACAGTTTTCACGCCATCATTTCCATCCAACTTCCATTTTTTGATCACATTATAAGGCTCCCATTTAGAATCCATAAATGTAGGATCATTACTTACTTGCATGAAATCTGCTTTTCTGGCAAATATTTTTAAGTTGACATTTCTTTCTTTGTCAATACTGTATTCTTTATTGTTATCAATAGCAACTTTACCACCTAGAGGAGCTTCTGTATCAATCAAGATTCTATCAAATGCTACCTCTGAAACATTTTTCGCACGGTCCATAAACTTCACATAAACCGTTCTCACACCATCTTCTCCACTTAATAGCTTCCAGTTTTGATGATCTTCTTTGTAAACCATCCAACGTGAGCCAAAGAAAGTCTGTTGATTTGAAATCATCATAAATCTTGCATCTTCAGCGGAAATTTTCAGATTAACAACATGTTTTTCATTTTTTGAAAGCTTGACGTTGTTTGCAGTATCTTGAACAATACCTTCAGCATAGATATCCACTTTCGGATTTTGTGGCGGTGTTGCATCCAGCATTACCGATGAAGTGTACACTTCTGACTCGTTCTTGGCTCTATCTCTAAATTTTACATAAACTGTCTTTTCTCCATCACCAATCGGGAAGTTCCATACAGGTACAATAGAAGAGTACGGTATCCACTCTGCATCACTGAAATCTTCCTTATTGGAAACTTTCATTTCTGAAGCTCCTTGAATAATCAGCTGTAATTTATGTCTTGCGTGATTGTCAATAAACTTTCGTCCATCATCAATGATCACTCTACCAAATCTTGGTGGTACTCTATCTACAATAGCTCTTGCTGAAACAATTTTAGAGTAGTTACCCACTTCATCTCTAAAACGAGCATAAACTACTTTTTCACCATCTCCCGGAGATAAAGTCCATTGTACTTGTTCAGCATAATCGATCCAACCATCTCCACCACGAATTTGTATATGAGAAGCTCCTTGAGCGTAAAAATGCAAAGTAACCACGGAGTCTTTCAAGAATTTTTCTCCATCGTTAATTTTCATTTTCCCTTCCGTAGGAGGAGTAGTGTCAATTGTTATTTTAGCACTGATGATTTTTGTTTCATTACCAGCGGCATCTCTAAACTGCACAAAAACTTCTTTTTCACCATCAAGACCAGGCAGTTTATAGTTATCTATTCTTTGATTGAAATTAACCCACTGTTTACCAATAAAGTCAGGTCTATTGGAAATTCTCATCTGATACGCTTCTTCAGCAGATAAGAATAAAGAAACCGTTCGTTTTTTACTGTTCGTGAAAAGTAATCCTCCATTGATCAAGATTTCAGGATTCAACGGTGGAGTCCTGTCCAGTTCAATCATCAAAGAAGCCACCTCAGATACATTACCTGAGTCTTCATCTTTAAAAACGGCATAAATGGTTTTTACTCCATCACCCTCTCCTCTTCTGATGATTGGAAAGTCTGATTTTTCCCAATTGACTCTTTCCCAAACTACACCTCTAAAACTTTCATCGCGACTAATTTTCATATGCGTCGCGTTTTGTGATTTTATCCTTAGCTGAACTCGCCCTTCAGGATCATTGGTCACCTCTAAACCTCCATCAACGGAGATAGATCCAGTGACTGACTGTGACCAACAAAAATGAGTAATAAATAATAATAAACAACTTAGTAAAAAACTCTTCATAGAAGCTCTATTATGGGGATGCAAGTGTCCTGACACCTATCAAATTCTCTCTTTATATATGTTATTAACGAGTATAAAATTAATATATTTCGTCAATAGGTAATGATTAATCAAAGAACATACCAAGTATGTTAAACACCTTTAGTACACGCTGTTTTTCAAAGTGATAAAACCTAACATATATTTTATGTGTTATAAAAAAAAGAATATAACAAAAAAAACGTATTTTTACTTTTAGAAGTGAAATAAAAAAAATAAATATCAAAGTATGGCTAAACAGCGTTTTGATGCTTTAAAAGTGGTTGAATTAAGGCAACCTATAAATGTTAACCCTCCAAGCGAAAAAGTTTCAGACTATTTCGGTGTAAATACTTTTGGTTTACATGTCATGAAAGAACAACTTTCAACTGACATCTATACCAGATTACAAAATGCTATCCATAAAGGAGAACAAATTGATGAAAATGTTGCTGACGCTGTAGCAACCTCATTAAAAGCCTGGGCTATCTCCAAAGGTGTAACACATTATACCCACTGGTTCCAACCCCTAACAGGATCCACTGCTGAAAAGCATGATGCGTTTTTTGAAATGACCAATGACGGCACTGCCATTGAAAGATTCAAAGGAAGTGCTTTAGTAAGACAAGAACCAGATGCTTCTTCTTTTCCTAGTGGTGGTTTAAGACAGACTTTCGAGGCGAGAGGCTACACTGCATGGGACCCTACTTCTCCTGCTTTTATCATTGAAAGTGGAAAAGGAAAAACATTATGTATCCCTACAGTCTTTGTTTCTTACACTGGTGAATCACTAGATAATAAGGCTCCTTTATTAAAGGCTTTGGAGCAAATTGATAAAACTGCAACAGCCGTTTGTCAGATTTTTGATAGAAGTATTGAAAAAGTACAGGCTACATTAGGTACAGAGCAAGAGTTTTTCTTGATCGATAAGGCTCTGGCAGATGCTAGACCTGATATTTTATTGACAGGCAAAACACTCTTTGGCAGAACTCCACCAAAAGGACAGCAATTAGATGATCATTATTTTGGTGCAATTCCTTCAAGAGTTTCACGTTTTCTTCAAGCCTTGGAAATTGAATCCTACAAACTAGGTATTCCTATCAAAACGCGTCATAATGAAGTAGCTCCAAGTCAGTTTGAAGTAGCTCCAATTTTTGAAGAAGTCAATGTAGCCAACGACCATAATCAGCTATTGATGGACTTGATGAGAAAAGTAGCATCTCGTCATAATTTCAGAGTATTGTTCCATGAAAAGCCTTTTGAAGGTTTGAACGGAAGTGGAAAACATAACAACTGGTCTTTATTAACTGATAAAGGAAAGAATTTATTACAACCGAGTACTAAGGCCAAGGAAAACCTTATTTTCATTACTTTCTTTATCAATATCCTGAAAGCTGTTTACGATAATGCTGATCTTTTAAGAGCATCTATCGCATCGGCAAGTAATGATTACCGATTGGGTGCCAATGAAGCTCCCCCTCCAATTATTTCTGCTTTTATCGGGACACAACTTTTCAATGTCTTGACAGAATTGGAGAACAACGGTGACATTAAGGTAAAAAAAGGAGATAATATCTATATGAAACTGGGGATCAACAAAATTCCTCCAATCCTATTAGACAATACAGATAGAAATAGGACTTCACCTTTTGCCTTCACTGGTAATAAATTTGAATTCAGAGCTGTTGGTTCTAATGCCAACAACGCTAGAGCAATGACAGTTTTAAATGTTGCAGTTGCTAATCAATTAGAATTATTCAAAAGAGAAGTGGATAAACTGATTGAGCAAGATGAGAAAAAGGAAGTAGCTATTATTGATATTTTAAGGTCTTATATTCCATCTGTCAAAAAAGTTGTTTTTGAAGGAAATGGCTATGGAGAAGAATGGGTGCAGGAAGCAAAAAGAAGAGGGCTTTCTAACTTCAGAGATACTCCAAGGGCTTTGCAGGTGTTGAAAAAAGCAGCAACTTCCCGTTTATTCAAGCGAATGAAAATCATGACACAGGCCGAACTTTTTGCCCGTCATGAAATTCGTTTAGAAAATTACACTAGAAAAATGCAGATTGAATCTAGAGTAATGGCTGATCTTGCATTGAATCATATCTGCCCTACTGCTATCCGATATCAAAATATGTTGATAGAGAATGTGAAAGGCATGAAAGATATTGGTCTAGAGGAAGAGACTGAAGAAGTAATGAACTTAATCAAAAAAGTCTCTAAACATCTGAATCAGGTTAAAAAACTGAGTAATGAAATGACTCAGGAACGTAAACGTATCAATTCAATTGATAGTCCTGAGGAAAAAGCAATCGCTTATTGTGATGAGATCAAAGAGAAATATTTTGAAGAATTAAGATGGCACGTTGATAAGTTGGAGACAATGATTGACGATGAAATGTGGCCTCTTCCAAAATACAGAGAGCTGTTATTCTTGAGATAACGTCAGTTCTCAAAAACAAAAAGCGGAATACCTCGTCAAGAAGTATTCCGCTTTTATTTTATAAACTTTCTAGCTTAGATTAAATCATAACCCATTTCTGTTGCTACAATTTTTTCTACTAGCGCTCTTACATTATCATTAGAGATCTTTTCGATAACATCCCCAGCAAAAGCATAGATTAATAAACCTCTAGCTTTGTCTTCAGGAATACCTCTAGCTCTTAAGTAGAACATTGGCTCTTCATCAAGGGCGCCAACTGTACATCCGTGAGAACAAGATACATCATCAGCCCAGATTTCTAATTGTGGTTTTGTATCCACAACTGCGTCTTGAGATAATAAGATGTTTTTGTTCGACTGGAAAGCATTAGTTTTCTGAGCATCCTCTCTTACAAAGATTTTACCATTGAAAACACCCTTAGATTTTTCTGACAAAATACCTTTGTACAACTCATTACTGTATGAGTTTGGCATTTTGTGATCCACCATTGTATGATTATCAACTAAAGTTTTTCCTTTCACAAGGTATAAACCTGTCATCAAACCTTCACAGTGCTCACCTAAAGCAATATTCAAGTTGTTTCTCACAATATGACCACCAGTAGTGATGGTAATATTATGGTAAACACTATTGTCAGCTTGTTGTGCTTCAGAAAGTGTCACTAAAGAAGTATTTTCAACCTCATCTTGAAGTTTCAAATGACTTAAATTAGCTCTTTCCGCAACATTCACCTCGGCTACACTGTTCACTAAAACAGACTCACCTTTAATAACAGCATTTCTTTCGATGATGCTAGCTTGAGCACCTTCTTCAAGAACTGCTAAAACTCTTGGCTGAACTACGATATTATCGCCAGAAACAACGTTCAAGAACATTAAAGGAGTTTCAGATAGTGCATTTCTTTTTGCATAAACGAAACCACCTTCAACTACTGAAGCTGTATTTACACCTACGAAAGGCAAAGAATTGTCCGCATATTTTCCTAAATGTGCTAAAACTAAATCTTCATGCTTTTCAATTGCTTCACTCAAAGGAGCAACAATTACTTTATCTGTTGAAGTAAATGAAGATAATGAAGCATTGTAAACACCATTTACAAATACCATTACATCTGTACCTTCAATCAAGTAATCTTGAATATCAGCGGCAGATACATTTACATCATTAGAAAAAGAATAAGTATTGCTTACTAACTTTTTGATGTTAGTGTATTTCCATTCCTCATGTTGAATAGAAGGGAAATCTGAAGACGCAAAAGTTTCAGCTGCCTCTGTTCTCAATTGAACCAAAGCAGGTACTTTTTCTATTGTATCTTCAATATATGACAGTGCATTGTTTTTTAATGCAGCATTTTCAATTACTATACTCATCGTTATAAAGGGAATTAGTTTTGACCTTCCACTTCTTGGATGATCCAATCGTAACCTTTTTCTTCTAATTCAAGTGCTAATTCTTTAGTACCTGACTTAACGATTTTACCTTTGTACAATACGTGTACAAAATCAGGAACAATATAGTCTAGTAGTCTTTGGTAGTGCGTTACTACCACAAATGAGCGATTACCATCACGTAAAGTATTCACACCATTCGCTACAATTCTCAATGCGTCAATATCCAATCCTGAATCAGTTTCATCAAGAATAGCTAATTTTGGATCAAGCATTGCCATATGGAAAATCTCGTTTCTTTTCTTTTCACCACCTGAGAAACCTTCGTTTAAAGATCTACCCATTAGCGATTTATCAATGGAAACGATTTGCATTTTCTCTTTCATTTCCTTCATGAAGTTGGCAGCATTATAAGGCTCCTCGCCTCTTGCTTTTCTTACTTCATTTACGGCTGTTCTCAAGAAGTTAGTGTTACTAACTCCAGGGATTTCTACTGGATACTGGAATGCTAAGAAAAGTCCTTTCTGTGCTCTAACCTCAGGTGCCATTTCTAACAAATCCTCACCATCAAAATCAACCTCACCACCTTCTACTTCGTAATCCTCTCTACCGGCTAAAACAGAAGCTAAAGTACTTTTTCCTGAACCGTTAGGTCCCATGATCGCATGTACTTCGCCTGG
Organism: Flammeovirga aprica JL-4; assembly: GCF_012844305.1. Classification (GTDB taxonomy): domain Bacteria; phylum Bacteroidota; class Bacteroidia; order Cytophagales; family Flammeovirgaceae; genus Flammeovirga; species Flammeovirga aprica. The sequence continues at coordinate 27,916 of NZ_JABANE010000075.1, forward strand.
TTTAATCTCTAAATTAATCCCTTTAAGAATCTCTTTGTCTTCAATCGAAGCTTTCAGATCGTTGATCTTCAACATATTTCTATATGATTTTATTAATCGAAAATTTGTTTACTATAACTACCGATAGTATACTATTGTTTTCACAATAAAAGTAGTAGCTTAATTCGGCTTGCAAATTTATTTAGAATTTTTTTAAATAGGAACATATTTACAAAATATCCTGCTACTTTTGCATAAATTTTTTCATGAAAAAAGGTAATGCCACAGACATTACCTTTAGTCCTGTAAATATGAAAATGAAAAAAATTTAAATCAAACCAAATGTGATGTATTCTATTGCATTGTAAAATCATAATGCATACATCAACGACACAAAGTTAATATTTTTTGTCAAATTTGAAGATTTTTATCATCATTTTAAGTTTATTTACAAATATATTTAGACATTTAATCAAAAAATTATGCTTTCAATTGGAGATAACTACGTGACAAACTTCAGTTTTACTCAAGATCAGGTAAATGCTTTTGCTGAATTGACAGGTGACACCAACCCAATTCATATTGATGAAGAATTTGCGTCTAAAACCCCTTTCAAAAAACCAATTATGCATGGTTTTCTTTCTGCAAGTATTTTTTCGAGAGTTTTAGGAACTGAATTTCCTGGTAATGGATCCGTTTATCTTTCACAGCAAATGGATTTTTTAAGACCTATGTTCGTAGAAGAAGAATATGAAGCTAGTTTTGAAATCACAGAAATTGATTCTCGAAGAAAAACAGCTATCATTAAAAGTACAATCACTTCATTAGTAAATAAGAAAGTAATGGTAAAAGGTGAAGCGAAAATTATGCACAAAGAACTGATCGCATAAGCTTACTGAAACTACCTATCTTATTGTTTTCCTTTGACCAAATCTTACAATTTAAATATTACTCTTAATTTTTCATTCTAATTTTTTTCGACTATGCCTAAAATGAACAAATTCAAAAACAGTACTTTGTATGGAATTTTCAATTATAAAGGATACCTGATCAAACAATTAGCACTTGACCTAGTATGGATTGCAATACCAACTACCATTTTGTGTGCTATCCATGAGTTCAAACATTTTGATATAGGAATGAACTTCTCACTTCCTGGATTGATGGGTGCGATATTGGGTATCTTATTAGTTTTTAGAAATAACACTGCTTATGACCGTTGGTGGGAAGCAAGAAAAGTATTGGGTGGATTAGTGAACACTTCAAGAAACTATGCCTTACAAGTACATTCTATGTTGAATGACAGTGAGGAAAAAGAAGATCTAATGAAACTAATTGCCTCTTTCCCTTTTGTTTTGAAAGAACATCTGAGGGATGGGGTTGTGTTTAGTGAAGTTGAATTTGTGGGCGAAAATTTATTAGAAAAATTAAAAAAATGGAACCACGTACCTAACGCAGTCAACTCGTATATTCAAGAGAAATTGAAAATTGCTCTTAATAGAGGTGACATTACAGACTTCCAATTTTTAAAATTAATAGAAAACAGTGATGAACTGATAGACATTATGGGTAAGTGTGAAAGAATTAAGAACACTCCTATGCCTGCAGCACATACATTTCTATTAAGACTTTATATTTGGATTTATGCTATCGTTATTCCTTTTGGATTAATAGATACTTTAGGATGGTGGACTATTCTTGCAGTAGTATTGGTTTATTATGTTGCAATGAGTATTGTAACAATTTCAGAGGAAATCGAAGAGCCATTTGGTAGAGATCCAAATGATTTACCGACGGACAAAATCGCTCAAAATATTTACAACAATATTCAGGAAATTCAATTTACATCAACTGAATATGCAATTTATAATTCATAATGATAAAAATATATCATTTATCCACTTGCTCAACGTGTAAAAGAATCATTGAGGAAATTGGAAAAGAAAAGTTCGATCTTTTACAGGATATTAAAACAGAAAAGATCACAGAAGAACAAATTGAAGAAATGCATTCCCTTACAGGATCTTATGAAGCACTTTTCAGCAGAAGATCCAGACAGTATAGACCTATGGGATTGCATGAAAAGGATTTATCTGAGAATGATTATAAATCGTTAATACTTCAAGAGTATTCTTTTTTAAAAAGACCTGTTATTATTGCAAATAATAAGATCTTTGTAGGTAATAGTAAAAAAGAAGTAGAAAAAGCAAAAGAAGCTTTAGTATAATGGGAAGAATTCTAGCAATTGATTACGGCACAAAAAGAACAGGCTTTGCGGTCACTGATCCACTTAAGATCATAGCATCTTCATTGGAAACAGTTCAAACCAATGTAGCAATGCAATACATCAAAGACTATGTCAATAAAGAAGATGTAGAGTGTTTTGTAATAGGTTTACCAGTTGGACTTGATGGAAAAGAAACAGACAACACAAAACCTGCTCAATCATTTGCAAATAAACTGAAAAAGAATTTCCCAGATAAAATGGTACATTTTGTTGACGAAAGATTTACTTCTAAAATGGCGGAAGCGTCTATGATTGCCGGTGGCATGAAAAAGAAAGACCGCAGAGTAAAAGGTAATGTTGACAAAATCAGTGCTGCTATTATTTTACAATCTTATTTAGAACAGAACAGCATTTAAAAAATTTAGATAAGTATATGATTTATCCTGTTATCGCTTTCGGCGATCCTGTATTAAGAAAAGTTGCTAAAGATTTTAGTGAAGAAGAATTAAAAGAAGTAGGAACATTAGTAAGTGATATGTTCGACACCATGGAAGGTGCTCATGGCGTAGGACTTGCTGGACCTCAAATTGGTAAGGCGAAAAGAATTTTTGTAATTGACTCCAACTTGATGATCGATGAAGAGTCTGAAGAGAAAGGTTACAGAGGTGCTTTTATCAATGCAGAAATCATTGAAGAATGGGGAGATGAATTCACAATGGAAGAAGGTTGTTTGAGTATCCCTGGAATCAATGGAGATGTAACAAGACCTTCAAGCTTAAAAATCAAATACATTGATGAAGAGCTTAACGAAAGAGAAGAAGAGTTTTCTGGAATGACTGCTAGAGTTATTCAGCATGAATATGATCACATTGAAGGTATTTTATTTACAGACTACCTCACTCCAATCAAGAAAAGGTTAATCAAAAATAAACTTAATAATATTTCAAAAGGGAAAGCACAGCATAGTTATAGAATGAAATTTCCTAAAAAATAATTAACTTTCAGCCACTCAACAATGAGTGGCTTTTTTACTCAAAGATTTTTTTATGAAACGACTAATAAATGTACTCCTGATTTTATTCCTTTTTGGCTGTTCTGATGATGTAATCAATTGGACTACCCCCAACAGTCTGGATCAAGATTTCATGAATCAAATCAATAAACACAGAGAAGAAGTAAATTTAACTCCACTGGAATTCAATCCTATTTTTTTTGAACAAGCAAAACGATTTGCCGCACAAATATCAGACAATCCTCATATGAGAGAACAGTTGACTGCAGAGGAAGAGCAAAATGGCAATTATAGAAATGTCATCAAAGCTCAGACCAATGCAACAAGTGTGAGTGGCTGTACTGGCTTTAGTGATGGTTTCAACCTTGATCCTACTACAGGTGTTGTGGATGCAATGCTAAGAGTTTCTTGTAGAAATGTCATCGAAAGTAGAAATGCGAACACAATTGGTGGCGCTGTATTTCAAAATTCCAATACTGGTGATTATTTTTACGTAACTTTTATAGGTAGAATATAGCAGCATGAAGCATAAAGAGAATTTTAAAATTGCCATGGTCCAGCATTCCATCGACTGGATGAACCCTACTTCAAATTTTGCTACTTTAGAAGAGAAGCTATGGCAAGTTGATGATAAAGATATTGACTTGGTTATTTTTCCAGAATTATTCACTACTGGATTTCATCAGTCAGCATCAGACTTAGCAGAACCAATTGGACTTACTACTACAAAGTGGCTTTTACAACAATCTAAACGAATGAACGCTGCCATGATTGGGAGTTATCCTGTAAGACAGGACCGTAAGGTATTCAATAGACTTCTGTTTGTAAAGCCTGATGGCACTTTCTCCCATTATGACAAAAGACACCTTTTCAGAATGGCCTCTGAGCACATGACTTTCACCCCTGGCAATTTTCAGGTGGTTGAAGAATGGAAAGGATGGAGAATCAACCCGATTATCTGTTATGACTTAAGGTTCCCATTATGGTGCAGAAACACCAATAATGATTACGACATCTTGCTTTGTATTGCCAACTGGCCTAAACCTAGAATTGCCGCATGGCATACACTATTGGCGGCTAGGGCAATTGAAAACTTAAGCTATACGGTTGGAGTAAACAGAACTGGCACAGACCCGAATGAAGTGGTTTACAATGGCAATTCTGCTGTGTACAACCCAAAGGGAGAAATCACAAATGAGATTTCTGAAAATGATGAAATTCAAATTGTCACTTTAAATTATCAAAAAGTTCAATCTTTGAGAGAGAAGTTCCCTACTCATCTAGACGCTGACCATTTTAATTTACATTTATAGACCTGTTGAATGGAATTTATCCTCCTTCATTTAATAATCAGTTCCTTTGGAGTTATTCTGATGAGGAATGGTGCTCTGATGCTTTCAAAAGGAGCAACAGCCTTATCTACGAAATCACATTTTTCTGGATTAAGGGTTGGGCTTACTATCGTTGCATTAGGTACTTCAATTCCAGAGGTAGCTGTATCTCTAATTTCCACTTTCAAAAACGAAGAAACATTAGCATTTGGCACTCTAATAGGGAGTAATACATTCAATGTTATCTTCGGACTAGGTCTGACAACATTTTTTGTAAATATCAGGGTATTTGCGAAAAGTATTTGGAGGGATTTACTAGTTGCTATTTTTGGAGGAATACTTCTATTTATTCTATTAAACAAACAGCTGATTTTTAATATAGGTGCTAATTACCTCACCAGAACTGATTCATTAATTCTTCTGTTCTGCTTTTTCATCTATTATCTGATCATTTTCACGAATAAAAAGTCTCGAAGAGAAATCTCACTCCTCAAGGCTCAAAAGCACTCTTCCTTTCACAATTCCAACAAACAAACTATCATCAGAAATATCATCATTGGTATATTGATTATCTGTGTTGGAGCTTATATCGTTGTAATTGAAGCTTTATTATTAAGTTCTACTACAACTTTAACTTCTAGGTTTATAGGTGTAAGTATTATGTCTATCTGTACTTCTCTTCCTGAAATCACTACTACATTGGCAGCGATGCGAAGAAAACGTCACGACATAGCCCTTGGCAATATTATGGGCTCTTACATTATCAACTTTTTACTTACCCCCTGCCTATTAACAATTAAGGGTGAAGCCTTTTACGACTACACCCTTAACTATGATCTAATATTCTCAATATTAATATGTATTCTTTGCGTTACACTAGTACTTTCAAGCAAGTATTACATTCTTAATAGACTTACTTCAATACTACTAATTTCACTAGGAATACTTTATTATATCACAACTTACCTCAGAGGTTAGTGTAATATTATTTTCTTCTTTTCTTACGACGTTTCTTGCTTTTTGAAGAAGATGATGAACTACTACTCGACGTTGTTGTCGTTGCAGTATTAGAAGGCAACTTCACATTTTTAAAGCTATCAGGATATTTTGCCTTCACATCTCTCATATTCACTTTCCCTTTTGATAAAGTATTCAAGGTATTCATGATTACTTCATCCTCAATTTGGTTATTGACTTGAGCTGAATAGAAAGATTTCATCAACTTTACAATCTTAGAAAATGCTAATTCCACATCATCTTTAGTTTCCAATTGTAAAGCTTTCTGAACCATAGCTTCCAGATTTTTACCAAAGTGTCTAAAACGAATATGACTTTGTGTATATTCAACTTTCCTTGGCTTGCTGAACATCATATTTTCCTTTGGAGCAGGATAGGGAGAATCAATATCCAATTTAAAATCAGACATCACTTGCAAGTGATCCCAAATTCTCTGTTGACTATCATTCAATTGCTTTTGTATAGGATGAAGCTGTTTCATCAAAGCAATCAAAGTATATGCATATTGCGTCCTTAAAGACTTATCTTCCAATGAAGAAATAAATTGAACTAAACCTTCAATATTTCTTCCATACTCTTTCAGAATAATATCTGATCTACTGGTATTATAACTATGTTCGTCGCGCATATTCTTTATTCAACTGAGTGGCATTTTAATACCACTCAGTACATTATAATTTATTCTACTGTTACTGATTTCGCCAAGTTTCTTGGCTGATCAACATTACATCCTCTCATTACAGCAATATGATAAGATAGCAATTGCAACGGAATACAAGAAATCATTGGCATCAATACCTCATGTGTATCAGGTACCTCAATCACGTGATCCACCATACTTGGAATCAGTGCGTCACCTTCTGTTACAATGGCAATTACTCTACCGCTTCTTGCTTTTACTTCCTGTAAGTTTGAAACTACTTTATCATATGAACTGTCTCTAGTTGCGATCACAACTACAGGCATTTCCTCATCAATCAATGCAATAGGACCGTGCTTCATCTCAGCCGCAGGATACCCTTCAGCATGGATATATGAAATCTCTTTTAATTTAAGAGCTCCTTCTAAAGCTACTGGGAAATTAAACCCTCTACCTAAATATAAGAAGTTTTTAGCATCTTTATATAAAGCAGACATTTCTTTAACAGCATCATCTACTTGTAAAACCTTCTCAATTTTAGCAGGAATACTTTCAAATTCCACTAATAAGTCATGCAACTGAGCCTCTGTAAGCGATCCTTTTTCTTTCGCCAACATTAAAGCCATAGTTGTAAGTACTGTCAATTGAGCTGTAAATGCTTTAGTACTTGCTACACCAATTTCTGGTCCTGCGTGAGTATAAGCACCTTCATGAGAGTTTCTTGCAATAGATGAACCTACTACGTTACAAACTCCAATTACTGTCGCCCCTTTAGACTCAGCTAAAGACATTGCAGCTAATGTATCGGCAGTTTCTCCTGATTGAGAAATTGCAATCATTACATCACCTTTTCCAATAATCGGGTTTCTATATCTAAATTCAGAAGCGTATTCTACTTCTACTGGAATACGAACAAGTTCCTCAATGATGTATTCAGCAACTAACCCCGCATGCCATGAAGTACCACAAGCTACAATGACGATACGGTTCGCATTTAAAAGGTCATCAAAATGATTGATAATTCCTCCTAATTTCACGTGATTTTTGTTTGCGATAACACGTCCTCTCAAACAATCTGCTACTGACTTAGGTTGCTCCATGATCTCTTTCATCATAAAGTGATCATAACCGCCTTTTTCAATCGCTTCAAGCTCTAATTCTAATGTTTGCAAGTAAGGAGTCTGCACTACATTCTTAATGTCAGTAATAGTCATATTACCATCTTTAAGAAGTACTACCTCTTCATCCTTAATGTATACTACATTCTTAGTATATTCTACAATTGGAGTTGCATCTGATGCTAGGAAGAATTCATCTTCTCCTACACCAATCACCAAAGGACTACCCTTACGTGCAGCTACCAATTGTCCTGGATTATCTTTACTTGTGATTACGATCGCATAAGCCCCTACTACCTCGTTTAAAGCAATACGTACTGCACGATCTAACTCACAATCATTATCTTTCTGAATTTGCTCAATAAAATGGATAAAAACTTCTGTATCTGTTTCAGAATGAAAAACATGCCCTTTTTCTATCAATTGAGCTTTTAAAGCTTCATAGTTTTCAATGATACCATTATGTACCATTGCTAATTTTGAGTCAGAAGAGTAATGAGGGTGAGCATTAACATCATTCGGAGCTCCGTGAGTTGCCCAACGTGTATGACCAATACCTGTAGACCCTTTAGTATCTTGACCTTCTAATTCTTTTTTTAAGTCAGCAACCTTTCCTTTGCATTTAAAAACCTTTACGTCAGAGTTTTCAACTAGGGATACACCGGCACTATCATATCCACGATATTCAAGTCTTTCTAAGCCTTTAATTAAAATGTCTAGTGCATTTCTATGTCCTACATAACCGACAATTCCGCACATGATGTTTATAAATTTAGTGAATAATAATAACTCCCCTATTTACAGTTAAATGTAGGGTCGTTAAATACAGCATAGTAAACAATCAACCTCATTTTCATCGGCTGTCCATTTAATGGATGTAAAAGATCACTTTTATCTCCAGCAAATACTAGCTTACGAATCGAAGAAGATTGTTGGTTAGGTAATATAACGAGACCATCATCATCAAGAGGCAAACCTTCAGCCTCTCTAAATGTTCTTTCTTGTAAGTGTTGGGCTAATTTTGCCCAAGAGTATGTTTGCGTATTAGAATTGTAGCCAATTTGATAATCTCCTGAAGAAGGGAATTGGGCTTGCAATAATTTATATTGTGATGATTCACTGGTCACAGTTTGAATTGAACCATCTTCATTCATAAAACCGAAATAGAGTCCTGATGGCGGCAGTAAATTAGACGCTGGGTAAATTTTATTACCTTCATCTGTAGGACCTACTGCTGAAATCGCTAATTCAGCTTTATTGATATGCACTTCTCTTAAAGTTCCATCTTCTTTTTTCATTAAATTGACTAAAGAAGGGAATTTAACACGTGCTACCATTCCTGTACCTTCAAAAACAAAGCCTAAGTTGTTGGAATCCTCAGATTTCACAACATCACCTATTTTAATATTCTCTGTTAACGTACCAGGAGTATATTGTATATTATTAAATCTTTGATTGAAACCAAAGTAGAATATATCTCTTAAAGTGTCACCTTCAGACTCTCCAAAGTAATGCATGTTCATAGTAACTACTGTACCAAAGTTCTCAAGACTGTATTTACCTGCCCAAGCTGGCGTTTGAGAATCCTTTACCTTTACAGCTAACCCTTTGATATGCTTTGCAAACTCTTCCTGATTCGCATATTCAGCACCTTCCATGATTTTAATACCAAAAAGGCTGTCCAATTTAATATTTACAGTATCAGTTGTAATATCAGAAACTTTAAAAGTTCTTGTACCAATTGGCGTGTCAGCGTATCTTACTTCATCATTTGAATAATAATCAATTGAATCTCCTTGAATATCATCTAATAATTCATAGACTTCAAGAGTCAAAGCTTGAGTTGTATCACCGTAAAGTGATGTTTTTTCAAGTGCCAATGACAATGAGATTGAATCTAGTGTTCTATCGTTAAAGTTTACAGCTTCTTGTGAACCAATACTTAATTGGGTAAAGGCTGTAGTTTTAGTTTTACCTATCTCCGTCCCTTCATCTACATATCCTGCTAAAAAATATGCTCCATTTTTGGTATATAAAGAGTCTTTGTAATGTGTTTCTATTTCAATATCAAAAGTATCAGCATAACACATTACCGTTGCATCATCAATTAGGTCTCCTCCAATAATAATTGTTTGTAGATCCGTACGCTCACAAGCAAAGCAAAAAATGATTACAAAGAATGAAATTGCTCTAATGTATAAGTTTTTTATATTCATCTGGAAAATTATCAGTTAAAAAGCGGGAATTCATAACCCCTCTTTTTCCATGACAATGGATTGTTTAAAATGGTTGAAAACCTAATAAAAAATACGTGAGGACAAAAATTGCAAATATTCTTATAGCACACAAACAAAAAAGGCAGTCGTTTTTACATCGACTACCTTTTTTCTATAAAAAACACTAAAAAAGCTTACATTACTCAGCTAATCCAGTATAAATGTCATAATAAGACTCTGCATACTCTTCACCTTCTGGCTCCGTCTCAGTGAGTTTCTCTCCGTAAGAAGATAACACCTCTGCTACCGCATCATCAATAGCAGGACTGCCTTTAGTTACTTTATCTGCATACTCAGAACCAATTTTGATAAAGCTATTGTAATCTGCCGAAGACAAGTCTGATAACATTGAGTCATCAATATCCAGCATTTTCACTTTATTGGCTAATTGCTCATGATCGAATTTATGATCAAATTGCGTATTGTAAACTGTAAATACAGTCTTCGCATTTTTGAACATTGGATCATTTTTGTAAGAAGTTTTCAAGTATAATGGAATAAAACTTGTAAACCAGTCATTACAGTGCACTACATCTGGAGCCCACCCTAATTTTTTAACTGTTTCAATTACTCCTTTACAGAAGAAAACGGCTCTATCATCATTATCAGAGAAGAACTCGTCGCTCTTTTTATCTCTGAATACTGATTTTCTATGGAAATAATCTTCGTTATCTATGAAGTATACTTGTAATTTAGCACTCTGTATTGAAGCTACTTTAATTGTTAGCGGCTTTTCGTCCTCACCTACGGCAATGTTCATTCCCGAAAGTCTCACTACCTCATGCAATCTGTTCTTACGCTCATTGATCAATCCAAATCTTGGAACCATAATTCTGATTTCCATTCCTCTTTCTTGCATCGATTGAGGAAGCTTTCTCACGTAATCTGCAACCTCTGATGTTTTTAAAAATGGATTTATCTCACTTGAGACATAAAGAATTTTTAATTTCGACATATTCTACCGTATTTACACCTTTTCTACGCAAAAGTACGGAAGAACTTACTTAAATTCAACATAAATATATTAAAGTAAGGTAAATAGTTACAGTTACTTAGTAATTTATTTTCAAAAAATCAACCCCTAAAATGAACGTTTTTAACAAAGTTAGTACCTTAAAAGAATTTGTCAATAATTGCAAATTTTCAAAAAAAACGATCGGTTTTGTACCCACAATGGGTGCATTACATGAAGGGCACCTAACATTAATTCGTCAATCAAAAAAAGAAAATGACATTACAATCTGCAGTATTTTCGTAAATCCTACGCAGTTTAACAATGCCATTGACCTTAAACATTACCCTGTAAAACACACTGAAGACAAAGCACTTTTGGAGAGTATTGGGTGTGATATTATATTTTTACCCTCTGTGGAGGAAATGTACCCCTCTGGATTAGACAATAAAAATCTAGTAGGTTTTGAGTTTGGAGATATTGAAAAACAGTTAGAAGGAGCTTTCAGACCTGGACACTTTAACGGTGTAGGGATTGTTGTCAGTAAGCTTTTTCATATGGTGAACCCTGATAAAGCTTATTTTGGCCTCAAAGATTTACAACAGTTTCTGATCATCAGAAAAATGACAAAGGAACTTTCTTTTGGTATTGAAATCATTGGTGTTCCAACGGTTAGAGAAGATGATGGGCTAGCAATGTCATCAAGAAACTTAAGATTAACTCCTGAAGAAAGAACAAAAGGTCCTTTTATATATGAGATTATCAGTGAGATGAAAAACAAACTCGACAACTCACAATCTCCAAAAGAAGTGCTAGACTGGGGAATACAGAAATTCCAGAAAAATACTTCCTTCCATCTTGAATACCTTGAGATAGTCAATACAACAGATTTAAAACCTGTTGATCCTTATCAAATCCCTGCTTCTTACGCTATTGTAATAGCCGCACATTTAGGAAAGGTAAGGTTGATTGATAATTTATTGATTGAATAATACGGATACAAAAAAGGGCTGGAATCAAACTCCAGCCCTTTTTTATTTTATCATCTTCAGTCTCTATTTCGAGATCTTTTCTGCATATTTCACTGCTTCGTAAAGGTTCACTACACCCCCAGTAACTGAAAGCGTACCAAACTTCACTTTTTCAGGCTCTTGACCTTCATCTAAATCATTGTAACCTGGTTTGTAAACTTCTTTATTTTTCAAAGGAGTCACTGTTTTCATCAAGATCTTTTTCACTTGATAAGCAGAAAGGTTAGGATAATAAGACATCAATACAGCCGCACAACCTGCTACTACTGGACAAGCCATACTTGTACCATTTAATGCTTCATACTCAGAACCTGGAACTGTTGAATAGATATTATAGCCTGGAGCAAATAAATCAACATTTTTCTTTGCATAGTTTGAGAAAGAAGCTGGTAACTCCTCGTCAACATGCCATGTAGATGCGCCTACTTCTATCCAATTACGAGCTGTACCTCTTCTATTATATCTATCTGTTGGGAAGTTATTCTCAACATCCGTGTTCTTATTATCATTACCTGCTGCGTGTACTAAAAGAACTCCTTTTGAATCAGCGTATTTGATTGCTGCATCCACTTCTGCTTTATCAGGAGAGAAAGGCTTTCCAAAACTCATATTAATGATCTTAGCACCGTTATCTACTGCATATCGAATTGAATTCGCAACATCCTTGTCTCTTTCATCTCCATTAGGGACAGTTCTGACTACCATAATCTCAACGTTGTCTGCCACACCTTCAATACCTAGGTCGTTACCTCTCACAGCACCAATTATACCTGCAACGTGAGTACCGTGCAACGCATCAGGACCTACAACTTTATTGTTTCCATAATAACGCTCCTTTTTATCGTCAACATTATCACCTACAATTTCTCTTGAATTGAAATCTGGATTGTAGTTATACTCCACTTGGCTTTTGAAGTAGTCCACACCACTCTGAATTCGGTCTTCAGTTACACCTCTACTCATCATCTCTTGGACAACTCCCTTCATTCTAACCAATACTTGGTCATCTGTTTCTAGAGTTTCTAATGCACCAAGCAACTCATCTTCAGAATCAAGATCAAAATAAGCTATGAAAAGAGCTTTTCCTCTTTTGAACTGATGCAACAACATCTCGTAGTATTCAAGATTTTCGTTTGCCTTCGCTTCACCGCTTTCAAATGATTCTTTAACTTCTAACCAAAGTTTGAAATTTTTCTTATCTGATTTAGCAATCTCATCTTCAGCTTTACCATCAAATTGCTTGCTTAAAGTGCCATACAAACGTGCTACTTCTAGGTTTTCTTCATTGACAAATGAACCGTCTTTTCCTCCAATGAAGTTCCACCCATTTATATCATCAGTGTATCCGTTTTTATCACTATCCTGACCATTTGCTGTCTCTTTTGGATTCACCCAAATTACAGATTTAAGATCTTCATGGTCAATATCAATACCACTGTCAATAACTGCAACAACGACTTTCTTGCTCTTCTTACCTTTTAGAACTTCTTTATAAGCTCGTTCTGTTCCAACCCCATAAACACTGTCAGTTGAGTAATCTAAATTGAACCAGTTTTCAGGAGCTCCTCTTAATGGGTCTTGTGCTGAAGCAACGTTAGCAACTCCAAGCTGTGCGGATAAAGCACCTGCAATTAGGATTGATTTTAAAGTATTTCTCATTTAATTAATACTATAGAATATAATGAAAGTTTAATGAATCTTCTTAGGCCATAAAGATGAGTATATTTCACGAAGAAGCAATACTATCCCTATAGTCACTAAAGCTGAGAGTAGATTTCCGATTTGAATGCCTACTAAATCTAAAAGACTAGGTAAGGTAACAAAAAGAGTTGCGAAAATAAAACCAAAACCCAAATCAATAAACATCTTTTCTTTATCTGAATATTCTGGGAGGTTCTTTTTCTTACAAACCGGACATTTTGACTTCTCTAATCGAAGTCCGTATAAAAAAATGTGTTGCCACTTGAACTTATTACAAGTGACAACATTTTTTGATTTATGAAAACCTTTTCGTTTTTGACTCATAAATTACTGGTTTGCAACATCCAATGATTTGTCTATTGCTTTTAAAATTGAATCGATATTCTCTTCTGTTAATGCCACTGACATAAACCAGCTTTCATATTGTGATGGTGGTAAGTAAACACCATTATCAAGCATGGCATGGAAGAATTTACCAAACTTCTCTGTATCTGTAGTTTGAGCATCTGCAAAATTCTCCACTTTTTCAGCCGTAAAGAAAATACAGATCATAGATCCAAGTAAAGTAACTTGATAAGGCAACTGCTTAGCATCTAAGATTTCTTTGATACCTTGTGCTAATTTTTCTCCTTTTTGAGCTAATTCTGTGTAAACTTCAGGGTGATCGTTTAGGTAATTCAACATAGTAAGACCTGCTGCCATTGCTACAGGGTTACCTGAAAGTGTACCTGCCTGATAAACCGGACCCGCTGGAGCTACATATTCCATGATTTCTTTTTTACCACCATAGGCACCTACTGGCATACCTCCACCGATAATTTTACCTAAAGTTGTCATATCAGGAGTCACACCAAATACTTCTTGAGCACCACCTTTGGCTAATCTAAAACCAGTCATCACCTCATCAAAAATAAGGACGATACCTTCGCGGTCACAGATTGTTCTCAATGACTGCAAGTAACCTTCATTTGGAATCACCAATCCCATATTACCTGGAACAGGTTCAATAATCAACGCCGCTACTTCACCTTTATTTTCTGCTACCAATTTTTCAATAGCTTCAACATCATTATAAGGAGCCAATAATGTATCTTTTGCAGTACCTTCAGTAACACCTGGGCTATTAGGCACTCCCATTGTCACTGCTCCACTACCTGCTGCAATTAAGAATGAATCACCGTGTCCATGATAACACCCTTCAATCTTAATGAATTTATCTCTCCCTGTGTATCCTCTTGCTACTCTAATGGCAGACATCGTAGCCTCTGTACCAGAGTTCACCATTCTCACCTTCTCAATTGAAGGCACCATCTCACAAATTAATTCTGCTATATCGATTTCTTTTGCTGTTGGTGCACCAAAAGACAATGAGTTATTTACTGCTTCTTGAACCGCCGCTGTGATATCTGGATTAGCATGTCCCAAAATCATTGGGCCCCATGAGTTGATCAATTCGATATATTTATTATCATTTTCGTCAATCATGTATGCACCTTCAGCACCTTTGATAAATAATGGAGTTCCTCCTACTGATTTAAATGCTCTTACAGGTGAGTTCACACCACCTGGAATACTATGCTGTGCTTTAGAGAATAAAGCAACACTTTTATTGTTGTCCACGATAAAAAGGTTTGATTGTTTTTGTATTTCTACAAAGTTAATTAAACCTTTGACAATACTAAACAATCCCTCGATAAGTATGTTTACGTTGAGTTTTATTCATTATGCGACATAACTCTATTTCTCATAAAAAGAGTAAAACACCTAAAACTCAAATTGAACAACCTATCAAGTGCTTTTAGCGTTGTAGAGACAAAAATAATTGAAGATGCGTTACTTAAAAGTGTTCGTTTTGTCTATAAATAAAAAAGAAACCCCCGAAAATCAGAGGTTCCTTCCACTTTAATAAACTAAACTAACAAACAAACTTCGATTATGAAATTAACATACATTTATTAAAATACCTAAACAATATGAGTGAAATTTCAAAAAAAATAGAATTATCTTATATCAACTTTATTTTGTCACATAACAAACGTCCAAATTCTGTTAATGATCTAATATCAAATGAGTTAGAAGATGACAAAACAGAAATACTGGAAGAATTTAAAGATGTAAATAAGATAGAAACTCAGATCTGGAAAGGTGGAATTATGACAGCCTTTCAACATTCAGCCAATGATCCTAATTATGAAGAATATTCTGTGAGAGAAAAATTGCTTTCCTTCTTTTATAACTATGCAGAAGTTTTAAAAAAAGACGAGGTTTTTTATGAATATTCAGCAAACATTCATTCAATTTTTGAGTTAAGTATATTAAACGAAAGATCGTCTGTATTAAAAAATGTATTTTTAAATAACACCAATAGTATTATAAAAAGTGGAATTGAGACGGGAGAAGTGGCAGACCGTTTTTTCATTTCAGACTACTATGGTGATATCATTTGGTATCAGGCATTATTGATCATTAGATATTGTCTTTCTGATGAATCTAATGAGAAAGAAAATACAGATGAGATTATTGAAAAAAGTGTAAATCTAATTATGGATTTGTTTGAACCTAATTTTACAGATTCAGCATTTCTTCTTGCTAAATTCTTATTTCAGAAATAAATATGAGTGATATAAAAAATAAAGTTCAGAAAAGCATCCCTTCTACAAAAACTCAACGTGTCAGTAAATTTGTAAAAGTTGGAGCAAAAGTAAGTTCTAACTATCTGAAGCATTATGCTAAAAGTGTCATTGATTCTTCCTATGATCGAAAAAAGGCACTGGATGAGGAGAATGCAAATGATGTATATGAAGCATTAAGCGAACTGAAAGGAAGTGCACTGAAAGTAGCTCAGATGATGAGTATGGATAAAAATATGCTTCCTCAGGCTTATACTGAACAGTTTCAAATGTCACAGTATTCTGCCCCTCCTTTATCGCTACCTTTGGTCAACAAAACATTTCAAAAAGCTTTTGGAAAGGCTCCGTTAGAAATATTCGACACCTTTTCGAAAGAAGCTGTCAACGCTGCTTCTATCGGGCAAGTACATCAAGCTACACTAGGTGATAAAACTTTTGCTGTGAAAGTACAATATCCTGGAGTAGCAGAAAGTGTTTCTTCAGACCTGAAAATGGTAAAACCAATTGCTGTAAGAATGGTTGGTTTGAATGAAAGAGACGTAGAACATTATATGGAGGAAGTCGAAAACATGTTGCTTTCAGAAACAGATTATGATCTAGAGTTACAAAGATCTATCTCCATTTCTGAAGCTTGCAAGGATATTCAAAATATTCATTTCCCGACTTATTACCCTGAATATTCATCGAAGAAAATTCTTACAATGGATTGGTTGGAAGGAGATCATTTGAATGAATTCATCGCTACCAACCCTTCTCAAGAAATCAGAAATCAAATTGGTCAGGCACTTTGGGATTTTTATGATTATCAAATTCATAAAATGAAAGAAGTACATGCAGACCCACACCCTGGCAACTTTTTATTTAAAGAAAATGGCACAATGGGTATTATTGATTTTGGCTGTGTAAAAGTGATTCCAGACTTATTTTATGATAATTATTTTGATTTGATGAAAATCGAAAATCTGGAAAATAAAGAAAAGAGAAGTCAGGTTTTCAGTAACATGAATTTCATTTATGAAAACGACAGTGCTGAGGAAAAGGAAAAATTAGATGGTCTTTTCACTTCCATGATCACTATCCTTTCTCGTCCTTTCCAAAAGCCTACATTTGATTTCAGCGATGATAATTACTTCAATGAAATAGCGTCTTTGGCAGACGACAAAGAAAACCAAAAATTACTGAGAAGTTCTAAGAAACCAAGAGGTTTAAGAGATGGGCTTTACGTCAATAGAACCTACTTTGGTTTATATTCGATACTCCATGATTTAAAAGCAGAGATTTCTACAAAGTCGTATTTTTTTGATTAGAAAACATCGACCTGTAGATCACTTGCAATGGCTTCAGATAAGTAGGGAGTCTTGGTAAATAGACTCTAGCACTCACTAAAATCAGGATATTTATTCTTTTTGGTGAGTGTTTTTG